>CAIMWA010000378.1 GCA_903845045.1 uncultured delta proteobacterium | reverse complement strand
GACGCGCAGAGCTCGTCGAAGGCCTCGCGAAGAGCCGCCCCCTCGGTGCTGCGGCTGCGGTCGAGCGCTTCGAAGGCCTCGGCGACGGCGGCCTCGAGGGCCTCGCGCGCGTCCTCGGCTCCAGCCCCGGCCGACGACACGAAGAGGTCCGGCACCGCGGCGAGGAGCGAGAGCGGCACGCGCTCGGCGTACCCGAGGGCGTCGGCCATCTGCTGCAGCGCCTGCAGCGCCGCGCGTGCCCGGGACTCGTCGAGGGCGGCGGCTCCGGAGCCGTCGAGGCGCACGCCGACGTCGACGCGGCCGCGGGCGAGCCGCGCACGGACACGCTGCTCCACGAAGACGGCGTGCTCCCCGAGCTCTCGCGGAACGCGCACGCGCACGTCGAGGTGGCGATGGTTGACGGTGCGGACCTCGACGTGGACGCGAGCCTCGCCGAGGGGGGCGCCGCCGCAGCCGAAGCCCGTCATGCTCCGCACCGGGCGACTCCCTACGCCGCGGGAGAGTTCGCGCGATACCAGTCGATGGCCTTGCGCAGGCCCGCGCGCAGGTCGAAGAGCACCTCGTAACCGAGGAGCCGCTGCGCCGCGCCGATGTCCGCCAGCGAGTCGCGCACGTCGCCGGGACGACCCGGACCGTGGACGGCCTCGAGGTCGGTGCCGAGCTCCTCGTTCACGATGGCGATGAGCGCGTTGAGCGACACCCGCGCGCCGCACGCGATGTTCACCACCTCGCCGCGCGTCGTCGCCTTCGCCGCGAGCATGTTCGCGCTCACCACGTTCTCGATGAAGCAGAAGTCCCGCGTCTGCTCGCCGTCGCCGAAGATCGACGGACGGCGCCCGGCGAGGATGTCGGTGACGAAGCGCGGAATCACGGCGGCGTATTCGCTGCGCGGGTCCTGCCGCGGACCGAAGACGTTGAAATACCGGAGCGACACCGTCTCGAAGCCGTAGAGCCGTCCGAACACCGAGACGTAATGCTCGCCGGCGAGCTTGCTGATGGCGTACGGGCTCATGGGCCGCGGCGTCATCGTCTCGATCTTGGGGAGCGTCGGCGTGTCGCCGTAGGCGCTCGAGCTCGCTGCGTACACGAACTTGCGCACGCCGGCCTTGCGGGCCGCGTCGAGCATCTGCACGGTTCCGCCGACGTTGGCGCGGTTGCTCGCGACGGGGTCGGCGACGCTGCGCGCGACGCTCGGGATCGCCGCCTCGTGGAACACCACCTCGACGCCGTGCACCGCGGCCTCGGATGCTGCGGGGTCGCAGATGTCGCCCTCGATGAACTCGATGCGGCCGCGGACGCGGTCGATGTTCTCGCGGCGCCCGGTGGCGAAGTTGTCGATGACGCGCACCGTCGCGCCCTGCGCGAGCAGCGCATCGACGAGGTGCCCCCCGATGAACCCCGCGCCGCCGGTGACCAGGACCTTCATCGCCGCTCCCGTACCCTTCACTTCTTCGGCGCGAACAGCGAGGCGAGCTTCGCCTTCGCCTTCAGCTCGGTGTCGTTGGACCCCGGCTCGCCGTTCTTGAACGTGAAGAACGAACAGAAGTTCGCCGACTCACGGTCCGGGATGTACTCGGTGATCTTCTCGCGGCACTGGTTGTGCGCGCCCACGTCCCAGTACTCGCAGTTCTTGCAGGCCTGGAGATCGGCCCCGCAGTGCGGGCACTGGTCGCGGCGGCCCATCTTCACCTCGAAGACGAGCTCGTTCTTGCACTTGTGACAGAAGTGCTTCTTCTCTTCGACCTTCGGGATCCACATCGCGGCCGCCCTCAGGAGATCCCGCGACGGCGCTTCACCTGCTCGGTGACCCGCGCGTACTCGACGTCCCAGGTGGAGGTGCCCTCGCTGAAGTTCTTCATGCGATCGCGCACCTCCTTCTCGAGGTCCTCTTCGGCCGCCATGTGGCGCTCGAGGATCTTCTTGCACTTGCGGCGGATCACGTCGTCGTCGGAGAAGACCTCGTCGACGCTCGGCGACCGCATCAGCATCGTGAGGATCTGGTTCAGGATGTACGAGATCGCGTCGCCGCCGAGGCCGATGTTGCGCTGCTCCGCCAGGTTCTTCTTCACCCGGGAGATGTCCTCGCGGCCGCCGCCGAGCTGCTCGACGCGGTCCTTGGCCTTCTCGGTGAGGTCGCGCTCCATGCGCAGGTACTCGCGCAGCACGGCCTCGATGTCGGCCTCGACCTCCTTCGTGCTGCCTACCTCGATGTCCTTCTCGGCGGTCAGGAGCCGCACGATGTCCATCGCGATCACGGGAACCTTGCTGGAATAGAGCTTCATGCCGCGCTCCTCGTATGCCCGCGGGGCCCGCGGGTGTCAACGAATCCCCGGGGTCTTCGCTAGGGGTTGGCGCCGGCGTCGCGGCCCAGGCTGTCGACGCGGCGGCGCATGCGCGCGAGCAGGTCGTCGAAGCCGTGCTCGCGCACGATGCGGGTGTATGCGTCGTGGTACGTCTGCACGAGGGAAACGTTGTTCGTGACGATGTCGTAGACGATCCAGGCCGTGCCCGCGCGGTGCAGGCGGTAGTCGACGGTGACCGGCGCGGCGCGGGCGTCGGTGCGCGAGCGGGCCACCGTGCGCACCACGGCGTCGCTGCCGCCATCGCCCGGCTCGTCGTTCGCGTAGGTGATGCCCCAGTCGAGCGTCGCGTCGAGGTTCTGCCGGTAGTTGCTCTCGATGAGCCGCCGCAGCAGCGTCAGGAACTGCTGCTGATGCTCCGCGGACTGCTGTCCCAGCATCGGGTCGAGGGCGCGCCGCCCGAGCTCGTCGATGTCGAGCATGCTGTTGAGGATGCGCGCCACCTGCTCGTCGCGCTGCGCGCGCGCAGGGCCGTCGGGGTGCGTGCGGAGCAGCCGGTTCACCGCCGCGTGGTGCGTCTCGACGAAATGCCGCGGGCCGCCGGGCGCCTGCGCGAGGGCCTCGCCGCGCACCCCGAGGAGCGCCGCGACGGCGAAGAGGACACCGAGGAGTCGTCGTGCGTGCTTCATCGTGGGGCTTGTACCTCCGGCTGCGGGGACGTTCCACCGACGACGCCCGGAGGCGCGGCATTCACCGCGAAGGGCGCGAGCTCAGCCTGCGCCGAGCAGCGGCTGCGTGAGGCGGTCTTCGGGCCCCGACGGGAGCGTGGTGCGCTCGGTGGCGGTCTGCGCGGCGCGCGCGGCGTAGTGGTCCTTCTCGAAGGCGTCGATGAAGAACGCGTAGCGCGAGGTCATCGCGAGCAGGTGGTAGAAGAAATCCATGTCCTCCTGCGAGAGGAACGCGCCGCAGAGCACGTAGCCGATCCAGCTCGCCTTGATGGCGACGAGCATGTAGCGGGCGTCGGTCCACTGGGCCTTGTAGATCCGCTCGAGGCGCATCTCGCACCAGCTCGCGACGAGCCAGCACATGATCACGAGGTAGAGCCACACGCCGAGCCCCGGCAGGCCCTGCTCGCCGAGGAGCTGGTAGAACGAAGAGTGCGCCACGTGCACGTCGTTGGGGTCCGGCGCGTAGCGGCTGAACCACACGAGGAAGTTCCCGGAGCCGACGCCCCAGAACGGACGGTCCATGACCATGTGCCGCGCGGCGGCCCAGGCGTTGAGTCGTCCGATGGCGCTCGCGTCCTGGTGCGCGGCCATGCCGATGGTCATGAAGCGCGCGGTCACCTCCGTCGGGAGGTTCGCGAGGCCCACGAGGGCGCCGAAGACGCCCACCACCACGAGCCAGCGCTTGTGATGAAGCCGGTAGAGCAGGTACCCGCCGACGGCGCCGAGGCCGAGCATGCCACCGCGCGACAGGCAGAGCAGCACCGTGAGCCCCAGCGGCGCGAGCCACGCCCACGCGAAGACGCGCACGAAGGTCTGCTTCGCCGTGAGCCCGAGCATGAAGAGGAACGGGACCGTCATGACCATGGTCATGGCCATCTCGTTGCGGTCGCCGGTGGCGCCCTCGAAGTTGCGCTCGTTGAGATGGAATTTGCCGTAGCAGTAGCGCAGCGCGACCACGACCGAGGCCGACGACACGGCCCACATCAGCTCGCGCAGGTGCGCGTCGTTCCGCATGAACGCGCAGATCAAATAGTACTGCAGGAGCATCTTGAAATAGTTGTCGATCTGCACCAGCCCGGGCCCGAAGCAGGGGGCGTGCAGCACCGAGTTCACGACGCTCATGAACAGGAAGAAGATCGCCCAGTGGAAGCGGTCGGAGGTGATCCGGTAGCGCTTGTAGAAGACGACGAGCAGGCCGAGGGCGACGGCGTAGAAGGTGATGGAGAACCGCACCGTCTCCATGCCGAACTCGATGTACTCGTCGCCCGGGCGGATGGTGTCGGCGGCCACCATGCCGAACACCGCCATGCGCGGGTTGCGCACGAGGGCGATGCCGACCATGACCAGGAGGATCGCGTAGCCGAGTGCGGTGCGCATGGTGTCAGGTGTTCGAGAGGGACCCGTCCTCGAGGGACTTCACGGTGTCGTACAGTTCGCGCGCGGTGACGTAGTGGAGCAGCCAGCGGCGGGTGTCGCCGCAGGCCTCCTCGAGCGTCGAGAGCAGCGTGTCGAAGGGGCCGCCGCCACGCAGGAACCACTCCGGCGCGTCGCCGTTGCAGCCGTGCGCGTGCAGCTTCACGAAGCGGTGGTTCGGCGCGCCGGGGATGCTCACGCCGTGCTCGAGCCAGGACGCGACGCGCTGGCCGAAGGGCACGGGGTTCTCGGGCTCGAGCATGGACGCCTCGATGCGCGGCACCACTCCGCCAGCCCGCGAGCGCCAGTGCAGCGCCACCGGTCCGGGGATGAGCAACAGCTCGCCGGGCCGCGCCGCGCTGCCGACGTGCACCGGACGTCCGTGGTCGTGCCCGCGCGATCGTCCCGGCGCGCTGCGCGCGTAGTACACCCGGTTGACCATGCGCCCCTGGGCGCCCGAGGGCACGCACGGCATCGTGAGGTCGGCGTAGCAGCCAGCCTCGAGGAGCGCCGAGAGCTCGTCGTCGACGCCGCAGTACCGGCCGTCGGGGAGCGCGTTGTCGAGGGCCCAGTTGCCGTGGATGAACGCCCAGGTCGGGCGCCCGGTGGCCGGGTCGACGCGGAGCAGCCCGTGGCGCTCGTGGAGCAGGTCGGCGAAGTCGCGGAGCGTGCGGACGAGGTTCTCCCGCGTGTCGTGGTCGTGATGCAGGTGCACCTCGACGTCGGCGAGCCCCTGAGACACGAGTCCCTGCAGCGCGTCGAGGTGCTCCGGGCGGTACTCCTCGACGGGGAAGAACAGCGTGCGGACGTGCGCGCGGCCGAAGCTGTCGCGGTGCCGCCGTGCGAGGGCAGGGAAGCCCTGCACCCAGGCGTCGACGCGGCGGCGCTCCTCGTCGAGGGAGGGGCGGCGCCAGCGCGGCTCGAAATGGTCGCACACGCACACGTAGACGTGCACCGGGCGGCCCTCGACGGGCGCCTCGCGAGAGAGCCATCCGCGCACGAGGTCCGGGGCCCAGAGCCGCGCGTTGCGGCGGTCGATGCGGCCCGCCAGGGCCTCGAGCACGGTCATCGCGACGCTCCCTCCAGCACCTCGCGACACCGCGCGAGGAAGGTCTCGGCCCGGTCGTCCCAGCTCTCGCCGTGAAGCAGTTCGGCGCGTGCGTCGCGGCGATCGCGGGGTCCCGCCAGCGCAGCTTCAACGGCGGCGACGAAGCTCTCGGTGGTGTCGCCGAGGCCCACCTCGGGCGCGTAGCGGAGCACCTCGGGCAGCGGCGTCGCCACCACCGGCACGCCCGAGGCCAGGTACTCCCGGAGCTTCAGCGGGTTGATCGAGCGCGTGAGCTCGTTGCGCTCGTAGGGCAGCAGCGCGACGTCGAAGGCCGCGAGCACCTCGGGCAGCCGCGCGTACGGAACGGCAGGCACGAAGCGCACGTTGGACCCCGTCAGGCGCGGGTCCGGCGCGACGTCCGTGGGGCCCACGAAGACGAGGTCCCACTCGGGGCGCGCGCGGGCCACGGCGGCGAGCAGCGGCACGTCGAGGCGTGCGTCCACGAGCCCGAGGTACCCGAGCACCGGACGGCCACGGCGCACGCCGCTCCACGGCACCGTCGCCGCGTCGCGGGCCTTGGCGAAGTGCGCCACGTCGACGCCGTGGGGGAGCAGCGTCACCGTTCCGCGCGCGGGCTTCCGTGTCTCGGCGAGGCGCGCGCTCGTCGCCAGCACCCCGTCGCAGCAGGCAAGGAGCTCGCGCTCGAGGGACTCCGCCGCGATGCGGTCGATGCCGGGCCACGCGGCGAAGTCGTCGACGCAGTAGTAGACGAGGCTCCGCGACCCCGCGAGACCCCGACCGTCGACGCCGTTGGGCACCGTGGTCACCACCACCGGGTCGCGAAGACCGAGGCGCTCCGCCGCGCGCCCCACGACCGCGCGCACGCTCGCACGGTTCAGCGCACGCAGCGCCGACGGGCGCATCCACGGAACCATCGGCGGCGCGGCGACGTGCAGGTCGAGGCCGTCGCTTCCCGACGTCGTCGACGCGGTCGCCGGCGGCGGCCGCACGATCGCTCGCAGCTTGCGCACCACGCGCGCGGCGTCGCGGGCGTCGAGGCGCGGCGGACGCAGCCCCACGGTGTTGACCCACAGCGTTCGATGGTCGCGCGCGATGCGGCGAAAGAGATGCTGCACGCTCGAGGGGTGCGCGCCCCAGTCGTCGCCGAAGACGATGAACGACGGCGCGAGCATCTACGCCGCGACCCGCCCGCCGGCCCCCGGAAGCAGTCCCAGCGCGCGCAGCACTGCCCCCGCGCCGTCGAAGGGGAACGCGCGGAGCAGGTCCGTGAGCCGCGGGACGATGCGATCGATGTGGTGGTAGCCGCGGAGCGTGGCGAGGCGTCCGAGCGCGAAGCTCGGCTGCTGCGCGTCGATCTCCCACGGGTGCAGGTACACCATGAACGGCGAGCCCTCGGCGGCGATGCGGCGAAGCGCCCAGCGCGTGTAGGCCATGGGCAGGAGCCGCAGGTAGCCGCCGCCGCCTACGGGCAGGTTGCGCCCTGCGACGCGCACGGTGCTGCTCGGAAACTCCACGAGGCCGTCGCCGTGTCCAGCGAGACGGTGCGGCGCGCGCGGCGCCGTGGGGATGCCGTAGCGGTCGTGGCGGATCGGAAAGATGCTGGCGTCGTAGGCGAAGCCCTCGTCGCGGAGCACGTCGAGGGCCCAGCGGGTCTCTTCGACGACGGAGAACGTGGGCGCGCGGTAGCCCTCGACGCGGACGCCGGCGCAGTCCTCGAGGGTCGCCTTGGCGGCGTGCACGTCGGCGCGGAACGCCTCGGGTCCGAGCTGCCCGATCATCTGGTGGCCGTCGCCGTGGCACGCGAGCTCGGGGCCGTCGGCGACGATGCGCCGCACCAGCGCGGGGTGCCGGCGCGCGACCCAGCCGAGGGTGAAGAACGTCGCGTGGACGCCCTCCCGCGCGAAGAGGTCGAGGAGCACCGACGTCTGCCACACGACCCGGGACTCGAGGCGCGGCCACTCGTCGCGCCGCACGATCCGCGCGAGGCCCTCGACCTGGAAATACTCCTCGACGTCGACCGTCAGCGCGTTGGGGACCATGGCAGCCGCGCAGCGTACCGCGGTCACGGGATCCAGCGCACGATGCGCGGACCGAGGGCCGTCGCGACGGGCACCGGCAGGCGCTTCCACGCCGCCACGGCGCGGGCGAACTTGGGGTTGTCGGGGCGCAGCTCGGGCAGCGACTGCCCCGCGCCGAGCACGTAGTGGTAGGGCAGCGCCACGGGCACGGCGCCCCAGTTCTTCTTGAACGCGTAGGTGCCCGAGTCCTCGGTGGAGCGGCCGAAGGAGAAGCTCGTGTAGCCGCGCCCGATGGCCTCGCGGAGGATCGTCCAGTACAGCAGCATGTTGCCGCGGAGCCGCGCGAGGGCATGGAGCGAGCCCGCGCAGGGGATCTCGAGGGTGCCGCCCATGCCCGCGAGGAATCCCCCTCCGACGGGGCGCCCCTGGTAGCGCACCACCGCGACCCAGCACCGGTCGGGCATGCGGCGCAGCGCCTCGGCGAAGACCGCCGGCGCGTGGCACGGGCTGCCGAGGTCGCGCATCACCGAGGCATACACGGCATGGTATTCGGGGAGCAGCTCGGCGCCGCCGACGTGGGCGGTCATGCCCTCCTTCTCCGGGCGGCGGATGTCCGCACGGGCCTTCGGTCCGACGGCGCGGAGCAGGGCCTCGGGGTCGCCGGGGAGCGCAAGGCGCATGAGCACCTTGCCGTCGCGCGCGGCGAGTCCTTCGCTGGGGACGGCGTGGGCGTGGCGGAGCTCGGCGCGCGAGGCGCCGGTACGCGGGAGCTGTGCGCGGCACTCTTCGAAGAGCGCGGCGTAGGTCTCGTCGTCGTCGGCGAGGGCTCCGCCGTGGCCGAAGTACGGCAGCGAGACGAGCTGCGTGCCGAAGGCCGCCGACGAGAGGCGCACCATCGGGAGCACGCCGCACACCGCGCCGTCGCGCAGCGCGAGGAGGTACACCGCGCGCGTACCGTAGACGTCGGCGAAGACCTCGCCCCACTCCCAGCGGTGATAGACCGAGGCGTGCGGGTGGGCCTCGACGTAGCCGTTCCACCGGGCGCGGTCGTCGAAGGCTGCCAAGCGTACCGTCGGGCGCATCGGGCGCAGCATGGACGCAGCGGCGCGTCGGGATCAATGGCGCCGCGCCCGGTGTACGCTCGCGTCCGCCATGACCGCCGACACCACCACCCGCGTGTTCGCCCTCGCCTCGCACGACCTGCTCGTCGCGCTGGCCGCCCGCGAGTCCTTCGCGCACCTCGACACCTTCGCGAAGCGCCGTGCGCCCGCGTACATCGAGGCCACCGTCGACCCCGGCGCTGAGTCGTACTGGCCCGGCATCGCCGCTGCGCTGGCGCCCATCGCGCCGCCCGAGGCGATGCCGATGGCGGGTCTCATCGGCCTCGGCGTCACTCTCGAGGCAGGGGCCCGCGGCCTGCGCGGACTCTTCGTCAAAGACCCGTCGGAGAAGGAGCGCAAGCGCGTGCTGCGCATCGCCACCCTCGCCGCGCGCGTCATGGACCTCGTGGCCGGCGCGGACGAGAAGCGCACCGACGACGAGCAGCGGCACATCGCGATGGCCATGGCCTCGTTCGGGCTGCGCGAAGACGAGCTCGCGCAGGCCCAGCCGACGGGCGCGCTCACCGTGGACCAGTTCGAGCTGCACGGCGACGTGGAGCTGCGGGTGCGTCGCGAGATCCTTCGAGGCGCGTGGCAGCTCGCGCTCGGCGACGGCCTCGACGACCGCGAGGCGACGCTCCTCGCGACGCTGGCCGCGAAGCTCGACCTGTCGAACGAGGCGGCGACGATCCACGCCGAGGCCGAGCGCGTGCACGGGCGCCAGGGGCAGACCGCCGCCCTCGCCGTGGAGCTCACCCGCGCCGCTGCGGCGACGCTCCCCGCCGAGGATCGCAACGCCCTCGTGGAGCGCCTCATCCGCGCCGTGGCGCCGGCCTCGCGGGCCGCGGCGCTGCGTGCGCGCACCGCCGACGCCGCGCCGGTGTCCTTCGACGGCCTCGACTCGCTCCCGCTCCCGCAACGCCTGCAAGCGCTCGCGCTCGCGTGGGCGGCGCTCACCGGCAGCGACCCGCGCTACTCGCTCGGGATGCACCTGCGCGGCGAGCTCACCGCCGCGGCGGCGGAGGCCGGCGCGGCCTACGAGACGACGCAGGCCTTCGAGGAGGTCGAGCGCTTTCTCCACCAGCGTCTGCGCGAGGTCGCGCTGCACGCCGCCGCGCCGGCAGCCGACGCCCATCCTTGACACCGGACCAGCCTGCTTGAAGTCTGCGCGGACCGCGCGCGATGGAGCGCCGGGCGAAAGGGTGCGCGCGATGTTCGATCAGCTCCTCACGATGTTCGGCCAGTCCCCGCAGGGGCAGAAGGCGTACGCGGCGCTGCAGGCACAGGGCTACTCGCCGCAGCAGTCGGCGGGCATCCTGACGACGGCGTTCCCGGCGGCCGCGCAGGCCGTGCACAACGCGATGACGTCGCAGAACGGCCAGCTCGGGCTGCTCGACATCTCGAACAGCAACTACGCGATGAACTTCCTCACCGGCGCGGTGAGCGGGCTGCTCCGCGGCGACGGCATGAAGGGCGCGGCCATCGACGGCCTCGAGGGTGTCGTGGGCGGCCACGTCGCGGAGGTCATCGCCACGCGCTGCGGGCTGCCGGAGCGGGTCGCGGGCATGCTCGGCGCCGTGGTGACGCCGATGATGATCGACTTCCTGTGGCACAAGTTCCAGGAGATGCGTGCCAGCGGCGTGCAGCTCCCGCAGGGTGCCGGGTCCGCGCTCGGCGGCTTCGGCGCGCTCCTCACCCCGTTCACCCGCTGACGGCGACGCTCCGCGCGGACCGCGCGGGGACCGCACGCTCGGACCGCCACTGCACCATCTCGCCGGCGATGGCCACGGCGATCTCCACCGGCGACCGCGCCCCGATGGCGAGGCCGAGGGGGATGCGCACCCTCGAGGCATCGGCGGCTGCGAACCCGCGGGCCTCGAGGCGCGCCCGGGTGCGCGCGGCCTTGGCGCGGCTTCCGACGGCGCCGACCAGCGCGTAGCCCTCGCGCAGCGCCCAGGCCACCGCGTCGTGGTCGCGCTGGTGGTCGTGGGTCATGACGAGCACGGCGCCGGCGCGGGGCACCCACGCCCCGAGGGCCGACGGCTCCCCGAGGAGCGTGCGGGCGCCTGGGAAGCGCTCGGGCAGCGCCCACGCGTCGCGCGCGTCGGCGACGGTGACGGCGAAGCCCAAAGACACGAGCAGCCGCACGGTCTCCGCCGCGACGTGGCCGCCGCCGACGACGCCCACCGGCACCGCCGCGGGGAGCCCTTCGAGGAGTACCTCGACGCTCCCGCCGCAGCACATCCCCAGCTCGGCGCCGAGGCGAAAGGACTCGGTGCGCCCGCTGCCGACGCCCGCCGCCGCGGCGCGCAGCACGTCGACGAGGGAGCGCAGCACCGCGGCCTCGACGGCGCCGCCGCCGACGGTGCCGAAGCACCCCGCGGGGGTGAGCGCGAGCTTCTGTCCGGGCGTCGACGGCGTGCTGCCGTGGCGCGCGAGCACCGTCGCGAGGGCAGCTGCGGACCCGGTCTCGAGCGCCGCGGCCGTGGCGCGACGCACCGCAGCGACGTCGGCGGGAGCAGGGACCGGGAGGCTCTCGTCGACGCCGTCCATCGCCGCCTCAGCCGCCGGTGCCACGCATGGAGACGGCGCGCGCGGAGTCTTCGGTGCAGCCGCGCCACGCGGCGTCGGGCTTGCGGTCCCACGCCTCGCGCAGGGCCTCGCGCACCGCACCGGCGTCGTCGCGGCGCACGGCGTCGGCGATGGAGACCCCGTCGGGGGTCGCGAGGCACGGGCGGAGGTTGCCGTCGCTGGTGACGCGGAGACGGTCGCAGCGCGCGCAGTACGTGTCGGTGCTGCCGGTGATGAATCCGACGCGGCGTCCGCTGCCGTCGGCGGCCTCGACGTAGCGGGCGGGTCCGCGGTCGTCGTCGCGCACGCCGTCGCCGTCGACGACGAGGCCGTCGAGGCGGGACCGCATCTCGTCGCGCGACACGAGGCGCTCGCGCCAGATGCGCCCGCCCTCGCCCACGCCCATGACCTCGATGAAGCGCGGCGTGATGCCGAGCCCCCACGCCCAGCGCGTGATCGCGGGGAGCTCGCCGTCGTTGAGCCCGCGGAGCACCACGGTGTTCAGCTTGAGCTCGTCGAAGCCCGCGGCCCGCGCGGCGTCGACGCCGCGGAGCACCTCGGCGAGGTCGCCGCCGCGGGTGATGGACGCGAAGACGTCGGGGTCGAGGGAGTCGAGGGAGACCGTGAGCCGGCGCAGTCCAGCCTCGCGCAGCGGCACCGCCAGCGACGCGAGCCGCGAGGCGTTGGTGGTGAGCGCGAGGTCCTCGACGCCGAGGGAGGCCACGCGGCGCACGAGCGCGAGCACGTCGCGGTGGAGCAGGGGCTCGCCGCCGGTGATGCGCACGCGGCGCACGCCCTCGGCCTGCAGGCCGCGAAGCACGGTCTCCCAGCCGTCGACGCCGAGGCGCTCGGACGCCGGCAGGTACGCGTCGTCGCGCACGGGACGGCAGTACACGCACGCCATGTCGCAGCGGTCGGTGATGGAGAGGCGCACGAGCCGCGGCGAGACGCGCTCGAGTTGCACGCTGCGAAGCACATCTCGAAGCATCGGGAGCGCTACGCCCATCGGCGCGTAGCTTGGCGCGGCGGGCGGCGTTTGGAAAGCACCCGCGGCGATGCCGTCCGCTGGATTCGGGCGGCGCCTCCGTGCGAGCCTCCGCGGTGTCGTGAACCCGATCCTCGCCGCCTGGCGTGTCGTTGCCGACGTGGCGATCTACCGACTGCGCAAGCGGGAGGGCGGCAACCTCGTCACCAGCCTCACGCTCGCGGTGGCGCTCGCGCTTCCCTTCCGCGACGTGTGCGCGCGGGCGCTCTTCGGCGCGGCGCTCAACCTCTTCGTGTACCTCGTCAACGACTGCTTCGACGTGGGCATCGACCTGCGCGCGCCGGGGCGCGACTCGGAGCGCACGAAGTTCCTGGCGGCGCACCTCGTCGAGGCCTGGGGCGCCGTGTGGGCCCTGGGAGCCGCGCTCGTCGTCGCCGGGGCGATGCACTCGCGGGGTCTCCTCGTGACGGCGGTGCTGAACGTCGCGGTCATCGTTGCCTATTCGCGATGGCTCAAGCACCGCCCGCTGCTCGACCTCGTCGCCATGGGAGCCTGGGGTCTCTCCATGGCGATGGTGGGCTTTCCTCTCGATCGCGCCGACGGGTGGCGCCTCGCGGGCCTCCTCGGTCTTCTGAGCGTCGTGACCGAGGCCGTGCAGGTGCTGCGCGACGAGCCGTCGGACCGCGCGGCGCAGGTGCGAACCACCGCCGTGGTGCTCGGTCCGTCGGCCACCGCATGGATCGCTCGGACCCTCGTCGTGGGCGCGGCGGTCTACGCCGCGACGATGCTGCACCCTGCGGGCGCGGTGCTCGCCCTCGGCGCCTTCGTGTCCTTCGAGCCTTCGCGCGCTGCCGCATCGTGGGACCGGCTGCGGGTTCTCTTCGGGGTCACCTGGCTGGTGCTGCTAGCGTTCCATCGCTTCGCCTGAGCGGCCCAGCACGAGCGCGAAGGGAACCGTCACGCTGGCGCCCACCGCCGGCAGCGACACGCGGTGCAGGCCGTCGGGAAGCGCGATGGTGAAGAGGTACGTGGGGTCCTCGAGGGCGCGCGCGAAGGTGAAGCGCACCCGGGTGGGCCGGCCCGCCGCGGTCTCCAGCACGTCGACGTCCATCCCCTCGGTGGCGACGTGGTCGCCGACGCGGAACGTGTCGAGCCCCGAGCGGAACCATGGCGCGGCGAGACCCCGGAGCACGCCCTGCGCCTCGGCCACGTCGACGGCGCGCTCGGAGACCCGTTCGAGGCGCACCGCCGTCGGCGTCGACGCGAGCACGTTCCAGTGGGCGGGAACCTCGAGGCCCTCGCCGATGCGCGTGAAGCGGCCGAAGAACATGGTCTCGGCGTCCATGCCGTTGACGACGACGACGCGGTCCGCCGCGCCGAGCGGGGCGTTGGTGAGGAGCGACGACGCGGCCCGCGCATCGCTGCGTGCGATGGACGACTTGCGGACCTCGACGACCAGCGTCTGGAGCGCCGCCAAGGGCCCGTGCACGACGACGACGAGCACCGCGAACGCACCGGGGACCCAAGCCCGCGGCCCGGCCTTCCAGCGCTGCCGACACGCCTGGACGACGAGGGAGAGCGCCACGGACGCGGCCATCGCCGGCGCGAGCATCAACCGCCCGGTGAGCCAGCTCGTGAGCGCTGGTGCCAGCGCGGCCGCGCACCAGAGCAGCGCCCAGCGGAAGATCCGGCGACGGCGCGGGTCGAGCGTTCGGACGACGACCACGGCGGACACGGCGCCGGCCAGCATCGTCGCGGTGGAGAGCACGGGCCACCGCACCATCCACCACGGCACCGGGAGGTCGACGCTCGCGCCGGCCACGAGGTCGGCGCCGACGCGAAACGCGAGCGCGGGGACCAGCGCCGCCACGCGCGGTGCATCCCGCCACGAGTCGGCGTAGATGTCGCACCCATGCACGCCTGCGCCCCAGGCGCGACGCGCGAGGGCGTAGGCGACGACCACGAGCGCCGACGCCGCGAGGGTCAGCGTACGGCGGCGCGAACCATCGCGGCGGGCCGTGAGCGCGTGGGCTGGGATCGCCGCGAGGACGGGCACGGCGTACTCGCCAGCGGCGAGCGCCACGCAGATCCAAGCGAGAAGCGCCAGGGCGCGGCGCCGGTGCGGCCGGGCCCAGAGCGCGAGATAGCTCCGGATGGCCATCGTGGCGGCCGCGGCGGAGACGAGGACGCAGCGGTTCGCGATCCATCCGAGCGGCGAAGATGCGGCGTCGTCGGCGAGGAGGAACAGCAGCGCGAGCGCACCGAAGGCGGTGCCGAGCATCCGGCGGTAGAGCGCCGCGGCGGCCCCGGCCCACAGGACGAACCACGCCAGCGAGTGCAGGTGCGCGGCGCGGACGTCGGCTCCGAAGATCCACGCGTCGACCGCCACGAGGAGGCTCGAGAGCGGCCGCGCCATCACCAGCTTCAGGTGCGGGTCGCTCCACCACGCGATGACGCCCGCGTCGAGCAGCGCCCGATGCTCCGCGGGTTCGTCGCGGATGAACGTGTAGAGGTCCGCGGCGGACCGTGGCCACCCGTAGGCCCCGTGGAGCATCGCGCGATGCAGGTAGTCGTCGGCCGCGAAGGGCGCGAGCGCCGCGACGGCATGCACCAGCGCGCCGACCAGGACGACGGCGGCGAACAGCGCGACGACGGTGGCCTTCCCCGGCGGGCGCCGCAGCGGGCTCACGCGATCAACCCGATCCCGGGGCGAGCCGGTCGCGGAGCGCGAGGCTCGGCTTCTCGACGAGCAGATGGAGGAGCGCGGCGAGCCCCAGCGAGCCCGCCATCGCGAGGGCGACGGCGACGGTCCAGAGCACGCCGAAGGGCAGGAGGACGCCGCGTGACGTCCACAGCACCGTGGCGCCGGCGATGACCGCAGGCACCACGACGCGATCGATGACCGCGGGATGCACGAGGTAGACGCCGTAGCCGAGCGTGGCGACGACGAGGAACGAGCGATGCCCGAGCGCCCGACCGACGGCCCCGCGGTGATTCACCACGAGGAGCACGAGCGGGAGGAAGCACACGCTCGTCAGCCCGCTCCACCAGAGGGACCAGCGCAGCGGCTCGGGGATGGCGGCCGGCGGCGACAGCAGCAAGGCGAAGCACCCCGCGACGAACGCGATCACGGCGACGCGCACCCCGGGGCGGCGCATGACCGCCGCGATGTCGGCGCCGTGGCGGTGCTGGAGGTGCGCCGCGAGCACCCCGGCGACGAGGATGTCGTACCGGAGGTGCGTGCGCGGATAGACCTGGAAGAACAGCTCGCCGAAGCTCGCGCCGGGATGAAAGAGCGCGACGTCGCCGACGCGCAACGCGAGACCGCTGCACCAGAGGAGCACCAGCGCGACCGCGCGGGCGCGGGACGAGGCGAGCAGGCCTAGCGCGGCGACGAGCAGCGGCACGAGCAGGTAGAAGTGCTCTTCGACGCAGAGCGACCAGGCCCAGACCATCACCGGTGGACCACGCTGCGGAAAGTAGTTCGTGAGGTACGCGTACTCGCGCCAGAGGTTTCCTCGCTGCGCGGCGCTGAGCGGACCGATGCACGCCAGCGCGGTGAGCACCACGAGGTACGGCGGCACGATGCGGAACGCCCGGCGCACCCAGAAGCGCACCGCCCGACGCGCGTCGAGCGTCGTCTCGTCCCGCAGCAGCATCGTTCCGATGAGGAACCCGCTGAGGAAGAAGAAGAGGTCCATGGCGAACCACACGGATATCGACCGATCGTAGAAGGCGCCGCGGCGCAGCAGGCCCGTGCGCTCGAAGGCGACGGAGACGTGCAGCTGCACGACCGCGAAGATCGCGAGGACCCTCAGGCCGTGCAGCGCTGGATGATGATTGGCGAGGAGGTGGAGCCGCCACGGCGAAGCGCCGCTGCTCCCGGGCGGAACCATCGGATGCGGATGCTCAGCCGGCGCCGCCGCCGGACGCGTCGGTGCCGCCCGCAGCGTCGGCCGCGCCCGCTGCATCGGCGCCGAGGCCGCCGTCACCACCGCCCGCGCCGCCGTCGCCCCCGCCGCCGCCCGTCATCGACGTCGGGCAGGCGCCCGTCATCGAGATGCAGAGGCCGCTGAGGCAGCAGTAACGAACCGTCGAGGGATCGCTCGACGTACGGCACGGATCACAGTCGACATCGGCGGTGCACGCCGAAGGACACGCCATCACCGTTCCACGGTCCGTCGGGGTGACGGTGCCGCGATCGGTGGAGGTGCCGGTGTCGGTCGTGGTCGATCCCCGGTCCGTCACCGGGATGTCGAACACGGGCGTGGTGCCGCTGTCACGGCTGCCCACGTCGAAGGTCGGCGTCCCGGCGTCGTCGATCGTCGCGGTCTCGTCCACCGCCGCCGCGTCGTCCTCGGGGAACGACATCGACGGATCGTTGCCGCCACAGCCCATGAGGAGGCCCAGGCAGAGGGGGAACGCGCGAAGGATGTTCGTTGCTTGCATGGCCTCGTGTACCGGCGAAGGAGGGGTCAGGACCTTGGAGGGCAACATCGCACAGGTCGGAGCCGCGACGGTAGTGCTGGAACAACATTTCACGCCGTGGGATGCGGGGCGTCATCCGGGTGGCGCGCCCGGCGGGCGGTGCGGTACTCAACCCGCCGATCCCCAGGAGGCCCCGGACGATGCTGGAAGAACCGCTGCGCGAGGCGCTGACCTTCGACGATGTATTGCTGGTGCCCGCGTACAGCGAGGTGCTGCCCAAGGACGTCGAGACGCGCACGCGCCTCGCCCGCGGCGTCGAGCTCGGCATCCCGCTGATCTCGTCGGCGATGGACTCGGTCACCGAGGCGCGCACGGCCATCGCCATGGCGCGCGAGGGCGGCCTCGGCGTGATCCACAAGAACCTCACGCCTGAGGATCAGGCGCGCGAGGTCGAGCAGGTGAAGCGCGCCGAGTCGGGCATCGTCGTCGACCCGCTGACCGTGGGCCCCGACGTGCCGCTGCGCGACGCCGTGGCGCTGATGAAGCGTCACGACATCTCCGGGCTCCCGGTGGTCGTCGACGGCCGCCCGGCGGGCATCCTCACGTCGCGCGACATCCGCTTCGAGACGAACCTCGACCAGACCGTGGGGGCGACGATGACCCCGCGGGAGCGCCTCGTGACGGTGCCGCCGACGGTGAAGGCCGACGAGGCCCGCGCGCTGCTGCACAAGCACCGCATCGAGAAGCTGCTCGTGGTCGACCCGTCGACCGGCGCGCTTGTGGGGCTCATCACCGTGCGCGACCTCTTCCAGGCCGAGCGCTTTCCCGGCGCCGCCAAGGACTCGCGCGGACGGCTTCGCGTCGCGGCTGCGGTGGGCCCGGGCACCGATCGCGAGGAGCGCACGCGGCGGCTCTACGATGCGGGCGTCGACGTGCTCGTCGTCGACACGGCGCACGGCCACTCCAAGGGCGTCCTCGACGCGGTGCGCGCCATCAAGGCGCTGTACCCGGAGCTCCCGGTGGTGGCTGGGAACATCGCCACCGCCGAGGCATCGGAGGCGCTCATCGACGCCGGCGCCGACGCCATCAAGGTCGGCATCGGCCCGGGGTCCATCTGCACGACGCGCATCGTGGCGGGCGTCGGTGTGCCGCAGATCACCGCGATCTCGGACTGCGCCCGGGTCGCCCGGAAGCGAGGCATTCCGGTGGTCGCCGACGGCGGCGTGAAATACTCCGGCGACCTCGCCAAGGCCATCGCCGCAGGCGCCGACGTGGTGATGATCGGCGGGCTCTTCGCGGGCACCGACGAGGCCCCCGGCGACCTCGTGCTGTACCAGGGCCGGTCGTACAAGATGTACCGCGGCATGGGCTCCGTCGGCGCCATGCGCAAGGGCTCCAAGGACCGTTACGGCCAGGCCGGCGCCGCCGACGAAAAGCTCGTGCCCGAGGGCATCGAGGGACGCGTGCCGTACCGCGGAAGCCTGTCGTCGAACGTCTTCCAGCTCGTGGGCGGGCTTCGCAGCTCCATGGGCTACACGGGCTGCCGCACCATCGGCGAGATGCAGACCCGCGCGCGCTTCGTGCGGGCCACGGCGCTCGGGCTCCGCGAGAGCCACGTGCACGACGTGATCATCACCGAAGAGGCCCCGAACTACCGCAAGAGCGAGTAGCTCACGGGGCCACGGCCAGCGCGCCGATCGTCATCGCCGAAGATCCCGCGACGACGCGCGCCGCGATGGTCCCGTCGGCCCCGTTCACGCGCAGGATCTCCGTGGCGGTCCACACGACGAAGGGGTCGCCGGCGCCCTGGACACCGGCCACGCCGCGGATTCCTGGGAGCTCCACCGATCGTTCCTCGACGGCGGGCTCGCGGTGGAAGTCGAAGACGTGGAGGCGCACGCCGAGGCCGCCGCGCAGCGCGACGACGCCCACCCGGTAGCCGCTGGCTGCGAAGACCGTGCGCAGCGTCGGGTCCGGAAGCTCGCCGGCGAGGGGGTAGCGGAGCACGGTGACGCCCGCGGCGCCGAGGTCGCCGGTGAGGAGCTCCGGGGTGGTCGCCGACACCGCGACGACGTCGCCGGAGAGGAACGTGAGACCGCCGGCGGCGAAGGGCACCGCGGCGCGCCCGAGGATCGTCCCCGAGGCGCTGTCGATGGCGACGATGTCTGGCGGGCTCGTGGCCTCGAAGAGCGCCGCGAGGGGACCGGTGGCCGTCGTCGCGGCGCCCTGCCCCATGGCGAGCTCCACGGCCCGGGTCGTGGCGCTGGCCGAGACCAGCGGGGACGTGCGCACGTTGACGGAGAACGGGAGGTCCACCGCGGTGACGGCCCCGCTGGCCTCGAGCACGAGGGCGCGCGACCCGTCGAGGGGGCACGCCACGGCGCGGGCGCCGGCGATGCCAGGGATCGGGTGCGAGCTCAGCACGGGATCGGTGTCGAGCCGCACCAGCGGGAGCGCGCCGCCGGAGGCGACGAGCACGGACGTCGGGACGACCGTTCCGCCGGCGACGAAGAACGGCGTCGAGGTGTCGCCGAAGATCACGTCGTCACCGCCCCATGCCCGCGCTGCGCTCAGCTGGCCGTACACGTCATGGGCGACCAGGGCCTCGCCATCGGTGGTGAACACCAGGCGATCCATGGGCACCGGCCCGGCGTTGACGCTCCCCACGCGATCGAGCGTCACGAGATCGTGCAGGAAGATCGGTCCACCCGAGCTCGCGGCCCACGCGACGAGCCTCGAGACGCTGACAGTGAGCGACGCCATGCAGCGGTCCGACGCCACGGTGACGGACTGCGGACCGACCGCGAGCATCGGAGGAACGCGCACCGCGAGGCTCGTCGCATCGGGTCGCTCGAGGGGCGCATCGACGCCTCCGACGGAGACGCGCGTCGCGGAGCCCAGTCCGTCGCCGTGCAGCAGGAGCAGGGCGCCGGGGTACACCGCGGGCGCGGGCGTTCCGAGGTCGGCGCTGCGAAGCCGGAAGGCGCTGCACGTGTTCACCGGAGGCACATCGGGCGGAGCGTCGATGGACGCGTCGGTCGCGGCATCGTGGACCGGGCCGGCGTCGACGAGCGGCGGCGATGCGTCGGCGCTGCCCTGCGTCTGCACGGTGCGCGCGCACGCCGACGCGAGGACGAAGGCGACGGCGCGGTGCGGTTTCACGGTGGACGAGCTTCGACCTTCGATGGGCGCGGACGCAAAGGTTCGCGGGTGCTTCCGCCGGCGACGGGGCTGAGGCAGGCTGCGCCGCCATGTCCGACGCCACCCCCACTGCGCCTGCTTCGCTCCCCTTCGCCGAGCCCTCGCCGCTCGGTCTTCTCGGCCTCGCCATCGGCTGTGCGGCGCTGCTGCCCATCGCCTTCGGCGCGCCGGTGACGCCGGCCTCGCTGCGCACCGCCGCGATGTTCTGCCTGTTCTTCGGAGCGGGCTGTCAGTTCCTCGCGGGGCTGATGTCGCTGGCGAACAAGAACCTCCTGGGCGGCACGCTCTTCACCACGTTCGCGTTCAACTGGCTGATGAACTGGCACACGCTGTCGGGCTTCGCCGAGGGCCGCGTGCCGGACCGCCTCGTCGGGCTCTGCGTCGACGGGGTGTTCCTCGTGATCTTCGTCGTGCTCACGGCGGCGTTCGCGTACCACTCGAAGCTGCTCGTGGCGTTCCTTGCGGACGTGGTCGCGCTCTTCGGCTTCCGCTTGCTGCGCGAGCTCCTTCACATGCCGGCCCTGGGGCTTCCGATCGCGCTCGCGACCGTCGGCCTCATGGTCATCGCGCTCTACATGGCCTTCGCGGTGCTTCTCAACGCCTCCGCGGGCCGCACCGTGCTCCCGATGCCGGGTCCGCTCTGGACTCCGGGCCCCGCGCCGAGCGCGCCCTGACTCAGAGCACCGTCACGACGATGGGCCACGCGTGGTAGTCGCCCGCCGCGTGGCGTGAGTACAGCCACACGGTGGTCGTCACGCCGGACGTGGCGCCCGTCGGCAGCGTGAGCCGCAGCGTCGTGGTCGCTCCGTTGTTGAGCGTGCGAGCGCCGAACACCAAGACGGGATGCACGCTGCCCACGACGCGCGTGGTGAGCTGCCAGTCGTCCGTCGGCGCAGTGGACCACCCTCGCAAATCGAGCGTCGCCGACGCGCCGGGCGCGAGGCGCAGCACCGTCGCGGGCGACGCGCTGGTGTTGAAGTACGGCGCCGAACCATCGGCCGGCACGCACGGATCGCCGCCCGCTCGCGCCGCGGCGTTGGAGTACACGCGCTGCGCGACGAAGCCCGCCTCGCGCCAGGTGAGCGACGGCACCTCGCAGAGGTCGCCGTTCTCGACCTCGAAGCGGAACGCGGAGAACCATGCGTCATCGTGGTCCACCGCGAGCTGCCACGCGGGGCGCGTCACGGGAAAGGCGTCCGTCGCGGCCTCGATGAGCTCGTGCGACGCGGCCTGCTCGATGTGCTCGAGGGGCGTGAGGGCATCGCTCGCGGACCCGCAGTCGGCCATCACCGCGTAGGAGAAATCGAGACCCGACGCGTGCGCCTCACCGTGGAACGCGAGCCAGTCGGTGCAGCTCACGCCGGTGATGCCGTCGACGAAGGTCGCCGTCGCCGTGGTCGTCGACGGGAGGTACACGAGGTACAGCGCGTCGCCGAGACCACCCGACGGTCGCGGTATCGTCCCGTCGGTGATGCCGCGCCCGAGGTAGGCCTCGATGTCGCCGGAGGTCCACGTCGCGGGGGCCGCGTCAGGGCGCTGCACCGCTCCGGCGACGGCGCCGACGCCCACGCCGTACTCCGCGCCGACCGAGGCCAGCCAGCGCGACGTCGCGATCCACTGCGCCCAGGCCTCGAAGGACGCGCGGCGCGGGTCGCCCGCAAAGGTCACGGTGACGAGCTGCGGATGCGCGAGGCGTGGTCCGCCCTGGTTGGGGAGCTGGGGCAGCGCGCCGTGCGTGGCGGGGGCGAACGCGTCGGCGCCTCCGCCGTCGCTGGAAAGGGCTCCCGCGGCGTCCGTCGTCGTCGTCACGGTGGCGTCGGCGGGGGCTGCCGATGGCGCGGTCGAGCAGCCGCCGATGGCCGCGGCGATCACAGAGGCTGGGAACGACCGGGAGCGTTGGATCATCGACACCGGACGCTACCATCGGGCAGGCAGGGTCCGGCGGGAGGGTGGGGGACTAGATGCAGGCTCCGGCGGCGCAGCGCTGGCGCGCGGTGCACGCGTGGCCGCAGGCGCCGCAGTTGGCGGTGTCGCGCTGGGTGTTCACGCACGCGCCCCCGCATAGCGTCG
>CAIMWA010000377.1 GCA_903845045.1 uncultured delta proteobacterium | reverse complement strand
GGTGCCCGAGGTGTAGATGACGCTCGCGAGGGTCTTCGCGTCGACCTTCACCGCGGGCGGCGCAGGCAGCGA
Source organism: uncultured delta proteobacterium (assembly GCA_903845045.1). GTDB lineage: Bacteria > Myxococcota_A > Polyangia > Polyangiales > SCUS01. Next base: position 21,135 of record CAIMWA010000377.1, on the reverse strand, counting down.
CGGGTCCTCGGCGGTGGCGTCGTGGATGTCGAGCACCGGGCCCGCGAAGGCGCCGTCGAGTCGCTCGCGCACCTTGGCGTCGCACACCACCGCGGCGGCCCGCGAGGCGCGGAGCACGTTCTGCAGCGCGAGCGCCTCCATCGCGGCGTCGGCGGGCACGGCGACGGCGCCGGCGCGGAGGATGCCGAAGTACGCGATGGGCCACGCGGGGTGGTTCGCGGCGCTGAGCAGCACGCGATCACCGGGCTTCACGCCGAGCGCGTGCAGACGCGAGGCGAGGGCCGCGGACCGGTCGCGCCACGACGCGTACGAAACCCGGGCGAGGCCGTCGCGCTCGAGGCGCAGCAGCGCGGCGCGGTGCTCGTGACGGTCCGCGGCCTCGTCGAGCATGTCGAGCAGCGACGCGAAGGCGCGCAGCGGACGCGCGGGGCGGCTCAGCTTCTCGTCGATGAGCGGCATCACCCATCGGTCCAGGCCGGGGCAGTGCACGTCCATGATGTAGTGGCGCCAGTCGATGGACTCCGGCGCCCAGTTGCACGCCGCGCGGTCCTCGGGGCCCAGCCGCGCCACGAGGCGCGTCATGCCTTCGGTGACGAAGCGGTACTCGGTCTCCGCCATGAACGGCAGGAACATCGTGAAGATCTCGCCGTTGCGCTTGGCGACCTCGCTGTACGAGGCGAGCGCCCGCGACGCCGGCGCGAACACCACCGCCGCGGGACCGACGGAGGCCTTGCGCGCGAGCTGCGACAGCGTCTTCGCGGCGCGGGCGAAGGCCGGCGCGCCGTGGCGCTCGAAGCCCTCGGCGGTCACCGGCGTGGGCTCCCAGTGCGCCTGCACGAAGTTCACCCAGGGGTTGCCCTTCGAGGTGCGCTGGTAGTGACGCCGCTTGTACAGCCCCGAGACCTCGATGAGACGCGCCATCGGGATCGCGTTCGTGTGGCTCGAGCCGAGGTGGTAGACGGCCTGCTGCGTCCCCTCGAGCAGCGCCGCGAGCCCGAGGATCATGCCGCCGGACACCATGTCCACGGGGATGATGTCGAGCGTGGTGCGGTCGCTGTAGGGGATCTGCATGTGCCCGTTCATGAACATGAACATCACGGGCGCCATGGTGTTGATGCCCTCGTTCCAGCCGGGCGCGGGGAACGCCATGGCCGACTCGATGACCGCGGGACGCACGATGGTGAACGCGAGGCCCGACCCCGCGAGCACCTGCTCGCCGAGGGACTTCGTGTACGTGTACGTGTTGGTCCAGCCCCAGAAGCGGGCGCGCTCCATGCCCACGCGCTCGCCCTCGGCGGCGATGAACTTCTCCTTCGCGCGCTTCAGCTCCGCGGCGAACACGGGTCCCGAGGTGGGCTCGCCCTTCTTCTCGAGGGTCTCCTTGGCGTCGCGCTCGTACTGCGCAACGCGGTGCGCGTCGTCGGCGTGCTTCACGACGCTCGCCGCGAGCGCGAGGCCCTCGGTGATCTCGCGATGCGGGTCCCAGGGCGCGTTGGGCATGTCCCGGAACTTCGGGAACGGGTCGTCGCGGGGGTCGACCTCCTCGACGCGGCCGCTGCGATACCCGGCCACGTAACACGTGCTCGTGTGCAGGATCGGCACGTCGCCCAGGGACTTGGCGAGCACCACGAGGTTCTGCATGCCCGCGGCGTTGGTGAGCAGCGCCTCGTCGAGCGGCGGGTTGAAGTCCACCACGCCGGCGACGTTCACCAGGGCATCGACGGTGCCCGCGATGCGCTTGCGGAGGTCGTTGGAGAAGCCGCAGACGGGCTTCGAGACGTCGGCGTCGACGACCTCGATCTTGTCGCGGAGAAACGCGTCGTACGCGCCGCCCGGATGCCGCGCGCGCAGCGGCGCGAAGGGCTCGCTCGGAGCGATGTCGGTCCAGAAGCGCGCCTCGGAGTCCTGCGACCCCTTGGAGCGCACCACGAGGAAGACCTTGCCGATGCCGGGGTAGTTCGACAGCAGCAGCGACAGCCAGACCTTGCCGAGGAACCCCGTTCCTCCGACGACGATGATGCGGGAGCCCTCGAGCACCCGCGCGACGTCGAGCGGCGCCTGCGGGGCACTCACGTCGCGACTCCGCGCGGCGCGACCATGTCGGCCATGACGATGGGCGGCAGGTGCATGCAGGTGATCTGCGGGTTCGGCGGCGCGCTGTCCTTGGCCATCTCGAGGGCCTCGTGCATGGACCGCGCGGTCTCGTAGCCGAGCACCTGCGGGATGTACGCGTTGTCGGCGCCGACGACGATGACGCGGCCCACGTGCTGCCGTCCGGCCTCGCCCCAGTACCACATGAAGAACGCGTGCACCGGGTGGTACGCGTTGCCACGGCGATACATCTGCAGGTAAGCCGGGTGCGCCGCGAACTCGGACTCGAAGCGCTTGTGGAGCTGCATCGCGTCGCGCGTCTCCGGAAGAAGCCGGTGCACGAACTCGACGTACGGCGCGTGCTGCGCGTGGTCGAAGCGGTCCGTGCACGGGTGCGTGATGATCATGGTGCCGCCCTTCTTCACGAGGGGCCGGCCGCGGTACATGTTGAAGAGGTACCCCTGCGCCATCACCTGCACGAGCAGCGGGTTCAGGAACGCGTTCACGTTGTACGGCGACACGTACGGGATGCCGCTGACGAGGATGTCGGCCTGGCCCTCGACGGGCACGCAGTACTGCTCGAAGCAGCGCTTGAGAGTGTGGGCGTGCACGGCCTCGGTCTCGCCGGCGTAGACCCCGGTGAGCTCGAAGGGCGACGGGACCTTCTCGAAGATCTTCTGCCGCGCCTCGGCCGGCGTGCGGTCGAGGGTGAACTGCAGCGCCTTCCACGAGAGCTTCTCGTTGGAGGTCCAGTCGTCCTCGTTCTTGTGCAGGAACCCGAGCGGGCGGTCGAACATGCGGTTGTTCACCGTCGTCTCGATGGTGAACACCTTGAGCACCTGGTTCGTGACCTTGCCCATGCGCTCGACGATGGTGTTCAGCTCGCTCGTCTTCGGGTCCATGTACGAGTGGCAGTTGCGCATCACCTTGGGGTTGTGGTGCGCCTTCAGGCTCTCGTAGCCGCAGAGGCCCACGGCGACGCTCTTGTGGCCGCCGTCCATGGGAACGAGGTTCAGGTTCACGTAGATGAGCAGGTCGCTCTCCACGGCGCGCTTGTTGAGCACCACGCGCTCGCCCAGGTCGGTCTCGCCGACGAAGGCCATGTTGTCGCGGTCCTCGGCGTCGTGGTTGTAGAGCCGCTTGGGCCAGTACGCGTCGAAGATCCGGTCGCCGACGCAGTGCCGCACCTCGGGGCCCGTCATCTTCCGGTGCACGCTCGTCGCAATGATGATCTCGACGTCGTCGACGCCGTGGTCCGCGAGGAGCTGCAGCACGATGGTGAGCACGCGCTCGCGCACGTCGGGGCGCTTCATCGGCGGCAGCGGCAGCGAGATGTCGTCCATCGCGATGACGACCTTCATCCCGGGCCGCAGCAGCGCGTAGAGCGGCTCGCGGTTGTACGGGTGGTTGATCGCGTAGCGGATCGCCGAGTCGGGGTCCTTGAGGCCCTCGAGCGGCGGCTTCGGGTAGATCACCCGCGTGCCCGCCGGGAGGTCGACCTCGACGAGGCGGTTGCCGGAGAACAGCACGCGGGGCGCGCTCTTGCGGTCGAGCGTAACGATGCAGGGGTGGGTCACGGAGTTCGGTCCAGGTGGACGACGGGCCAGCGGTGCGCGTGGGCGAGACGCAACAGCGCGGCGTCGGGGTTGACGGCCGAGGGGTGGCCGACGACCGAGAGCATCGGCACGTCGGAATACGAATCACTGTAAGCGAAGCAGTCGTCGAGGCGATGCCCGTGGGTGCGCGCGTGCTCGCGGAGCAGCAGCGCCTTGGCGGGGCCGGCGACCACCGGCGGGAGCATGCGCCCGCTCGCGTAGCCTTCCTTGAATTCCAGCCGGTTGGCGATGATGTCGTCGGCGCCCAGCTCGCGCGCGAGGGGACGCATCAGGAAGTCGAGGGCCCCGCTGCAGATCACGACCTGGTGGCCGAGGTCCTTGGAGCGACGGATGAGGTCCTTGGAGCCCTGGAAGATGGCCGGGCGCAGCACCTTGTCGACGGCCTCGTCGGCGAGGGCGTGGAGCCGGTCCTCGCTCATGCCGCGGAAGAGCATGTACAGCTCCTCGTTGAAGGCGCGGCGATCGCGCAGCTCGGCCAGCGCCAGCAGCGGCGCGCGCAACAACGCACCGCCGAGGCGTGCCAGCGTGCGCGCAGGCGTCGCCTGGTTCAGCAGGTAGAAGAGGGTGGGGTGCACGAGGTTCGTGCGCACCAGGGTCCCATCGACGTCGAAGTAGCTCGCGGCCATCGCTCGCGCGGCCTCTAGCACGGCCTCCCGATCTGCAAAACCCCCGACGCAGCGGCCCTCGCGCCGCGCCCGGCCGTTGCCGCCCGGAGGCGCCTTCGACTACACCCGATCAATGGAGCCCTCGACGTGAACGACCCGACGCTCGCGTTCCGCCTCGTCGAAGTCGCGCCGGTGGGCGTGCTCGCGCACCGCGAGGGCATCATCGTCTACGCGAACGAGGTCGCCGCGGAGATCCTGGGAGTCCCCCGCGAGGCCCTCGTGGGCCGGCCTGCGGTCGAGCTCGTCGCGCCGGAGGACCAGGACCGCGTGTCGCAGCGCGTGGGCCGGCGCGCGCGCGGGGTCGCCACGCCGTCGGAGTACGAGATCGTCGTGCGGCGGCCCGATGGCACGCGGCGCCACGTCGAGATCCAGCTCCGCACCGGTGCGATGGAGGTGATCATCCTGGCGCGCGACGTGACCGAGCGCGTGGCCCTGCGCGACCGCGGGTTCAGCTTCGCGCAGCTCGGCGCGTCGATCCATCTCATGCGCCGCGAGGGCGACATCGTCGCGGGGCTGCGCGCGGGCATGGCGCGGGCGGACGCGGCGTCGCTGCTCGTGCAGCCCTCGGGAGATGCCCTCGAGGTGCGCTTCGTCGAAGGGTCCGCGGAGGCCTGCGCGGTGGTGGCGCGCGCGGCGGGACGAGAGCTGGCCGGCGCGCCGCTGGCGTGGGCTCCGGCGCTGCGCGAGGCGTGGGACCGTGGCGGTGCCTTCAACGACGACGGCGTCGCCGAGCTCGCGGCGATGGGGGGCGGCGTCGTGGGGAGCTTCGAGGGGCCCGACCGCCATGACGTCGAGCGCATCGGCGTCGCGGCCTCGCGCGTCGAGGGGTGGCCCGGTGGCGCTGCGCTGCTGGTGCTGGCGGGGTCGTCCATTCGCAAGGAGGACGTGCCGGTGGCGCGGCTCCTCGCGGCGCAGGTGTCGGCGGCGCTCGAGAACGCCCGGGACCTCGCCCGCGCACGGCGTCGCGAGCGGGAGCTGGAGGCCCTCGAGAACCTCGCGCGGGCCATGCTCGCCGCGGCGAAGGACGGCTCCGGCCCGCTGCTCCGCGCGGCGTGCGAGGGAGCCGCGACGCTCCTCGGCGCGGCGCACGTGTCGGCGTGGATCGAGCGTGACGGGAGCTCGCTGCGTCTCGCGGCGGCGTGGCCTCCGAGCGCGGGCGGAGCGCCGCCGAGGGTTCGCTTCGAGCCGCTGCCGTGGCTGCGTGCGATGCTCGAGGCCGGGGAGCCCGAGCTGCTCGGCGACACGCCGGACGATCTGCGGGCGGCGCTGTTCTGGCGCGACGCGACGACGCCGCGGGCGCTCTGGCTGCTGCCGCTGCGCGGCCAAGGGGTGCTCCGCGGAGCGCTGGTGGTCGGCGACGCTCCGGGGCGGCGCCTCGACGACGGCGAGCGCGCGCTGGCCCGGGCGCTGGCGCGCGTCGTGGAGGTGGGGCTCGAGAACGCCGACCTCCAGGAAGAGGCGCGGCGGAGGCTCCAGGCTCTGACGGCCACGCAGTCGAGGCTCGTGCAGCGGGAGCGCCTCGCGGCCCTCGGCGAGCTCTCGGCGGTGATGGCGCACGAGGTACGCAATCCGCTCGGGGTCATCTTCAATTCCCTCGGGTCCCTCGACCGGCTTCTGAAGCCCGAGGGCGACGCGAAGCTCCTCCTGGACATCGTGCGCGAGGAGAGCGACCGGCTGAACCGCATCGTCGGCGACCTCCTCGATTTCGCGCGACCGATGATCCTCGCGCCGCTGCCGGTGTCGGCGGACCGGCTCCTCGACGAGGCGTGGTCGGCGACGGCGGCGGCCTCGGCGGCGCCCGCGACGGTGACCGTTCGACGCGAGTTCGCGGTGGACCTTCCGCCCCTCGAGGCCGACCCGCGGCTGCTGCGCCAGGCGCTGGTGAACGTGATGACGAACGCGCTGCAGGCGATGCCCACCGGCGGCTTCGTGACGCTGCGAACCCGCGCCGTCGACGGCCCGAGCGGCGTGCCGTCGGTGGAGCTCGAGGTCGAGGACTCGGGCCCCGGCCTGGGGAAGGTCGATGCCGCGCGGGTCTTCGAGCCGTTCTTCACCTCGAAGGCCACGGGCACCGGCCTCGGCCTCGCGGTGGTGCGGCGCATCGTCGAGGAGCACGGCGGGGCTGCGTCGCTGCAGAGCGCTCCCGGGCGCGGCGCGGTCTTCGTGGCGCGCCTTCCGACGAAGGGGACGCCACCCGCCGGCACGCCCATGGGAACTCCGGCCGACGGCCTTCCGATCACCGACGACGAGCTCCGAGGCGCGGTACGCTCCGGTTCGTGAAGCGTTCCACTGCGTCCTTCGTCGGCCTCGCTGGGTGTTTGCTGGCGTTCGCGGCGGGCTGCGCCTCGGACCTCTCGGTGGTCGGCGGGCCGGCGCCCATGGACGCCGCCGCCGACGCCACGGGCACCGACGACCTCGCCCGCGTCGCCGATGACGGCCCGGCGCCCAACGACGCGCCCGGGCTCGACGTCGCCATCGACGCTGGCCCCGTCGACGTGCCCGTCGACGCGGTCCCCGATGCTCCGGTGTGGTGCACCGACAACGCCGGCTGCGTGGGCAACCCCGGCGGCGGCGCCTGCGACGTCGCGCGCGGCGTGTGCGTGCCGTGCGTGCCGAGCGCCGACACGTGCCCGGTGGGGCGCTTCTGCAGCGGATCGACGTGCGTTCCCGGGTGTCGCAACGACGAGGCGTGCGCGCCGGCGGGCGACGCGGGCACCGATGGCGGCGGGCTCCCCGCGACGGGGCACTGCAACGTCGCCACGCGCAGCTGCGTCGCTTGCGTGACCGACGAGCACTGCCCCTCCGGCATGCTGTGCGTCGGGAACGTGTGCGTGAGCGGCTGCACCGCGTCGCGGCCGTGCCCGGGTGCGACGGCGTGCTGCAGCGGGGCCTGCGTCGACGTCGTGTCGAACGTCGCGAACTGCGGCGCGTGCGACCGTCGCTGCGCGGCGCCGAACGCCACGAGCGCGTGCCAGAACGCGATGTGCGCCATCGGCGCGTGCATCTCGCCCTTCGCCGACTGCGACCGCGTGCCGTCCAACGGCTGCGAGGTCGACACGCTCTCCGACACGCTGCACTGCGGCGCCTGCGGAACGCCGTGCGCGACGCGGCCCCACGCGGCGAGCGCGTGCGCCGGCGGCCGCTGCGAGTATGCGTGCGACGCGGGCTGGGCCGACTGCGACGGCGTCGCTGACAACGGCTGCGAGGTCGACCTGCGGCACGACGTCTCGCATTGCGGCGCGTGCACGACGGCGTGCAACCCGCCCAACGGAGCGCCCGCGTGCCTCGACGCCATGTGCGCCGTCGCGGCGTGCGCCGGCGGCTACGGCGACTGCGACGGCAACCCGACGAACGGGTGCGAGACGGACCTCTCGACCACCGTCGCCCACTGCGGCGCGTGCGCGACGGCGTGCGCCGCGCGGCCCAACGCCTTCCCGGGGTGCCTCGGCGGCACCTGCGCCACGTCGTGCGTGATGGGCTTTCAGGACTGCGACGGCGTGGCCTCCAACGGGTGCGAGGTCGACGTGCGCAGCGCGGTGACAGACTGCGGGGCGTGCGGGCGTCCGTGCTCGCCGTCGAACGCCACCGGGGCGTGCGCGGGCGGACGGTGCGCCGTGGCGTCGTGCGATCCGGGCTTCGCCGACTGCAACGGCGTCGCCGCGGACGGCTGCGAGGTGAACCTCCAGGGCGACGTGAACCACTGCGGAACCTGCGCGACGGCGTGCACCGCGGCGGGAGGAACTCCCGGCTGCACGGCTGGTGTTTGCGGCGTGTCGTCGTGCGCGGCGGGGCGCGGCGACTGCGATCGTTCGGCGTCGAACGGCTGCGAGGTCGACCTCACGACGAGCGTCACCAGCTGCGGATCCTGCGGCGCGTTGTGCGACCTGCCGAACGCCACCGCGGCGTGCACCGGCGGGCGCTGCGCCGTAGCGACCTGCGCCGCCGGCTTCGCGGACTGCGACGGCGTCGCGTCGAACGGCTGCGAGGTGAACGTCCGCACCGACGCCACGAACTGCGGCGCGTGCCGCTCGGCGTGCGCGCCCGCGAACGCCGCCGGTGCGTGCGTGGGCGGCGCGTGCACCGTCGCGGCGTGCCAGGCGGGCTTCGGTGACTGCGACGGCGCCGCGTCCAACGGCTGCGAGGCCAACCTCGCCGCCGACGTCTCGCATTGCGGCGGGTGCGCGACGGCGTGCTCGCTGCCGAACGCGTCGGCCGCGTGCTCCGCCGGGCGCTGCGTCATCGCGGCGTGCGCGGGCGCCTTCGGCAACTGCGACGGCAGCACGCCGAACGGATGCGAGGTCGACCTCTCGAGCACTCCGTCATCGTGCGGCGCCTGCGGAGCCCGGTGCGCGCTGCCCAACACCGCGAGCGCGGGCTGCGCGGGCGGCGGCTGCACCGTCCTCGCCTGCGTCGGCGGCTACGGCAACTGCGACGGGGCGGCGTCCAACGGCTGCGAAGCCAACCTGTCGGCGGACCCGAACAACTGCGGCGGCTGCGGCGCGCGCCCGCCCGAGCTCTGCAACCTCGCCGACGACAACTGCAACGGCGTCTGCGACGACGGATCGGGTTGCCGCGTGGCCGTGTACCGCTACCACAACGGCTCCACCGGCGAGCACTTCTACACGGCGAGCCTTGGCGAGGTCGGCGGCGGGGCCTGGGCCCTCGAAGGTCCGGCGCCTTACTACTATCTGTATGCTGGCGCCACGGGTCCGCTGCTGGCGTTCGACCGCTGCTACATGGACTACGGCAAGCACTTCTACACGACGTCGCAGAGCCCGCCGTGCGAGGGGGCCTCGCCGGGTCACGTCGAGGGCGTTCTGGGCTTCATCGCTCCGAGCCCCGTGTGCGGCGCCGTGCCGCTCTACCGGCTGTGGAACCCGAGCGGCGATCATCTCTACACCATCGACGCCGGCGAGCGCGGCGCGGCCATCGGCGCCGGCTACTACGACGAGGGCGTCGCCGGCTACGTGTGGACCGCGCCGGGCGGCTGATGCCGGACGTGGCGACCGCACTTCGTTGGGAGCCGTCTTGAGCTGGGACCTCGCCGCGACGGCGTTCGTCGGCAGCGCCATGGGAGGCGGTGCGCTCGTCGGGATGGTCGTGCGTCGCGTGCTCCGCGGCCGTCGCGGCGGCGCGCTGTCCGTGGTCGTGGTGCCGGGGCTCGGCGCGCTGGCGGTCGCCGCGTGCGACGTCGCGCGTCCGACCGTCGGCCTCTGGGACGCGCTCGCCTTCGGGGCGTTCCTTGGCATCGGGGCCCTCGTCGCGGCGCATCGCGCGTTCGGCGACGGGCGACGCCTCGCGCTGCTTCTCGCGTCCGTCGCGTTGTCGCTCGGGTGCGCCGAGGTCGTCGCGTGGCGGGTGCTTCCGATGCCCCCGGACTTCGCCGTCGCGTCGCGGCGGACGCTATTCATCGATCCCGTCGCGGCGGGGGACTTCGCGATGGTGAAGGGCGACGATGACGCCCAGCCGTTCTACGAGCTCTCGTCGGAGCTCGCGTGCCACGTCGTCTACGACGAGCGCGTGACCGCGGCGTTGGAGATCGACACGCCGCTTCGCGTCGCCCCGCGGCCCGCGGCGCGCGCGACGGTGCTGCACGTCGGCGACTCGGTGCTCTTCGGCTTCGGCGTCGAGCCCGAGGCGCGCTTCACCTCGCTGCTCGAGCTCGCCGACCCGACCGTCGCGCAGCTCAACGCCGGCATCCAGGCCACGGCGCCCGAGGTGTACCTCGCGGTGCTGCGACGCTGGCTCGCGCACCAGCACGTCGACGCCGTGGTCTTCCACCTCGCCGTGAACGACCTCGCGGACATCGACACCACGCCGCTGCCGTGCGCGGGCTACCAGACGCTGCTCTCGTACCCGCCGCACGGACCGCCGGTGCTGCGCCACCCGACGCCGTCGCGCATGGAGTCGGCGCATGGCGTCACGTGGCTGCTGGTGCAGAGCCCGCCGCCGTACGTGCTCCAGGCGCTGCTCCCGGGGTCCATGCTCGCGTCGTGGACCTCGTGGGGGCTGCTCCGGGCGGGCATGGCGCTGGGGTTCACCGGCTCCGAGCCGACGCGCGTGAAGGTCGCGCACCTCGCAGCGATCCTGCGGGCCGCGCGCGACGAGACGAGGGCCCGCGGCGCCGCGTTCGCCGTGCAGGTCTACGGGGAGCGTGCGGGCGACGCACCGGCCGGCGCCTCGGCCGAGGGCACCGAGCTGATGGTGCGCATCGCGGAGCGCGAGGGCGTACCGGTGCTCGACGCGCGTCCGGCGCTCGCGGCGTGCCGGGCGTCGGGGCAGCAGCCGTTCCTCGACCGCGTGCATCTCAGCCTGGTCGGACACCGTGCGACGGCGGCGTGGATGCGCGGCGCCCTGACGGGGCTGCTGGCGCCGACGCCGCGCTGACGGCGCTGCGAGGCTCAGCCGCGGGCGTCGCGGGCGATGGACTCGACCTCCGACGGCGAGAGCGCGATGCGGCGAGCGCCCCAGTTCTCTTCGAGGTGCGCCACGGAGCTCGTTCCCGGGATCGGCAGCATCACCGGCGAGCGCGCGAGGAGCCACGCGAGGGCCACCTGCGCCGGCGTCGCGTCGTGTGCGGCGGCCACGGCGTCGAGGGCTGGGTGCGCCTTGCCGAAGGACCCGACGCCCAGCGGAAAGAATGGGAGGAACGCGATGCCGCGCGCCTCGCACGCCGCGAGCACGCCCTCGGGGTCGTCGACCTCGGAGTGCGTCATCTTGGCGAGCATGCCGCCGCCCCCGCCAGCGTTGAAGTGGTTCTGCACCGCGACGATGGCGGTGCGGTCCGCGGCCGCGGCGACCTGCGCGGCGTCGACGTTGCTGAGGGCGAGGTGCCGGATGCGCCCCTCGCGCTGCAGCGCGACGAGCGCGTCGAGGGACTCGAGGAACGGCACGCCGGAGCGAGGGATGTAGCGAAAGTGCACGACGTCGATGCGCTCGAGGCGCAGGTCCCGGAGGTCGTGCGCGAGGCCCTCGCGGAGCTGCTCGGGTCGCGCGAAGGGGCCCCAGCCCTTGTCCGGCGTGCGCATGCCGCCGAGCTTCGTCGCGATCACGAGGTCCGCCGGGTACGGGTGCAGCGCCTCGGCGATGAGCCGGTTCGCGACGAAGGGTCCGTAGTACCAGGACGTGTCGATGAACCGCACGCCGAGCTCCACGGCCCGGCGCACCACCGCGCGGGCCTGGGCAGCGTCGGCGGGCTCGCCCCACACGTCCTTGCCGGGCAGGCGCATGGCGCCGAAGCCGAGACGCGGGACCACCAGGTCGCCGAGGCGCAGCGTCGCAGGGGCGTGGGCGAACTCGGATGCCGTCGTGGTCATCCGCGCACGCTACCGCAAGCGCCTTCGGGCGGGCTACGACGCGATGGTTCGGGGGGCGAACGATCGCGCGACGCGCGGCGCGGGCCGCGGAACGTCAGCCGCGCTCGATGCCGTAGCCCTCGGCCTCCCAGGCCAGGAAGCCGCCCTTGAGGAGCGCCGCCGGGAGCCCCACCTGCTGCAGCTCCGCGAGGGCCTTGCGCACGTCGTCGCCGCCGGAGCGATCGTAGAGGATCACCGGCTTGCGCTCCATTGCGAGCCCTTGCACCGCGAGGGAGATGCTCTCGGCGGGCACGTTGCGCGCACCCGGCACGTGCGCCCGGCGGTACACCGCGGCCTCGCGCACGTCGACGAGGAGCACGCGCCCGGCCTTGATGAGCGGCGGGAGCTCCTTCGCCGGGATCTCGTCCTCGGCGCCGGGAAGGTGCGGCTCCACGAGCTCGAGGATCTGGGCCTTGGTGAGCAGGCCCTTGGCGGCGTTGACCGGGCGGCCGCCCGCTACAAGCACCAGCGTGGGCACCTCGGTGACGCGAAAGACCTGGGCGATCTGCGGCTGGTCCTCGACGTTGACGCGCACCGCGCGGAGCTTGCCGTCGAGCTCCCGGGCCACCTCTTCGACGCGCGGCGCGAGCTGGCGGCACGCGGGATGGCCGGGCGACCAGAGCTCGACGAGCACGGGGAGCTCGCTCTCGAGCACGTCGCGCTGAAAGGTCGCAGTGGTGACGCTGGGCAACGGCATGGCTCTCTCCGTGACGCCCCCGGAATGACGCGGGGCGGCGGCCCTTCCTAGACGATTTCGGAGGGCGATGCCACGCCGCTCAGACGGCGATCTCGAAGGGGTCGCGGTCGAGCAGGAACCGTCGCAGCGCGCCCTCGTGCACCGGGGTCAGCGCCAGCAGCCGCGCGCCGAAGCCCGGGTGCGGCTCGTCGAGGGAGGCCTCGCGCGCGAACGTCACCAGCGCCTCGGTCTCGATGACGACGCCGCTCGAGAGCCGCAGCACCAACGTCACCGACGAGGCGAGCGGCGGGAGCTTGCGGTAGGTCTGCACGAAGACCCCGCCGTCGCGCAGCGGGTCGAGGTCCCCGCCGGGCGGCACGTAGAGGTTCGACAGCGACGCCGCGCCGACGTCGGTCTCGAAGCGCACCTTCACCGGCCCCGCCGACGGCGGCGGAATCGAAGGGAGCGGAGGCATCGCGTACGGCGCGGTGGCGGCAGGCGGCTGCGAGGGTGCGCGCGGCGGCGCCGGCGAAAGCGGAGCCGACGGGACATGCCCGTGCGGCGGGGGAGCCTCGCGGGCCGGTGCCGCCGGGGGCACCGACGCACGCGACGACTGCAGAGCCGGCGCAGCCGCGGGCGCCGCGGAGCCCACTGCCGGCGGCGTCGACATGGTCCCTGCCGAGGCGACCATGACCGTCGTCGCAGGCACGCCTTGGGCGAGGCGCTGCTCCAGCCGTTCGAGCACGCCGACCATGGACGTCAGCACGTCGGGCAGCGTCCCGAGCCCGTGCTGCGCCGCGCGGAGCACCGGAGCGAAGGCCTCGGCGACGCCGCCGAGACGATCGACGATGGCGTTCGCCGACGCCTCGGGACCGGGCACGCGCACCTCGACGACGGGCTTCGACACCGCCCGCAGCGCGGCGTCGAGACGCTCCAACTGCGGTGCCAGGGCCTGCACCGTCGACGATCGTTCGACGGCCGAACGATCTCCCGCGCGGGTGATCTCGATGCGCATGCGCTCGAGCTCCTCGCCGAGGCCCGAGAGCGTGCCGGTGACCCGGGCGACGGGGTCGTCGTCCTTGCCGCCGGTGCGCTTCTGCCGCGCGAACTCCTTCTTGATGGCGTCCCAGCGGGCGCGCTCGTCGTCGCCGAGGCGGCCGCGCAGCTCGGCGAGCTTGAGCAGGTTCTGCTCGGCGCCGGTGGTGAGCGTCTGCGACTCGCTCGCGTAGTGGTCGTCGACGAGGGCCTCGACCTCCGCGGCGGTGTGCGCGGCGACCACCTTCTCGGCGATCTTGTTCATGTTGCGGTAGCTGCCCTGGAGCTTGAAGGGCGGCTCCGTGCGGTACGCGTCCTCCTGCGACGCGCTGCGGATGTACTCGGCGTTGACGGCCAGCAGCGTGCGCTGCACGAGGCGCAGGTTGCGCAGCACGCCGGTGATCTCGGCGACCTCCGAGGCGCTGTACGGGTGCGCGAGCTCCGTCGACGGAACGGCCTCGCCCTCGGCCATGCGCAGCAGCTTGCCGAGGTCCGCGGCGTCGCGGGACGCGAGCGGGGCGAGCACGGCGTTCGAGGTGAGGGCGTTCTCGAGGTACGAGCGCGCGAAGGCGTCCTCGCGGCCGCCGAGGATGTCGCCGAGGTTGTACGTGTCGGCGCGGTTCGCGAGCATGTCGGGAATGCGAAAGCGCGCGCCGGACTCGGTGTACGGGTTGCCCGCCATGACCACGCAGAAGCGCTTGCCGCGCAGGTCGTAGGTGCGCGAGCGGCCCTTCCACACGCCCTCGATGCGCCGCGAGCCGTCGCAGAGCGAGATGAACTTCTGCAGCAGCTCCGGGTTCGTGTGCTGGATGTCGTCGAGGTAGAGCATCACGTTGTTGCCCATCTCGAGACCGAGGTTGATCTTCTCGACCTCCTGCCGCGCGGTGGCGTTGGGCGCCTCGGCGGGGTCGAGGCTCGTCACGCCGTGGCCCAGCGCGGGCCCGTTCACCTTCACGAACACGAGCCCGAGCTTGCTCGCCACGTACTCCATCAACGTCGTCTTGCCGTAGCCCGGCGGCGACACGAGAAGCAGCAGACCCATGAGGTCCGTGCGCTTCGCATCGCCGGCGGCGCCGAGCTGCTTCGCGAGGTTCGCACCGACGAGCGGGAGGTAGACCTCGTCGACGAGCTGGTTGCGCACGAAGCTCGAGAGCACCCGCGGCGCGAACTCGTCGAGACGCAAGCGCACCCGCTCGCGCCCCGCGATCTCGCCGCGCAGCTTGCGGTACGCGCGCCAGCTCGGGAGACGGTCCTCGGTGAACGACTCGAGCGTCGCGAGCCAGGCGTCGAGGCGCAGCGGGAGCACGCGATCGCGCACCCGCGGGTGCTGGCCGAGGAGCCCGTCGACGGGGATCTCGAGCGGCGCGCCCACGGTCTCACGCTCGACGCGGCGGTCGGTGACGAGGGCCACGGCCACCTCGCGCGCGAAGGCCTCGCGACCCGGCACCTGCCGCGCGAAGCTCTCGACCCACCGCAGCGCGACGCCGAGGCGCTCCGGGGGAAATTTCTCCAGCGCGCGCAGGTCGTCCTCGAAGGGAAGGCGCGCGCCGCGCTCGTGCGCAGCCTGCAAGAAGGCATCGCGGAGCGCCGCGGCCTCGGCCGACAGCACGCACTTGGTCCGCCCGGAGCCGAGCTCGTCGACGAGGTAGCGTGCGGCACGCCGTCGTTCGGCCTCGGGCACCGCCAGGCGCCATTGCTCCGCCGTGGCCACGATGGCCGCGGTGAGCTCCGTCGCGAGGTCGTCCTGCGCCGTCGCGTCGGCGGTGATGCCACGGAGCCTGCCCGCGCTGCGCGCCCGTCGAAGAAGCAGCGCCCGCGCGCCGTCGTCGAGGGTCGCGAGGTGCAGCACGCCGACCGCCCGCGCCGAGCTCTCGTGGCGCAGCGTGCCCGCAGGACCGAGCGCGGTCACCACGCGGTCGAGCACGCGGGCCGCGTCGACGTCGTGCACGCCGCGCTCGTAGCCCTCGTCGTGCAAGTCCGCGGCGAAGGTACGCACGGCGTCGAGGGTCCCGGTCGCCGTCAGCGCGCGCTGGCGCAGGTCGTCGAGGCTCGCTCCGCCCGTCCCTCGGAGCGCCGCATGCAGCACCGAGAAGGCCAGGAACTCTCCGCGGTACACGTCCGGCGCCTCGCTCGGGAGCGCCTGCTCCCAGAGGCTACGGGAGGCCTCGAGGGCCGGATCGTCGATGGGCTCGAAGAAGTCGGTGCCCGAAAGGTGCAGCACCAGCGCGCCGTCCTTCGGCACGATGGTCAGCTCGAGGGGCCGCGTGTTCACGAAGAACCGGTGGCGCCCGAGCTTGATGACGTCGTCGCCGCCCTCGAAGAGCTCGGTGCGGTCGCGCAGCACGCGAAGGCCGTCCTGCTTCGCCGCGCGGAGACGGCCCTCGAGCTCGTCGGCCTTCACCGCATCGCCGAGCGTGCGGAGCTGCGCGACGAGGTCCCGCGCCTTCGCGACCATGGGGTCGCCGGCGAAGTACGCGTTCAGCTCGTCGGCGGCGCCGAAGCCCCGAGCCCGCCGAACGACCCCTTGAAGGATGCGCTCGGCCGCGGCGAAGAGGTTCTGCGCGCGGCGCTGGCGCTCGTCGAGGAGGGTCTGCCGACGGGCTCCGAAGGCGTCGTTGAGCTCCTCGCGGCGGGTCGCGAGCTCTGCCGCGAATTCGTCGAACTCGCCGAAGCGGCCCTCGAGGTCCTCGAGCTGCACCAGCAAGCGCGAGAGCGACGCATCGCAGCGCTCGGGGGCGTCGCATACGGCGAGCGCGCTCTGCACCGCCTGCTGGAACACCTTCACCTGCACGCCGAACTCGGCGCGCCCCTCGGTGCCGCGCAGCTCCTTCTGGCGGCCCTGCACGATGGCCCGCGCGCGGTTGAGCTGCGCGAAGACCTCGCTCACGGCGTCGAGGATCCGCGTGCGCATCGTCGGGTCGTCGACGGCGAGCCCCGCGACGGTCTCCGAGAGCACCGTGAGGCCCTCGTGCACGGCGTCGACCTCCTTGGCCACGGGCGCGACGTCGACGGTGCGCGTGGCCTTGCCCGCGCGGTCCACGGCGCCGTGGATCGCCTCGAGCAAGGGCTTCAGCGAGTCGGCGCCGGCGAGGAAATCCGCGGCGGCGAAGCTCGTGTCCTTGAAGTGCGCGTCGACCTGCTTCTCGAGGTCGTCGACGCGGCGCAGGTCCATGTACCGCAGCTCGCGCAGCGTCCCGAGCACGCCCCGCTGGCGGCGCAACGCCGTGAGCGCCTCCATGAACGCCGCGGCGGCCTTGAGGTCCGCGGGGCGCACCGAGAGCAGCGCGCGCTGGTCCGTCTCGGCCTTCGCGAGGGCCTCGGCGGCGCGCTTGCGCACGGCCTCGACCTTCTCGAACTCGTCGATGATCTGCTCCGAGGTGTGCAGCACCTCGCGCACCGTCGAGAGCAGGTCGAAGCACTCGGCGTTGCCCAGCCAGTGGAACGCGTCGGCCATGCGCCCGCACGCGCCGATGAGGTCCTCCCAGGTCTGGCGCGTGGGCTGCTCGGTGATGGCGAGGCGCCGCAGCGACAGCGCGTCGGAGATGCCGCGCACGAGCTCCGGGTTGCCCACCTTCGCGAGGAACGACCCCGTCGTCGGCGCCGCGCTCGCGAACTCGGCCGAGGTGAACGGCGTCCGCCACACCTGCAGCGGATGCACCCGCGTCGCCTCGTCCGTCGCGCCGGCGCGGAACACCACCAGCGTGCCGTCCTCGAAGAGCGAGTACCCGTTGCACGCGATGGGGCTCGCGACCTCCTTGCGGATCAGGTTGTACGGGAACAGCAGGTAGCGGCCGTCGGCGTCACGGTAGAAGACGTAGAGAACGTCCTCGCCGTTGGGCGACTTCACCACCCGCTCGAAGCTCATCGGCCCGCCGCCGGGGTCGAAATGCTTGTGCTCGCCGGTGAGCAGGTAATAGCCGTCGGGGAAGACGATGCCCTGGTCCTCGGGCAGCGTGAGGCACGCCTGCTCGAGGGAGTCGACGCGCAGCACCTGGCGCCGGCGCGGGTTGAAGATGAAGAGCCGCGGCGCGGTCTCGCGGTACGGCACGATGCGCAGCAGGATCAGCGAGCCGAGCCGCGCGTACTCGATGCTCGCGTCGTCGAGGGACTGGTTCGGGTCGTCGACGGGCTCGCTGTAGAGGCCCTGGCCCGACGACGTGTTGTTCTCGATCTTGATGGTGAGGTCGCCGCCGATGGTCTCGACGAACACCTGGTCGAGGATCGAGACGTGCGGGAAGCGCCCCTGCACGTGGTCGTCGCGGGTGGCCCTCTTCCAGGCGAAATCGTGCGCGCGGGGGCGCACGTGGTCGTCCTCGCCGCGGGCGTCCATGTACGAGACCCGCCCCGTCGCATCGACGTTCCAGCGAAAGACCCGCTGGTCCCGCGGGCCCGCGCCGGTGCGGAAGATCGCGAGCAGGCGCTGCTCGGTGCGTCGAAGCTGCGTGAGCCGCGCCTCGCGCACGTAACGGAACAGGTCCCCGAAATCCTTGACGAAGCGCTCATCGGTGAAGATGCCGCCGTCGTCGAGGGCGATGGGCTCGAGGGCCAGCGCGCCGCCGTCGCCGCGCGCCTCGCGGAACATCGCGAAGACGTCGGCGACGAGGATCTCGGACTTCATGCCGACGAAGACGTCGAAGCCCACCACCAGCCGCGGCCCCAGCGCGACGAGGTCCCGCGGGAGGCAGCTGTTCTCGGTGCGTACGCGCTCCGTCGAGACCAGCGCGAGCTCGGTGCCGCCGAAGACCTCCTTGCGGCGCGCGTTGAGCTGCTCGGCCTTCGAGGCCAGGGCCTCGGTGTGCCCGAGCAGCCGACGGCGGATGACCTCGTAGCTTCCGCCGAGGTCCTCCGCCGTGGTGCCCGGTGCCGCCGCGTCGTTCGGGGCGTCGGCCACGGCCGCTCAGCCCTTCGTCTCGTCCTCGGCCGGGGGCGTGCCGATCTGCGTCATCAACGAGCGCAGCACCTCGCTCTGGTCCACCGCCCCGTCGATGGACTGGCCCACCGTCACCGCGCGCATGAAGCGCTCGAAGAACTGGCCGTCGCCGCCGACGATGTTGATCTTCGCGTGCTCGAAGGCCGCGCGGAGCACCTCCGCCTGCACGCCCGCCACGTCGCGCTTTGCCTTGATCCCTTCGAGCGCGATGACCTTCTGCTGCTCGAGGCGCAGCCGGTACTCCTCGTGCTCGCGGCTCACGCCGTCGAGGGCCTTCATGGCCTGGGCCTTCTCCGCGAGGCCGTGGGCCTCTGCCTCCATGCGGGCGCGAATGGAGCTCGCCTCGGCGGCGCCGTACTGCTCCAGGGCCTTCGCGTCGGCCTCGCGCACGTGCGCCGCGGCGAGCCCGGCGGCGGCCGCCTCGACCTGCGTGGCCTCGGCGATGCGCACCTTCGCGCGCGACGACTTGTCGGCCACCTCGAGGTCTGCGTCCGCGAGCACGAGGCGCTGCCGGGCCTGGGCCTTCGCGGCCTCCTCGGCGCCCTCGGCGGCGCGCACCTGCTTCGTCACGAGCTGCGACGCCTCGGCGTCCGCGGCGATCTTCATGGCCTCGCGCTGGCGGTTGGCGTCGGCGATGACGCGCACGTCCTTGATGCGCTCCTCCTCCTCGGCCACGGTCTTCTCCACCGCGATGCGCGCGCGGATCACCTCGGCGATGTCCTTCTTCTGCCGCTCGATCTCGCCCTCGCGGGTGATGCGCTGCGCGAGCACGTCGTTCTCGCGGGTCGTCGCCTCCATCTGCCGGGCGCGCTCGACGCGCTCGATCTCCACGGCGATCTCGCGCTCCTTGTTCTTCATCGCCACGAGCACGCCGCGCTCGCGCACCTGCTGCGCGACGAGCGTCTCCTCGTGGTTCTTCTCGAGGGCCAGCTGCGTGCGCTTGGCCTCCTCGTTGGCGACGCGGGCGGCCTCGTTCTGCTCGCGCGACTGCGCGATGGCGACCTCCTTGTTCTTGCGCGCCTCGGCCTCGGCCCGCTTCTGCTCGAAGCGGAAGAGCGCCTCGTCACCCGCAAGGTTCTGCGAGCCGATCTCCATGCGCTCCTTCTGCCGGAGCTCGTTGGTCTTCACGTTCTGCGTGACGGTGAGGTCCGTGATCTTCCGGATGCCCTCGGAGTCCATGATGTTGTTCGGGTCCAGCGACTCCACCGGCGTCTGCTCGAGGAAGTCGATGGCGCAGTCGTCCATCACGAAGCCGTTCAGGTCCTTGCCGATGACCTCGATGATCGCGTCCTTGAAGTGGTCGCGCTCCTTGTAGAGGTCCTCGAAGTTGAGGCGCTTGCCGACGGTCTTCAGGGCCTCGGCGAACTTCGCCTCGAAGAGCCCCTCGATGGTCCCCGGGTCGCTCGCGCGCGCACAGCCGATGGACTGCGCGACCTTCAGCACGTCGTCGTGCGTCTTGTTCACGCGGACGAAGAACGTGACCTTGATGTCGCCGCGGATGTTGTCCTTGCAGATCAACCCCTCCTTGCCGCGGCGGTCGATCATGATGGTCTTCACGGAGATGTCCATGGTCTCCGCGCGGTGGATGATCGGGTAGACGATGGCTCCCGTGAACGTGACGAGGGGATCGCTCTTCAGCGTGTTCACGATGAGCGCCTTGCCCTGGTCCACCTGCCGGTAGAACCGCGCGAGCAGCGCGAACACCCCGAACACCAGCAAAGCCAGGGCGGCCACCGCCACCACGATGGGGATCAACTGCTGCATCCGACTCGACCTCCGTGCTCGAACCCTCCCGGCGCACCCGCCGGGCGCGCTACCGTACCACGCGCCTTCGCCCCGAAGTTCGCGCAGACGATGCGCCGTCTTCAGCCGTCTCGGCGCTCTCGGCGCCCACGCGCAGCCCGGTGAAACGATCCACCGGCTCGACCACGACGACGCTGCGCTCGGCGTCCCAGGCCGTCACCACCACGCGCTCGCCGCGCGCGAGGGGAGCGTCGCCGTCGTAGCGCGCATCGAGCAGCAGGCCCGCGCCGCCGTCGGCCACGAGCACTTGCCCGAAGGCCCCGTCGACGCGCCCGGTGGTCACCTCGGCGAGGCGCCCCGCGAGGCTCTCGTGCCGCGCCGCGCGCTTGGCGACGAAGAGCGGCAGAAGCGGACGCGCGCTGAGCGCCGCGAGCTTCACCGACGCCGCGAAGGCTGCCAGCAACAGCGCGATGCGCGCGAGCCCCGGCGGGTGCGCGAGGGTCACGCCGAGCACCGTCAGCAGCCAGCCCCAGATCACCAGCAGGCTCGCGCGCACCGTCACCGGAAGCTGCCGAAGCCCGACGCCGCCGAGGGCGCTCAGCACGCCGCCGTGGCCCGATCCGTCGCCCGCGTCGTCGGCGTCGTGGTGGCCGTCGCCGTCGCCACCATCGCCGCCGGCATCGCCGTCACCGCCGGCATCGCCGTGCGCGTGGCCGACGCCGTCCCCGACGCCATCGGCCGCCGCGTCGACGTGTCCATGCATCGCGCCGTCGACGGCTCCGTCGGCGCCCGGGTGGCCGCCGCCGAGCACGTCGAGGTCCACCGCGCCGAGCATCATGAAGGCCCAGTACGCGACCACGACGCCGAGCATCACGGTGTAGATCACCGCGGGAAAGCTCGTGACGATCAGCAGGAACGCGCTCACCGCGGCGGACCATAGCACCGCGCCGCGGCCGCCGGGCGTCGCGTAGACTGCCGTTCATGCGCGCACGTCTCGCCCTCGCCGCCGCCCTCGGAGCCTGCG
>CAIMWA010000376.1 GCA_903845045.1 uncultured delta proteobacterium | reverse complement strand
GCCGACGTGACGCCGAGCTCCGCCGGCGCGACGTGCGCACCCCGAACCGTCGAGAGCGAGAGCGCCTCCGCGGCGAGGAGATCGGCGAAGGCGCCGGCGAGCGCCGAACGAACGGCAGGCAAGGCGCTCGCGGTGGTGCCATAGAGACGCCGCCCGAGGGCGAAGGTCGACGCGAGGCGCAGCGCCGAGTCCGCGAGCCCGAGGGAGAGGCTCGCCGCGAGGGGCCGCGTGATCTGGAAGGTCTTCAGCGTGAGCTCGAGCCCCGCGCCCTCGGCGCCCACCATCGCCGACGCCGGCAGGCGAAGACCGTCGAAGGACAAACCCCCGATCATCGCCGCGCGAAGCCCCAACGTCCGCTGTTTCGGGAGCAGGAGCATGCCCGCTGGCATCGACGCGTCGTGCGCCCCCCGCTCGACGAGGAACCACGACAGCCCCCGGGCGCCGCTCTCGCCAGTGCGCGCGAGGACCAGCGCCATCCTCGCGGCCGCGACGCCGCCGATGGGCCACTTGGTCCCATGGAGCGCGAAGCCGTCAGGGTCCCGCGCGGCCCGGGTCTCGCACGCGAGCAGGTCCGCGCCGTGCTCGGGCTCCGAGGCCGCGAAGCAGAGCGCGCCGCCGCCGAGCACCGCGTCGCGCACCGCCGCCCTCTGCGGTGCCGACCCCGCCATCCAAGCGAGCTGACTCCACACCTGCATGCCCGCCGCGAGGGCCGCCGAAGGATCGCGCCGCGACACCGCACGCGCCACGGCCAGCAGGTCTTCGAAGGACTCGAAGCGGCCGCCCTCGGCGCGCGGAACGTGCAAGGCCGAGATGCCGGCGGGGGCCAGGGCCTCCAGCGCATCGGAGGGAAAGCGCTCCTCCTCGTCACGCTCCATGGCGGCGCGAAACGACAGCGCCCCAGCGGACTCCGTCATCGGATCGCCGAGCACGCGCTCCATCGCCGCAGCGGTGGTCGCATAGCGCCCCGACGGCGCCGGATCATCCGTCATGGCGGACGAGGTCCGGTCGGAAGGCGGAGAGCACGATGCGAGGGTCGAAGAACTCGCGAAAGAGCGACAGCCGATCGCCGCGGAAGGTGATCGCGTGCACGAAGGGATCGGAGTAGGCCAATCCCGTCTCGTTGGCGGTGCTGCGGAAGGCGCCGACGAGATAGACCTCGTCGCCGCGCACGAGCACGTGATCGAGCCAGTACTCGTGGAAATCCATGCGCGCCGCGAGCTCGCTCCAGAGCTCGACGACCTTGGCGATGCCACTCCACGTGCCGGTGAAGAACAGCGCCTTCGGTCCGTCGATCTCCCATCGGACATCGTCGTGGCAGACGCGCGCGAAGGCCTCGATGTCGCCTTTGCGGACGAATTGGAAGTAGAGGTCCCGCGCCGCTTCGCGCAGCCGTGCCGCCCGCGCGGGGTCATGGACCACGACGGCGCGCGGGTCGGCTTGGGACGCCGCACCGGCAGGCGCGGGACCCTTGCGCATGGCCGCGAGCCACGGCGTTGGATCGACCACCGCCTCGAAGCGCACGATGCGCCGCTCGTCGGGGCCGCCGCGCGCTCCGAAGGTGAAGTGAAAGAAGAGCGTGTCGTCGATGGCCTCGCCCGTCGCCCGCAGCGTCGAGCTCCACGGCCCCACGACGACGACCTCGCGCGTGGCGTGCGCGAGGACGTAGCGCGCCTCGACGCGCGTCGGCGACACCGCAGCTCGCCAGTGATCGAGCATGGCGGCCAGCGCGTCGCGCCCCTCCCAGCGCCCCGCGAGCGGCAGTCCGCGAGGCCCGGGGACCACCGCCTCGCACGCGTCGGAGGTCACGTCCCGTACGCGGGAACCGTCGGATGCCGCGAGATCGGCGCAGAACGCACGCGCGATGGCCAGCAGGTGCCCGTGCTCGACGGGATCGAAGCCCCCGAGCTCCGCCGCCGCTCCGGGGGCGAGGCGCAGGGTGTGGCCCGCGAGCACCGCCTCGGGGTCCGTCACGTGAAAGATCGGCAGCGACCGCGGATCGTTCATGGGC
>CAIMWA010000375.1 GCA_903845045.1 uncultured delta proteobacterium | reverse complement strand
GCCCACGCCCGCGCCGCAGGACGCTGCGCACCGGCGGCCGCGCGGTGCACCGCGAGGGCCGTCCAGTGTCGCGCCGCGACGTCGGAGGGCACCGTCATGCGCTCGAGCACCTCGGCGATGCGCGCGTGCATCGCGGGCAGCGCCGTCGGGTCCAGCGCGGCGCGCAGGATTCGGCGCATCGCGGGGTGCGCGAAGGTCAGCGACGACCCGTCGGCGCGGGAGCCGGAGGACTCGACGAGGATGCCGTCGGCCACGAGCCGGGCGCGGAGCCGCGGTCCCTCGGCGGACCCGAAGGCGTCGACGAGGGGACCCGTGAGGTCGGCCTCGCAGAGCGCGCACCAGCGCAGCAGCGTGCGGCCTGCCGGCGGCATGGCGTCGATGCGCGCGGCCAGCACCTCGTCGAGGGTGCCCGGGAGCAGCGACTCGCCGCGCTCGTCCGTCGCGAGGTCGGCGACGATCTCGCCGTCGCCGTCGAGCATCGGCCGGGCGCACACGCGCTCGCGCTCGTTGAGGGCCTCGACGACCTCGAGGAGCGCGAGGGGGTTGCCGCCGACGACGGCGCTCACCTCGGCCACGAGCGCGTCGCTGGCGTGGTCGGCGCCGAGCGACTGCGCGATGAGCCTGCGCCGCGCCTCCATGTCGAGGGGACCGACGGCGATCTCGGGCACGCCGCCGAGCTCCCGCTGCAGCGCGTCGTCGTCGCGGAGCGCGAGCACCACCAGTACCGGCGCCGACGGCGGACGGCGCGCGAGGTCGGCGAGCAGCGCGCGGCTCGGGTCGTCGGCCAGCTCGAGGCCGTCGACGAGCAGCACCACCGGCGCTTCGCGGGCCGACGCCGTGAGCAGCGGCCGCAGCACCAGCGCGAGCTCGCGGATGATGGCTCCCTCGGCGAGGGCCTCGGCGGCCTCGAGGCCGAGGCACACCCGCAGCGCCCGCAGCGCCGCGCGGCGTCCGAGGGTACCCGCGCCCCACTGATCTCCCGCGCGCTCGAGCGCCGCCTCGAGGCCCGCTTCGTCGAGGGGCTCCGGCGCGGTGCCGCCGTCCCGCGCCATGACCATCTGGAAGAGCTGCGCCACCAGCGCGAAGGGCGTTCGGCTCGCGCCCAGCGTGCCCTCGACGCGAAGCACGCGCGCGCCGCCGTCGACGCCGCGAAGACCCTCGGCGAAGGCTCCGAGCACCGTCGACTTGCCCGCGCCGAGCTCGCCCACGACGCGCCGCGCGGCGCCCACCTCGCTCGCGACGACGGCGTCGAGCGCCTCGCGCAACGCCGCCAGCGGACCCTCCCGTCCAAGCAGCGCGAAGCCCTGCACCTCGGCGGAGGTGTCACGCTCCGCGCGCCCGCGCAGGCGCTCCAGGGCCCACGCACGACCCAGCGCGGCCCCCCGCGGCGTCGCCTCGCGGAGCACGAACGCGCGACGCACGAAGCGGGCGAGGGCGGCCCCCAGCAGCGCCTCGCCGGGGCGCGCGGCCACGGCCAGGGCCTCGGCGATGGGCAGCGCGTCGTCCACGGGCTCGAAGCGCAACGGCGAGCCGTCGGCGTCGAAGACGCACGACACGAGGCCGCGCGCGAGGCCCAGCGCGAGCGTCGGCGCGAACTCGAGGAGCGCCTCGTCGACGCTCTCGAGGTCCGCCGCGAGGGTGTGCGCGGCGTCGAGCAGGTCGAGGGCGAGGCGCGCGGCGCGAAGCGGATCATCGACCTGCGGGCGCAGCACGCCGACGAGCAGCGTGAAGCGGTCCTCGGCGTTCCACTCGAGGGTCGCGTCGGCCTTGAAGGCGACGCCGTCGATGAGCGCCGCGAGGGCGCGGGTCTCCGGCGACCGCGCGGGACGCGAGAGCCTGCCGACGAGCACGGCGACGTTGAGCCGCTCGCGCACGGCGCCCACGGCCTCGCTCCGCGCAGGACGCTTGTCCGGCGCCATCGCAGACATCACCACGAGCTCGGGCATGGTGACGTTGGCGGCGAGGCCCTCGGCGGCCACGGCGCTCGCGGCGTCGTCCAGCGGGCCGAACGCGGCGGTGCGCACGCCCCCCGGAGCGAGCCCCGGGTCCGTGGATCCGTCCATCGGCGGAATGCTCGACCAGCGCCCCGCTGGGCCCCGCGGCATCACCTTCTCGAGCCACTGCTCCGGCGTCGGGGCTTCCGGGTCCTGCTCGGCCTCGTGCAGGTATGGGTTCAGCGCGAGGAGCATCGCCTTCGCCGTCGCGAAGCGGTCCTCGCGGCGCGGGCGCATCGCACGGCGCACGATGGCGCGCAGGGCTTCGGGCGCGTCCGGCGCGAGCACGTCGGGATCGGGCAGACGCTCCTGACGCACCTGCGCGAGCAGCGTCTGCGCGTCGGGCACGTCGGCGAACCATGGCCGCCCGGTGAGCATCTCGAGAAGCAGCACGCCCAACGCGAAGACGTCGGCGCGCCGGTCCACGGGCTCGCCGCGCGCTTGCTCCGGGGCCATGTACCCGTACTTGCCCTGCACGAGCCCGCTCTCGAGGGACGACGCCGAGCGCGCGTGGGCGATGCCGAAATCACCGAGCTTCACCGCCCCCTCGTAGGAGAGCAGCACGTTCGCCGGCGACACGTCGCGGTGCACGATCTCGAGCGGACGACCCTGCTCGTCGAGGCGCTCGTGCGCGTAGTGGAGCGCCCGCGCCAGGTCCCGGAGGATCAGCGCCGCCACCACGTGCGGCATCCGCTCGCTCGCGCGGTGCGCCATCGCCAGCAGCAGCCCAAGGTCCGGGCCGTCGATGTGCTCCATGATGAGCAGCAGCGTCGGGCCGTCGGACTCGAAGCCGTACACCTGCACCAGGTTCGGGTGGTTCAGGCGCATCGCGACGCGCGCCTCGTCCACGAACATCGTGCGGAAGTGCGGGTTCTCCGCGTAGTCCGGGAGGATGCGCTTCACCACCAGGGACTTGTCGATGCCCTCGGCGCCGCGGGACCGCGCGAGGAACACCTCGGCCATCCCGCCGACGCCGAGGCGTCGCGTCACGAGGTAGCGGCCGAGGCGGTGGGGACTCTGGACGGTCATCCGGCGCTTCGGCGCAGGATGCTACGCCAGCGCACCGGGCGCAGGTATCGATTTCACCGCGCGTAGCGGCTGCGCACTGCGGGTACGAGGTACTCGTCGAAGGCGCGGTCGAGGTCGTAGATCGGGCTCCAGCCCCAGTCGGCGCGGGCCTGCGTGTCGTCGACGTCGGCGGGCCACGAGTCGACGATGCGCGCGCGCGCCGCGTCGGGCTCGAAGGTGATCGCCGCGTCGGGGAAATGCCTGCGCACGCGGTCCGCGAACTCCTGCGCCGACAGCGAGAACGCGCCGACGTTGTAGCTCGGCAGCGACAGCGCTCCGCGGTCCGCGTCGAGCAGCGTGAGCAGCGCGCGCACCGCGTCGGGCATCGCCATGAACGGCAGCCGCGCGTCGGGTCCCACGAAGCACTGGTACGGACGCCCCTGCGCCGCGGCGTGCAGCATCTCCGGGCCGAAGTCGCTGGTGCCGCCGGAGGGCACGGTGTCCGCCGACACGAGGCCGGGGAAGCGGATCGCGCGGAAGTCGAGGCGCGCGTTGTTCGACGCGCCGACGGAGCGGTAGTGGCGCATGAAGTAGCGCCCCAGGTGCTCGCAGTAGAGCTTGTTGCACCCGTACATGGTGATGGGCTCGAGGAACTGGTCCTCGCGCACGCGGGGCTGCGCGGCCTTGGCGTCGAGCGTCGGTACGCCGTACACGGCGATGGAGCTCGGGAGGATGAACCGCACCGGACGCCCGAGCCGCGACGACTGCTGCTGCGCCATGCGCATGAGGTGCAGCGTGCCCTCGACGTTGATCTGGTGCGCGAGGTCCGGGTCGCGCTCGCCGCGCGTCGAGAGCAGCGCCGCGAGGTGGAACACCACCTCGATCTCGTGGTGCGCCGCGAGCTGGTCGAGCAGGTAGCGGTCGAGGATGTTGCCCGCGTAGGTCTCGTGGCACATCGGCCGGAAGCGCTCCGGCAGCGGCGTGAGGTCCAGCGTGACGACGCGGTAGCGGCCTTCCTGGTGCAGCCGCTCGAGGAGCGACCGACCGATCTCGCCGTTGGCGCCGGTGATGAGTGCGACCGGAGGAGGTGCCATGGGCGGCGTCCTCGTCAGTTGCCCGCGTTCTCGGAGACGCGGCGCGAGAGGTAGTCGATGAGGTCGATCTTCGTCACGAGGCCGAGCAGGCGCTCACCGTCGCTCACCAGCGCCACCTTCGCCTCGGCCAGCACGCCCTGCAGCAGGTCGACGCGCGTGTCCGGCGTCACCGTGGCGTAGTCGCTGTCGAGGATGTTCTCGATGGTGCCGTCCATGTTCGCCTCGCCGGAGACGAGGTTACGGAGCACGTCGACCTCGGTGACGATGCCGCGGATGTGCGTGCCGTCCACCACCGGGAGCTGCGAGATGTCGTGCGACTTCATCTTCGCGATGACGTTGCGGAGCGTGTCGTCGGAGCGCGTCGTGACGAGGGTCTGCGGGCGCATCTCGAGCATCTCGCGCACCGTGCCGAGCATGGGCTCGGAGCCGCCGAAGCCGTTCTCGCGCATCCACTCGTCGTTGAAGATCTTCGTGAGGTAGCGGCTCGCGCTGTCGGGGAGCAACACCAGGATGCGCTCCTTCTTGTTGCGGCTGCGCGCCCACTTGATCGCGCCGGCCACCGCCGCGCCGCAGGATCCGCCGCAGTAGATGCCCTCGAGGCGCACGAGGTCGCGCGTCATCATGAAGCACTCGCGGTCGTCGACGCGCACGCAGTCGTCGAGGATCTTCAGGTTCATCGTGGACGGGAAGAAGTCCTCGCCGATGCCCTCGACCTTGTAGGTGAACGCGCGGGTCACCATGCCGTGCTTCACGAAGTCGTAGTAGACGCTGCCCACCGGATCGACGCCGACGATCTGGATCGCGGGGTTCTTCTCCTTGAGGTAGCGGCCGGTGCCCGAGAGCGTCCCGCCGGTGCCCATGCCCGACACGAAGGCGTCGATCTCGCCGTTGGTCTGCGCCCAGATCTCGGGGCCCGTGGAGAGGTAGTGGGCCTCGGGGTTCGCCGGGTTGTGATACTGGTTCGCGAGGATCGCGTTGGGCGTCTCCTCGGACAGCCGCCGCGCCACCGAGTAGTAGCTCCGCGGGTCCGCGGGCTCGACGGCGGTGGGGCACACGACGACCTTGGCGCCCCACGCGCGCAGCGACGAGATCTTCTCCTGCGACATCTTGTCGGGCATCACGAAGATGCACCGGTAGCCGCGCACCGCGGCCACCATGGCGAGGCCCGCGCCGGTGTTGCCGCTGGTGGCCTCGACGATGGTGCCGCCGGGCTTGAGCCGCCCTTCAGCCTCGGCGCGGTTGATGATGTTGATCCCGATGCGGTCCTTCATCGAACCCGCCGGGTTCAGGTACTCGCACTTGACGTAGATCTCCGCCGCCAGGTCCGCCGGGACCACGCGGTTGAGCCGCACGATCGGCGTGCCGCCCACCGCATCGAGAATGTTCGCCTTCGCGCCGTGCATCATCGCTTCACCGCTCCTTCGCGGCGCGCTCCTACCACGGCCGCGGGGCGCTTCACCAGCGCGAGACGTGATCTTCGACGACGCCGAAACCCTCGACGCGCAGCGCTCGGCCGCGGTGCGTCACGGTGCCCTCGAAGCGCCCGAAGGGCTGCACGAAGTCGTGCGCCAGCACCCCGAAATTCTTGCGGTCGCGGCGCGCTCCCTCGGGCGTGAACGCGAGGTCGACGCCGTCGCCGGGCACGCGCACGCGCCACGGTCGCGCCTCGGCCGGCGGCTCGAAGGTGAACTCCGAGCTGCCCAGCGGGACCATCTCGTCGCCGATCCACATCACGTTCTCGAGCTGGTCGTTGAAGTGCGCGACGAGGTTGATGCCGAAGGCCGTGCCGTCTTCCGTGGTGCCCTGGAGGCACGCCCAGTTCCAGCGAGTGTTGCGGGGGGGATAGCCCAGCGTGAAGTCGATGGCGCCGCCCGCGGGGAGCGTGTGCTCGAAGGTGCGATCGTCGAGCCGCGCGCGGACCTTCACCTCGGCGCAGAGACGCTTGTACGTGTAGTTGAACGGGCGGTGGCGGCTCGGCGCGAGGGCGCTCATGCCGCCCGCGAGCGACGGGAACGCGAGCTCGCAGGACACGCGCTCGCCCTCGGCCGCGAGGCGCAGTCCGTCGCCGTCGGGCGCCGCGATCCACCGTCGCCGCCCGATGCCGAGCGACCAGTGCGCGTGCAGCGACGGCACGAAATGCTGCTCGAAGCCGAAGGGGAGCTCGACCTTCTCCTCGGCCATGACGCGGCGCGCGCGGTCGTAGACGTAGAGGAACGCCGTGCCGAGGTAGCCGACGTCGGCGATGGCCCACCCGAGCATGAAGTCCGGGTGGAAGACGCCGGCGTAGATCCACGACTTGCGTTGGAGGCGGCGGCGCGCGCCGAAGGACGGGCGGTCCCAGGTGCCGGTGCCGGTGTCGGCGATGGCGCCTCGGTAGCGACCGAAGGGCTGCAGCGTTCCATACGGGTCGAGGAGCGAGCTCGGGGCGTCGGCCAGCGTCGTCACGGCTCGTGGGCCTATCACAGTCCGCCGCGCGCGTGCGATGGTCGCGCCCATGCGGAGAGTGAAGATCCTTGCGACGGTCGGACCTGCGAGCCGCGAGCCCGCGGTGGTCGAGGCGTTGCTGTCGGCGGGCGTGGACGGCTTTCGGGTGAACTTCTCGCACGGCGTGCCCGACGACCATCGCGGTGCGGTGCGCACGATCCGCGAGGCGGCGGCGCGCATGGGCCGCGAGGTGGCGATCCTCGGCGACCTCTCGGGACCGAAGATCCGCTGCCGGACCTTCGAGGGCGGGCCGGTGATGCTCGAAGAGGGGCAGCCCTTCACGCTCACGACGCGCGACGTGCTCGGCAGCATCGAGGGCGTCGGCGTCACGTACCCGCTGTGGCGCGACCTGCGCGCGGGCGACCCGATCCTCCTCGACGACGGCCTGCTGCGCATGCGGGTCGTCGCCATCGAGGGCGAGGACACGCGCTGCGTCGTCGAGATCGGCGGCAAGCTGTCGGACCGCAAGGGCATCAACCTCCCCGGCGCCAAGCTCTCGGTGCCCGCGCTCACGCCGAAGGACCATCAAGACGCGCTGCTCGCGAAGGAGCTCGGCGTCGACTACCTGGCGCTCTCCTTCGTGCGGCACCCCAACGACCTGCACGAGGCGCGGCGCGCGGTGGGTCCCGACGTGCCGCTCATCGCGAAGATCGAGAAGCCCGAGGCCGTGGACCTGCTCGAGGCCATCATCGAGGTGTCCGAGGGCATCATGGTGGCCCGCGGCGACCTCGGCGTGGAGCTCGGCCCCGAGAAGGTCCCGCTGGTGCAGAAGCAGGCGATCATGCTGGCGAACCGGCACCGCAAGCTCGTGGTGACGGCGACGCAGATGCTCGAGTCCATGACGAGCTCGCCGCGGCCCACGCGCGCCGAGGCCGCCGACGTGGCCAACGCGGTGCTCGACGCCACCGACGTGGTGATGCTCTCGGGCGAGACGGCGAGCGGCAAGTACCCGGTGCTCGCGGTGCAGATGATGGACTCCATCGCCCGCGAGATCGAGGGGTCGGCGCTGTACCGCGAGCTCACCGAGCCGCCGGTGACGACGGCCGAGTGGGACTTCACCAACGCCTGCGCCGCCGCGGCATCGCTCACGTCACGGCACGCGCGCATGGCCGCCCTCGTCGTCTACACGACGGCGGGACACACGGCGAACATGGTGGCCGAGTTCCGCCCGCGCGCGCCCATCGTCGCGGTGACGGCGCGGCGCGAGATCGCGCAGCGCATGGCGTTGCAGTGGGGCGTGATCCCGGTGGTGCACGCGCTGCCCGAGACGCCCGCCGAGGTCATCGCCTACGCCGTGCGCATCGCCCGCGAGACCCTCGCGGTGGCCGACGGCGAGACCATCGGCATCGTGCACGGGAGCCAGCGCGAGAGCGGAACGAAGTCCTTCGTGCTCTACACGCTGCCGGCGAGCTAGAGCGACGCGCTCGTCACCAGCTCGACGCCGGCACCGGCGAGCTCCGCGAGGGCCGCGCGTCCGCCGTCGTCGGTGACCGCGGCGATGGCGTCGGTGACCACGGCAACGCGCGATCCGGCGTGCGACGGACGCTCCGTGATCCACGCTGCGAGGCCCAGCGCCGCGGCGCGCACGCAGTAGTCCGTGGCCACGCCGAAGACGACGAACTCCACGGCCCCGGGCGGCGCGACGGCGTCGAGCACGGCCGCGGCGTTGGGGTTCGCGAAGAGCGAGTAGACCTCCTTCTCGAAGTACACGGCCTGCGTGCCCGCGGGGATGCGCGCGGCGGCGTCGGCGTGCGGCACCACGGGCACGAAATAGAACCGCGCGGGCAGCGTGCCGGGCACCTTGAGCCACCCCGCCGTGCCCTTCACGCAGTGCGGCGGAAAGCGCGGGTCCTCACCGTTCGGTCCGCGGCGGTCGTTGGTGGCGAATTCCCACGCGTCGTGGGCGTGCGAGTCGACGGAGCCCAGCAGCGGCGCGCCCTCGGCCACGGCCCGGGCCACCAGGCGCGCGCAGACGGCCACGGCCTCCGGGGCGCCGCGGACGAAGAGGGCGCCGTCGGGCGCGCAGAAGTCGTGCTGGGTGTCGACGTCGACGTAGAGGCGTTGCATCGGGGGCTCCTCGCGAGGGTATCTACACCCCGGCGGTCGATGGTACGAACAGGGGGAGTGAGCAGCCCCACCATGAACGCGACGCTTTCCCTGCGCGAGCGCAACGAGATCGACGCGGTGTTCGCGCGGGTGCGCCGCGGCGATCACTACGAGGTGCTCAACCTCTCGCCCGACGCCGACGCCGACACCATCGAGGTCGAGGCCGCGCGCGTGCAGCGCTGGGTCGACAAGCTCCTCGAGGCCGACGGGGCGCTGGGCGACTACCTCCCGAAGGTCGAGGCCATCGGCGCGGCGGTGCAGACCGCGGCGCGGGTGCTCGGCACGGTGCGCGAGCGCATGCGCTACGACGCCGGACGCCAGGCCCCGGGGCGGCGCGACGAGGGCACCCCGGGCTCGTCGGGACCGCAGCCGCGGGGCGTCGACGAGGACACGGCCCCGGCGGAGCTTCGCTTCCTGCTGACGGTGTTGCAGGCGCAGCTCTCGATGGCGGTGGGACGTCCCGTCGACGTGCTCGCGCGCTGGGCCGAGCTCGAGACGTCTCCGGATCGCGGGCACGCGTCCCTCGAGGGCGCCAGCGCCGAGCAGGAGGGCCGCTGGGTCGACGCCGCCGTGTGGTGGCACCTCGCGGGCCTCGCGGCCCCGCACGACCCCGCGGTGCTGCTCCGCGCGGCCTCGGCGCTCCGTCGCGCGGGCGCCGTCGACGCCTACGGCGCGTACGTTCGCGTCGTCGACGACCCCTGGTTCCGCCCGGCGCGCTGAGCTAGCGGCGGCCCTTCCAAGCGGGCATGCGCCCGAGGGCCTCGCGCGCGGCGGCGTCGGCCTGGGCCCGCCCCATGCCGTTGCGGGCCATGAACTCCTCTTCGACGAGGCGGCGATGCACCTCGTCCCACGGGAGCAGCGTGCCCCGCGCGTCGGCGCAGCGATCGCAGAACCGCCCCTCGGTCGCCCCGGGCCGCGGCCTGCCACAGCTCTCGCACATCGGACCGCCCATCAACATGCTCCACCTCGCACCGGCAACCATGACCGCGGATGCGCGCCTTCGCAACGGCCGTCATGCGCCGTTGGTGAACGGTGGGCGGAACGGTAGAGTGCCCACGTGAGGCGGTTCTTGGCGTCGATGGCGGTCCTTGGGGCCGCGTGCTCCCAGGGAGCCTCGGTGGCGCCGGTGGATGCCGGCGGCACGGAGGTCGCGGTGCCGCGCTGCGCCTTGGCGTTCAACGGCGACGCGACGGTGCTGCTGCGGACGAGCGAGCAGCGCGTGCTGCAGATCGCGGTGGATCCCGCTCGAAGTGGAATCGCGCTGCGGGCCGCGCTCGTCGGGCCCGCCCTCGACGCGTCGCTGGCGGCGACGGATCTCGTGACCGGCAACGACGGAACGGCGGCGGTGAACCTCACCGCGCCCACCGGCAGCACGACGTTTCGCGTGCGCGTGACGGCGTCGTGCGGGGGCGAGGCGTACGCCAACGTCGCCGTGGGCGACCGGGGCTTCGGCGGCATCGCGGCCGAGGCGCGCTACGAGGGCGCGAGGTCGCCGACGTCCCTGGGGCTGGGCGTGGTGCCCGGTGCGGCG
The DNA here is from genome assembly GCA_903845045.1 of uncultured delta proteobacterium. Lineage (GTDB taxonomy): Bacteria > Myxococcota_A > Polyangia > Polyangiales > SCUS01. The sequence continues at coordinate 35,090 of CAIMWA010000375.1, read as the reverse complement.
TGCCCCACGATGCTCACCGGGACCTCGACGCGGGTGTCGCTGCCCGGCGGCATCGTGCGCTTCGGCGCCCTGCCGGCGGACCTCGCGTTCACGGTCTGGGGCGCGGCCTACGGCGACGACGGCGCGGTGCTCGCGCAGGGATGCGCGCCGCCGCAGGTCATTCGGTCCGCGGGCGAGGCCATGGCGGCGGTGACCTTCGTGGACGCGCCGCTGCGGGCGAGCGGCAGCTACGTCCTCGCGCTGCACACGGACCTCGCGGGGACCGCGCCCACCGCCGTCGTGCGCTGGGTGGCGCCGGTGCTTCGCGACGTCGCCGCGACGGGGTCGTCGGCGTCGTACCTCGCGGCGGTCATCTCGGCGGCCCTCGCGACGGGTGATGCCGGCGCGGCCTCCGATGCCGGCAACGTCGACGCTGGGGCGCTCGGCGAGCAGGGCTTCGATGCGGCCGTGCGCGCGGGCCTCGGTGCGCGCCTCGACGATGCGCTGCTGCGTCGCGGAGCGGACCTGCCGTCGGCCTTCGGAGCGCTCGCGGCCACGACGCTCGCGGCGCTGCGCGCGCCGCGGTGGAGCCTCGACCTCGGCACTGCGCCGGCGGGCATGACGGGCTGGGCGGTGACGGGTTCCCGCGCGGTGCTCGACCCGGGGACGCCGGACGTGAACCGCGACGACGCCCTGGTGGACCTCGGGGCCATGGGCCACGCGTCCATGGAACTGCACGGCGCCGACGTGCTCACGGTGCGCGTCGAGGGCGTCGCGCTGCCGTGGACCCGCCTCGCGCGGGCGGCGCTCGGGGCCGTGACGGCGCGCGCCGGGGCCGCGAGCACCGGCGAATACGTGGCTGCACAGGTGTGTCCCGTGGCGGCGGCGGTGCTCGCCGAGGCGGCGCCGTGCGGGGATGCGTGCGTTCGCGCGGCGTGCCGTCGGGCCGTCGACGTTCTCGCCCAGGAGTTCGACGGCGCCGTGGCCTCGGAGCTCATGGCCCGCTCCTCGGCGGACTTCGTGCTGTCGGCGTCGGCTGCGGCGGACGGGCACACGCTCTCCGTCGGTCGCGCCGAGGGCGCGGGCGCGGGCCAGTGGTTCGGCGAGCCGGGCACGCCCCTCGCGCCGAGCTGGACGCTGCAGCGCACCGGCGGCCCCTAGCGCGTGGACCGTCGCACCCGCGACGCCCTGGGCGCCACCGTCGAGGCCGCGCTCGCCGCCGCGCGCGAAGAGCTCTCGGCGTGTCTCAGCGCCGTCGAGGAAGCCGACGCCGCGGTGGTCGCCGCCGACCAGGCCTTCGGGGCGGCGCGCTTGGCCGAGGCCGAAGCGCGGCGCGTTCCCGTGGGTCCCACCACGGCGGCGGCGCTCCGAGGGTGGCAGGCGCGCGCGGCCGCGGCGGCGGAGCGGACGGCCCGGGCGGCAGTGGCGGCGAGAAGGGCGGTGCTTCGGCGTCGCGCCCTGCGCTCCGAGCTCGAAGAGGCGAGGACCCGGGCCGGCGAGGCGCTCGCGCGGCGACGGTGGCTCGACGATGAAGCCGGTCGGGCGCACGCCGAAGCCGGGCGCATCGCCGAGGCCCGCGACGACGTCGAGTGAGTCGGCCCTGACACGGTTGTCGTGGTGCGAAGGCGTCGGTGGTGCCTCTGCGCACCGATGCACCCGGCCCGCGCCCCCAGCGGAGTGAACACCGCGGTGCCGTCACGCAACGGGACTTTACGTGACGCCCCGTCGTGCACATGTTGCGAGGGTTCGGCTCCCGGCGGGGGACACCATGGTGGCCCGCGTCGTGCAGCGAAGAATCGGTGGTTTCGACGTGGAAGGTGCGGGAATAGCCGGCGCGTGCCGGGCGTAGGGTTCGCAACGGGCGTGTGGTGCGCACCGGGACCCAACGAAAGTTCGTAACCGGGCATCCGAGCGGGACGTAGGTCCGTCGAGGCAGTGGCTCCGAGGAGTCTTTCGAGGGCTCCGCGAGCGCGGTTGGATCGTCATGTGTGGAGTTCGTCCGGCGCCACCGTCCGGGCGACGGCGCTCGGGCGCGGTGCGTCCAGGCGACGGCGGAGTCTTGCGTGGTGGTTCCTTCGTGGCGAGCACCGCCCGGCCGTGGGCGTGGAGTGAGAGGTCATCATGGGTAAGCAGTCGACAGCCAGGGTTTCGCGGGGTGCACGGTCCGAGGCACCGGCCACGGAGTCGTCCTTCGGGGCCGAGCTCGAGCTCGACCACGACCGCGACCAAGACCACGACCACGACGCCATCTCGAACGACATCGTGGCGCCGATGCCCGCCGCCGAGCCGACGGCATCGGAGCTCGCGGAGGCCGCCGCCGACGCCGCCCACGCCGCCAAGGATGACGTCGCCGCTGGATCGCTTTCCCGGTATTTCCGCGACCTCGCGGTGTTCCCGGTGATGAGCCCGGCGGCCGAGGTCGCCGCGGCGGAGGAGTTCCTCGCCGGCGAGATCGCGCGATGGCGCGCGGTGTTCTCGTACCCCCCGGCGGTGGAGCTCGTCGCTCCGGTGGTCGAGGCCGCCCTCGCGGACCTCGACGAGCCGGTGGTGCTCCCGGAGTTCGAGAAGCTCCGCAAGCTGGTGAAGGCGTACCGCAAGAACCGCTCGAAGCTCGACCGCATCTCGGGCAAGCGCTGGGAGTCCCTCGTCGACACCCTCGCGCCGGCGCTGCGGGCCCTCGACGCCGACCGTCTCTTCATCGAGTCCGTGGACCAGGAGCTCGGCCGCTTCGCCCGCGGCGCCTCCGAGGACGACGTCGGCGAGGACGCCGAGCCTGGCCAGGTGCTCTCCACGGGCTTCTGCCGTTATCTCACCACGGTGAGCGCGGCGCGGGCCCGGGTCTACCGCGTGAAGAACCGCTTCGTGGCGTCGAACCTGCGCCTCGTGGTGAGCATCGCGCGCCGCTACAACCGCGGGCGCATGCCGCTCATCGACCTGATCCAGGAGGGAAACCTCGGGCTCATCAAGGCCGTCGAGCGCTTCGACCACCTGCGCGGCTACCGCTTCAGCACCTACGCGAGCTGGTGGATCCGCCACGCGATCTCGCGCGCGCTGGCCGACAAGGGCCGCGCGGTGCGCATCCCGGTGCACATGCTCGACACCTACAACCGGGTGCAGCGCACGACGCACCAGCTCTCGGCGCGCCTGGGCCGCGAGCCGTCGCTCGAAGAGGTGTCCGCGGAGACGGGCCTCGCCGTCGAGAAGCTCGAGCGCATCCGCAAGGACTGGGCGGAGACCCCGTTCTCCATCGACAAGCCCGTGAACGACGAGAGCGGCCGGCGCTTCGTCGACATCCTCGAGGACGACAAGGCCATCTCGCCGCTCGAGCACGTGATGACCATGAGCTGGTCCGCGGAGCTGCAGCGGCTCCTCGACACCCTGTCGCCGATGGAGGCGCGCATCCTGCGGTGGCGCTTCGGCCTCGACGACGAGGAGGAGCTCACGCTCAAGGAGATCGGCGACAAGTACAACCTGTCGCGGGAGCGCATCCGGCAGCTCCAGGAGCAGGCGCTGACGAAGATGCGCAAGAGCATCCGCGAAGAGCGCTGAGGTCCGACGCGGCGTCCCCTGTCGAGCGCATCGCGCGCCCGGCGGGGGACGTCGTCATTTCACGGAGGGGGCGCGATGGGCGCGCAGGTGGAGACGCCCGCGCCGACGATGCGGAACCCGATGTTCGTCATGTACGCCGTGTTGATCGATCCGTCCGAGGGGCGGTAGCGGGTGACGTTGGTGGTGCGTCCGGTGAGCGCCGACGGGGCGGTGTAGAGGTAGAAGTCGCCGCCCCAGAACGAGAACGCCCACGCCGACGGCGTCTCGACGCCGCGCACCGGCACCGCGTTCAAGATGGACGCGTTCTCCTTGTCGATCTGCGCGACCTGCACCGGCGTGGTCGTGAAGAAGCCGAAGAGGCGTCCGTCGCCGGTGCCCGTGAGCTCCGCGCTCTGCCCGCGCAGTGATCCCGAGAAGGCGCCCACCGGCACGAGCGACGCCGACGCCGCGTCGATGCGTCCGAGGCCGAGGCTGCTGGCGCCGAGGGGGTCGCCGGTGCTCGTCACGAAGAGCGTCTCGCTGGTGTCGCTGGCGTTCGCCGTGGAGAAGCCCATGCCGAGGCGGAACCATCCGTCGGGCAGGTCGATGGGCGCGTCGGACGTGCAGGCCGCGGTGGTCGTGTTCACGCGGTAAACCGAGCCCGCGGTGTCGCCGAGGGAGCTGTCGACGAAGTTCACCCAGGCGACGGCGTTGCGGTCGATGGCCATGGAGTTGGGCTGCATCCGCGTCGGGCAGTTCAGCGTTCCGATGCGCGTGAACTGCCGCAGGTTCGGGCGGAAGCTGTAGAGCTCGTTGGCCTCCGAGAGCACGTAGACGAGCTGCGCGGCCTCGCTGCAATTCGGGTCGACGCCGCTGTCGCGCACGGGGATCGGGCGCAGGGCGTCGACGCTCACCGCCGCGTCGGTGACGGTGCCGCCGGCGTCGCGGGTGGAGACGATGAACTGCGCGGGTCCGTTGGGCGCGCAGCCGAGGGCGACGGCGACGAGCGCCGCGAGCGAAGGTCGGGGGAGTGCCATGGGTGAGGAATGGAAGCGCCCCGGGCGGGGGGGCGTCAACCTGGGATCGACGGACTCGGTCCGTCGGGGTGCGCTACTTCACGAAGAGAAGTTCGCGGTACGACGGGAGCGGCCAGAGGTGCGACGCGACGCGGGTCTCGAGCTCGTCGCCGAGGCGGCGGAGCTCGGCCATCAGCGGCACGACCTTCGACTTCATGTACGACGCGTGCTGGAACGGGTCCGCGTCCTGGTGGTTGTCGGCCTCGTCGAGGGCCTCGAGCGTGCCGTTGTAGCGGGCCGTGAGGTCGACGAAGGCGCGGAGCTGCGCGCTCGTGTCGGCGCACTCGATGCCCGCCGCCTTGCAGGCGCCGACGGACTGCGCGAGCAGCGTCTGCTGGGCCAGCGCCGCCGGGAGGATGAGCTGCCGCCCGAGGAGCACCATGGCCTCGGACTCGATGAGGAGCTCCTTGGCGTACTTCTCGGTGGCGATGTGCGTGCGGCTCTCGACCTCGGTGGGGTTGAGCACGCGGTACTTCGCGAAGAGCTCGACGTTCTTCGCGGCCCCGAGCACCGGGAGCGCGGTGATGCAGTCGCGGAGGTTCGGGAGGCCCCGCCGCTCGGCCTCGGCGTGCCACTCGGCCGAGTAGTTGTCGCCGTTGAAGATCACGCGCTTGTGCTTCTTGATGATGTCCTGGAGCAGCCCGGTCACCGCGCCGCGCACCTTCGCCGGGTCGCCGCCGCTCGCGGCCTCGAGCTCGTTGGCCACGTAGTCGAGCGACTCGGCCACGATGGTGTTGAGCACCGTCGTCGGCCACGCCACCGTCTGACCGGCTCCCACCGCGCGAAACTCGAACTTGTTGCCGGTGAACGCGAAGGGCGACGTGCGGTTGCGATCGCCCGAATCCCGCGGAATCTTCGGGAGCGAGCTCGTGCCGAGGTCGATGGCGCCGCCCTTCATGGTGCGCTCCGGGGCGCCGCGCTCGAGCTGCTCGATGAGGTCCGTGAGCATGTCGCCGAGGAAGATCGAGATGATCGCCGGGGGCGCCTCGTTGGCCCCGAGGCGGTGATCGTTCGAGGCCGACGCGACGGACATGCGAAGCAGGTCGCCGTGCATGTCGACGGCGCGCACGACCGCGCAGAGAAACACCAGGAACACGACGTTGGCGTGGGTGTCGTCGCGCGGGTCGAGGAGGTTGTTGCCCGCGTCCGTGGCGAGCGACCAGTTGAGGTGCTTGCCCGATCCGTTGACGCCCGCGAAGGGCTTCTCGTGCAGCAGCGCCTGGAGCCCGTGGCGGTGCGCCACGCGCCGCAGCGTCTCCATCACCAGCATCTGATGGTCGCACGCGATGTTGGCCGTCTCGAAGATCGGCGCGAGCTCGAACTGCCCGGGGGCGACCTCGTTGTGACGGGTCTTCACCGGCACGCCGACGCGGTAGAGCTCGCGCTCGACCTCACCCATGAAGGCCAGCACCCGCGGCGGAATGGCGCCGAAATAGTGGTCCTCGAGCTGCTGTCCCTTCGGGGGCTTGGCGCCGAAGAGGGTGCGCTCGCAGGTCATGAGGTCCGGGCGCGCCGCGTACAGGTTGCGGTCGACGAGAAAGTACTCCTGCTCGCAGCCCGCGGTGGCCATGACCCTGCGAACGCCGCCGTCGGCGCCGAGCAGCCGAAGCACGCGCACGGCGTGGTGCGAGAGGGCGTCCATGGAGCGCAGCAGCGGGGTCTTCTGGTCGAGGGCGGCGCCGGTCCACGACACGAACGCCGTGGGGATCACGAGCGTCACCTCGCCGCTGTTGCGCACGAGGAACGCCGGGCTCGTCGCGTCCCACGCGGTGTATCCGCGCGCCTCGAAGGTCGCGCGGAGGCCGCCGGACGGAAAGCTCGACGCGTCGGGCTCGCTCTGCACGAGCTCGGAGCCCGAGAGCGAGAACTGAACGCCGCCGCGGCCGTCGACGGTGATCAGCGCGTCGTGCTTCTCGGCCGTGGAGCCCGTCAGCGGCTGAAACCAGTGGGTGTAGTGCGTCGCGCCGTTCTCGACGGCCCACTGCTTCATCGCACACGCCACGGTGTCGGCGAGCTGCGGGGCGAGCGGCTCGCCGTCGTCGAGCGTGCGCAGGAGCGAGCGGTACACGGACTTCGGCAGACGCCGCTGCATCTCGGCGCGAGAGAAGACGTCGGCGCCGAAGGTCTCGTCGACGGGCGGCTCGCCCGCAGGTCGCGGGGCGCCTTCGGGACGGGACATGGCGGCGACGATGGCCTTCTGACGTTGGTCGGAGCTGATCATGGCTTTGAGCTGTTCCCTTCATGGTCGCGCATCGGCGCGACGAGTCTTTTGAGTTGAACGATGGTGTCGTCGAGAAGGCGGGCGATGGAGCGATCTTCGCGCCGGGCGGAGGCGTTCGAGGCGAGAAGGTCCGCGAGCGGGAAACGAACGCGGGTCGATGCAAACGACGAGTTCCATTCGCGGCGCACCTGCACGTCCGCGGGCGGGCTCCGCAGCGCCGGAACCTCGGCGTGGCGCGCGATGATCCCGGCGAGGGTGGAGGGCTCGTCTCGCACTTCGACCTCGACGTTGAGGCACGCCTCGCCGCGCGTCGAGCGAACACGGTCGATGGCGACGACGACGGCGTGCATCGGCGCCTCCCGGTCGGCGAGAAACTGCACCCGCTGGTAGTCGACGTCGGACTCGATGCCGATCACCGGCCTGCCCGCCTCCATCATCGCGGAGATCACCTCTCCGATGACGATCTCGTCGCGGCTCTCGAGGAGCTCGCGCTCATGCGACCCGCTGCGACGGCGGACCGGCTGCGCCTCGGGGAGCCGCGCGCGCAGCACCGTTCGAAGGCCCTCGACGACGCTCGAGAGATGCGACGCGAAGAGGTCGACGTCGACCCGAAGGTCGGCGCCCACGTACCGATCGAGCGCGAGGATGAGCCCGATCTGCGCGTACACGTACCCGCTGGCGGGGTCGGCCGCGAAGGACACCACGCCCGGCTCGGCGGTCTCCGCGAAGGCCCCCGTGGCCTCGGGCGGCAGCGACTTCACGGCATCGACCGCCGCGGGCTCGCCGTAGCCCACCAGGGTGCTCGCGACGTGGCCATGGACGCGCGCGGCGGCGAGGCTCTCGGAGAGGTGCGTGAGGCGCAGGAGCACGCGCGTCTGCGTCGCGAGATCCTCGAAGCGAAGGTGGTGGTTGACCCCGTCGGAGTTGAGGCCGATGAGCGAGCGCCCGGCGCGCCGCGACGCCGCCACGCTGGCGCCGATGAGCATGTCGTCGATACGACGGCTCCGGGAGGCCTCGAGGTGGAGCTCGCGGCTCGCGCGCAAGAGCTCGGCGAAGACGTCGCCGGCCTCGTTCTCGGGGCTCGTCACAGCGACCGCCCTCCGACCTCGCCGAGGCGCGGCTTCCAGGGGTAGGCGGTCTCGCCGTGCTGGCTGATGTCGAGCCCCACGGCCTCTTGCTCTTCTTTCACTCGCAGCGGGGTAAGCCAGTCGGTGACTCGAAAGAGAACCCACGCACCGCCGAACGAGTAGGCCGCCACCACGAAGAGCGCGAGAACGTGTGCCATGAAGAGATGGGTGCCGCCATGCAGCAGCCCGTCGGCCCCCGCAGGGTTGACCGCCGCGCTCGCGAAGACCCCCGTGGCGAGCATGCCGAACATGCCCCCGACGCCGTGGCAGGGGAACACGTCGAGCGTGTCGTCGAGCGTCGAGCGGCTCTTGTAATGCACCGCATAGTTGCTCACGAGGCTCGCCGTGATGCCGATGAAGATGCTCGCGCCGACGGACACGTAGCCCGCGCCCGGGGTGATCGCGACGAGGCCGACCACCGCGCCGACGCAGAGCCCGAGCGCCGAGACCTTCAGCCCGCGGACGCGGTCGACCATGATCCATGTGAGCATGGCGGCGGCCGAGGCGGTGTTCGTCGTGAGAAACGCCATGGCCGCGGTGCCGGAGGCGGAGAGCGCCGAGCCCGCGTTGAAGCCGAACCACCCGAACCAGAGCATGCCCGTGCCGAGGAGCACGAAGGGGATGTTTCCGGGCTCGTTGGCGCGGCCGCGCACGTGGTCCTTGCGGCGCCCGAGCACCATGGCGCCGGCGAGCGCCGCGAGGCCCGACGACATGTGAACGACGGAGCCGCCCGCGAAATCGAGCACGCCGAGCGTTCGCAGAAAGCCGTTGGGATGCCAGGTCCAATGAGCGAGGGGGCAGTAGATGAGGAGGGTGAAGAGGCAGATGAATACGAGGTAGCTCGAAAAGCGAACGCGCTCGGCGAACGACCCTGAAACGAGGGCCGGCGTGATGATCGCGAACTTCAACTGGAAGAGCGCGAAGAGCGCGAGAGGGATCGTAGGCGCGAGGTCGGGCTCCGTCGCGCCGTCGACGCCGCGAAGGAAGAGAAACGTCAGCGGGTTCCCGATCAGCCCGGTGCCCCGGCCCCCGATGCTCTCTCCGAAGGCGAGGCTGAAGCCCACCACGACCCAGAGCACGCTGACGACGCCCATGGCGATGAAGCTCTGCACCATGGTCGAGATCACGCTCTTGCCCCGCACCATTCCTCCGTAGAAGAACGACAGGCCGGGGGTCATGAGCAGCACGAGCGTCGTCGCGCAGAGCATCCAGGCCGCGTCGCCGGTATCGATGGGGCCGCCGTGATGCGCGGCCGGCACCGTGGGTGCGAACAGCGACACGACACCCAGAACGATGAATGCCCCAAGGACGAATGGCCATCCGCGCATCGACGACTCCCATGTCTGCGGCTGAGACTTCACTGGTCCGATGGACGCCGCGAGTGTACACAGCAGGCGCGCGACCGTCGCCCATTTTCGATGCCCTTTGGAAGCATCGGGTGCGTCGTATCCGTACAACGTCACCGCGATGTCACAAGCGGCGTAGATGGATGAGCTTGCGGGGGCGGGCGGGGCCGCCACGGACGAGGAGCGGGCGCGGATCAGATCGCCGTGAGCCAGCCGTGCACGTCGGGGCGCGTGCCGCGCTGGATGCCCGTGAGCTCGTCGTAGAAAGACTGCGCGACGGGGCCGACGCCGTCGCCGACGACCATGCGGCGATCGCGGGTGACGAGCTCCGAGACGGGGCTGACCACCGCCGCGGTGCCGCTGCCGAAGACCTCCTTGAGGAGGCCCGAGCGCTGGGCGTCGCCGATCTCGGCGAGGCTCACCGGGCGCTCGGTCACCGTGAGCCCGCGGGCGCGGGCGAGGGTGATGATGCTGTCGCGGGTCACGCCGGCGAGCACCGTGTCGCCGAGCACCGGCGTGACGAGCTCGTCGCCGAGGACCACGAAGAGGTTCATGGTGCCGACCTCCTCGAGGGTCTCGTGCTGGGCGCCGTCGAGCCAGAGCACCTGGTCGAAGCCCGCGGCCTTGGCGCGCACCGCGGCCTGCAGGCTCGCGGCGTAGTTCGCTCCGGCCTTCACGGATCCGAGGCCGCCGTGCGCCGCGCGGGTCTGCTCGGTCTCGACCCAGATGCGCACGGGCTTCAGCGTGTCGCCGCCGTAGTACGAGCCCACCGGCGAGAGGATCACGTAGAGCAGGTACTGCGTGGCCGGCCGCACGCCGAGGAAGGCCTCGGTGGCGACGAGCGTGGGGCGGATGTAGAGGGCCGTGTTGCGGGCGCGGGGCACCCACGACTCCTCGACGCGGACGAGCTCGGTGATGGCGTCGCGGAGCACCGCGGGCTCCGGCGCGGGCATGCAGAGCCGGGGGGCGCCGCTCGCGAGGCGGGCGCAGTGGCGCTCGAGGCGGAAGAGGCGCACGACGCCGTCGTCGCCGCGGATGGCCTTGGCGCCCTCGAACATGGCCTGGCCGTAGTGGAGCACCGCGGCGGCGGGGTCGAGGGCGAGGGGGCCGTAGGGGACGATTCGCGCGTCGTGCCAGCCGCGGCCCTCGGCGTAGTCGAGGAGCAGCATGTGGTCGGTGAAGTTGCGCCCGAAGCCGAGGTCGCTCTCCGCGGGGCGGGGCTTCGGGGTGCTGCTGCGTTCGATGCGGACCTCGAGGTTCATGGCGGCTTCTCCGGTGTCGGCGGGCTCCGCGCGGTGTCGGCGGTCCCGGTGCGCGGCGCCCCTCTACACCAAACCGCGCGCGGGCGACACTGGGGTGCGACGCGTCGCCGCAAGACCCCGCCGGAAACGCGCTACCATCGCTGCGCCCCGCGCATGGACCTCGCCCTCTGGACCCCGCTGTTCTCGGCGCTCATCGCCCTCGCGATGACGGTCAAGGTGCTGCTGCGCTCGCGCAAGCGCCGCGCGCACTGGCTCTTCGTGGCCTTCGCGACGAACGTGGCCGTCTGGTACCTCGCGACCTTTCTCGAGGCGCAGCGCGGCGGCGGCGTGCTGTCGCGCTTCACCGGCGTCATGGCGGTGCTCCTCCCGCAGACGGCGCTGCGGTTCCTGCGGGAGTTCAGCCTCGAGTCGCCGGACGAGCCCAAGGCCCTGGACCGCTGGGCCCGGGGCCTGCTGCTGCCCATGCTCGCGCTCGTCGCGTCGCCGTGGTTCACCGAGAAGCTCGTGGGGGCGGTGATCCGCGCGGCGATCCTCGCGTACGTGGTGGGGCTGCTGGTGGCGGGCGTGGCGGCGCTGTCGTCGCGCGGGCGATCGTCGACGTCGCGGCAGGAGCGACGTCGCGCGCGGTACCTCGTGGGCGTCGGCGTGCTGGCGACGCTCGTCACCGCGGCGGACCTCGTGCCGTTCATCGTGAACCGCGTGGTCCCCACGACGAACCTCCCGCCCATCGGGTCGATCCTCGTGCTCGCGGTGCTCTACATGTTCTCCGAGGTCATCGAGCGGCGGCGGCTCCTCGACCTCTACGAGCTCGCGGGGCGCTTCGTGGTGCTCACGGCGCTCGCGCTGGTGCTCGCAGGCATCTACTACCGCCTCGTCGACTGGCAGGTGCTCGCGCAGGTGCAGCACCGCCACGAGGGTCCGTACTTTCTCAACGCCATCGTGGCGTCGCTGGTGATCCTCATCCTCTTCGACCCGCTGCGCGACAAGGTCGAGGCGCAGATCGCTCGCTTCTTCTTCGGCGAGCGCACGGACTTCGAGACCTCGGTGAACACCCTTCGCCGGCAGCTCGCGCACGCCCTCGAGCTCGACGACCTGGGACGGCTGCTCATGGACGGCCTCGAGGGCACGCGGCGCGTCACGTCGGCGGCGCTGTACCTCGTCGACGCCGAGCGTGCGGGGCTCGACCTGCAGGCGCACCTGGGCACGGCGCCGGCACCGCGGGTGGACCTCGCGTCGCTGCGCGGAACCATCGACCTCGCGCAGGCCCAGGGAATCGCCATCCAGGAGCAGCTCACCCGCGACGCCGAGGACCGACGCGAGCTCGGCGAGAGCCGCGAGGCCGAGAAGCTCCAGGAGATCGTGCACGCCATGGACACCCTCGGCGCGAGCGTGGTGCTTCCGCTCGTGAGCGACGCGGGCGACCTCCTCGGGCTGATGGCCGTGGGCGACGACCGCGTCCGCGACGCCTACGCCCTCGACGAGTACCCGATCCTTCGCGGGCTCGCGGCGCAGGTCGCCATCGTCGTCGAGAACACGCGGCTGCACGCGCGCATCAAGGAGCGCGACCGCCTCGCGGCGCTGGGCGAGATGGCCGCGGGCCTCGCGCACGAGATCCGCAATCCCCTCGGCGCCATCAAGGGCGCGGCGCAGTGGATGGGCTCCACCATGGCGTCGGACAGCCCGCACAAGGAGTTCGTGGGCATCATCGTCGACGAGGTGGGGCGCCTCGACCGCGTCGTGAGCTCGTTCCTCGATTACGCGAGGCCGTATCGCGGCAACCCGTCGCTGCTCGACGTGGACAACGTCGTCTCGCGCACCCTCGCGCTGGTGCGCAACGACCTGCCGCCGGAGATCGAGCTCCAGCACGACGCCGGCGTCGGGCTGCCGAGCGTGCGCATGGACCCCGAGCATCTGCGCCAGGTGCTGCTGAACCTCATCCGCAACGCCGCCGAGGCCATGAAGGGGCGCGGGCGCATCATCCTCCGGACCCGCGCGCGCGGCGCGTCCGTGGAGGTGCTCGTGAGCGACACGGGGCCGGGCATCGAGGCGGCGATGCGGGCGAACCTGTTCATTCCGTTCTCGACGACGAAGACCCAGGGCACGGGGCTGGGCCTCGCGATCTCGCAGCGCCTCGTGCAGTCGGCGCAGGGCCGCATCGAGCTTCGGACCTCGAGCGCTCAGGGGACGACGTTCTCCGTGGTGCTCCCGGTGGCGGCGTCGGCCACGGCGAGCGGCGGCGGGGCGACGGCGCCGGCGGACGTCGAGGCGGTCTCAGTGGTGACCCCCGCGGCATGACCATCGACGCGGAGCAGTGGGGCTGGCGGCAGGACCTCGCGGACGCCCTCGCGCCCGGCGAGGAGCTCGCGCGCGTCGCGGCGGTGCACGGCATCGCGGCGCAGCTCTGGACCCGCGAGGGGGTGCGCTACGGTCCTCTCGGCGCGGACCTCGGCGAGCCGCCGGCGGTGGGCGACCTCGTGGCCGCGCGGCGCAGCGACGGCGCCGAGTGGCCCGTATTGCGGCTGCTCCCGCGGCGCACGGCGTTCGTGCGTCACGCGGCGGGCAACGCGACGCGCCCGCAGGTCATCGCGGCGAACATCGACCGGGTGTTCGTGGCGACGTCCGCCGACGCCGACTTCAACCCGCGAAGGTTGGTTCGGTACCTCCTCGCGCTGGCGACGAGCGGGGCGCGGGCGACGCTGGTGCTCACCAAGGCCGACGCCTGCGCCGACCTCGCGCCGCTGCGCGCCGAGGCCGAGCGCATGGCCGAGACCATGGTGGTGAGCGTGCGCACCGGCGAGGGCCTCGCGGCGCTGCGCGCGTGCATCGGACCGGGCGTGACGGCGGCGCTGGTGGGCTCGTCGGGCGTGGGCAAGAGCACCCTCGTGAACGCCCTCACCGGCGCGGCGCGAGCGGCCATCGGCGAGGTCCGGGCCTTCGACGGCAAGGGGCGGCACACCACGACGCACCGGGAGCTCTTCGCGCTCGACGGCGGCGGCGTGCTCGTCGACACCCCGGGCATGCGGGCCCTCGAACCCTGGGCCGACGAGGGCACGCGCGCGGCGCTGGATGCCCTCTTCGCGGAGGTGAGCGCGGCGGCGGCGGGCTGCGCCTTCGACGATTGTGCGCACGGCGGCGTCGCGGGTTGCGCGGTGCGCGCGGGGGTGGACGCGGGCGCGCTCGACGCCGACCGCGTGCGGAGCTGGACCGCGCTGCATGCCGAGCTGGACGCGCAGGAAGCGCTGCGGGCCGAGCGCGCGGAGAAGGTGCGGGGGCGGCGGCGTTGATTGCGGTCGCCGGGGGGGCTTGACCGCGAACCTCGCTTCGATGGTTCCTCGCAGCATGGGATCTCTCTCGCGGCTGGCGGGCGTCGGCGTCGTGTGCGGAGTGTTCGTGAGCGCATGCGGGGCCGATGGCGGCGCCGTTGCCGACGCGTCGTCATCGACGCAGGACGCGGCGGTGGCGTCGGACCGCGGGGCGCCCGTCGACGTGGGAGCGTTGTTCGACGGGGCGTCGGCGGTCGACGCGGGGTCGGTGCTAGACGCGCTCTCGGGGTCCGACGTCGCGCCCGACGTCGTCGCCGTCGCGACGGACGGCGCGGTGTTCGATGCGTCCCCGGACGCCATCGCCGACGTCGCGACGAGTACCGACGCGGTGACGGCGACGGACCTCGGCGCCGACGTGGCCGTGCGCACGGACGTTGCCGCGCCCGCCGACGTGCCCACCGTCACCGACGTCGGCGTCGCGCCGGCGTGCCCCGCCGGGTCCGTGCGCATTCCCGGGGGGATGTTCCTCATGGGCGACCCGATGCCCGACGACGCGCCGTCGCAGCCCGTGCACGGCGTCCGGCTGTCGGCGTACTGCATGGACCTCACCGAGGTCACCGTGGCCGCCTACGCGACGTGCGGCGCGGCGGGGTGCACGGCGCCGAACACCGGCGGCAACTGCAACCAGGGCGTCGCGGGCCGCGGCGACCACCCCATCAACTGCGTCGACTGGAACCAGGCGCGCGCGTTCTGCCAGTCTCGCGGCGGCGACCTTCCGACGGAGGCGCAGTGGGAGTTCGCGGCGCGCGGCAGCGACGGACGCACTTTCCCGTGGGGCAGCGACGCCCCGGCTGCGCAGCTCTGCTGGAGCGGCGGCGGAACGGTGCACTCGACGACGTGCCCGGTGCGCTCGTTCCCCAGCGGCGTCTCGCCCTTCGGCCTCTACGACACCGTCGGCAACGTCTGGGAGTGGACCCTCGATTGGTACGGCGCGTACTCCGGCGATGCGAGCAGCTACGCGTCGGATCCCACCGGCGTCCCGAGCGGCACGTCGCACATCAACCGAGGCGGGAGCTTCGGCAACACCCTCGCCATCGACGTGCGCCCGACGATCCGCTTCGGAGGCCTCGCGACGCGGCGCCTCGAGAGCATCGGCTTCCGCTGCGCGTACGCGGCACCCGTCGCGGCCGGCGCGATGATGGACGTCCCGCCGCCGTCGGACGTGCCTGCGAGCGTCGACGCTCCGGCGGTGGTGGACGCGCAGGTCGCCGATCGAGTGTACGTCGACGCCGCCGATGCCCCCGATGTCGCCGATGCGGGCGGTGCGGCCGATGCGGGCGTCACGCCCGCGGAGCGTGCGGCCTTCGACACGCTGCTCGCGCAGGTGCGCGCCGAGCTCGCCACGAGCCACGTGCCGGGCGCGAGCGTCGCCGTGGTGCTCCGCGGACACCTCGCCTTCACTGGGGCCGCGGGCGTGCGCGACGTCGCGAGCGCCGCGCCGGTGACCACGGCGACGCTCTTCAAGGCAGGCTCCATGGGGAAGATGGTCCTCGCGGCGGCGGCGATGTCGGTGGTGCGCGATGGCCGCCTCGACGTCCACGCGCCGATCACGCGGTACATCCCGTGGTTCCACCTCGCGTCGGGCTTCGACGCCGGGACGCTCACGCTCGAGCACCTGCTCACGCACACGTCGGGCTTTCCGTGCGACACGATCCAGCAGTGCGTCGGCCCGGCCGCGGGCGCTCGACAGACTTACCTGACCTCGTATCCACAGCCGCTCTGGGCGCCGCCCGGCTCGGTCTTCGACTACTCGAACACCGGCTTCTCGGTGGCCTCGCAGGTCGTCGTCGCCGCGGCCGGCCTCGCCGACACGGACCTCGAGCAGATGGTGCACGACCGCGTGTTCGCGCCCGCGGGCATGACCACCGCCACCTACGACGCCGCCGCCGTGATGCGCGGCGACTATGCCACCGGGTACACGCTCAACACCTCGGGCGCCGTCGTCGCGTCGCACACCCCGGCGCAATACGACTGTCCGCTGCTTCACGCTTCCGGCGGCGTGATGGCGACGCCGACGGACTACGCGCACTTCGCCGAGACGATGCTCGCCGGCGGCGGGGCGATGCTCGACGCGGCCGGCGTCGCCGCGATGGAAGCGCCGCACGTCGACCTGCGCGGAAGTCCCACGCGGTTCTATGGCTACGGGCTCGTGCACGAGTTCGCGCCGTACCCGGGCCACGCGTCGGTGTGGCACGACGGCGAGCTCCCGGGCTGGGCCTCGATGACGTGGATGGTCCCGGACCGGCAGTACGCGGTGGTGGTGATGGTCAACGCCTCGCTGGTCAACGTGCCGGTCACGCAGGACATCGTGAACGACGCGCTGCGCCTCTTCGTGCCCGATGCGCAGACGTGGCCGTCGGGGGCGACGTCGTCGGCGTCGTGGGCGGCTTACACGGGCACGTATGACGACCGCTACGGCACCCTCGGGTCCGGCGTCGTCGTGTCGCTCGCCGGACCGTCGGGGGGCACGCGCACGCTGCAGGTCGACGCACCGAACGCGACGGACCTTCTCGGGCACGTCGTGCCGGTGCACGGCACCATGTCCCAGCTCGCCGTCGACGAGTGGCTGCTGCCCGACGGAACGACGGCGACGTTCTACCCGGGTGCGTCGGGCGCGTTCGCGTACATCGCGACCCGCCGCGGCGTCGCCTCGCGCTGATCCGGCGCTCACCGAGGCGCTGCGCGGCGACCGTCACTCCGCGGGCTGCCGTCGGGGACGATTGCCGCCGGGGACGATGGCAAAAAGGCGAATTCCGCTCACGAACATCTCGAATTCGAGCGAATTCGTGCGCTGCTCACCTATCGACCACCGTCCCCGCCCGGTTTCGACGTCGAGGTGTGCAGGCCTCGACGTCGAGGTTCGGCGGCGGGGGCGCGGATGCGGGGACGCATTTAGCTTGTTGCACTCCCGATGACTCAATCAGGGGCGGCCGCGCGGACTTCGGCCCATGAGAAGTGCGAGGCTTCACGCCAGCCGGCGAGGTGACGGAAGATCCCTTGTACGCAGCCACGCGGGCTGCTGACGGCGTTCAGCCCCCGTCCCGAGTCTCCAGTCCCCGCCAAGTCGCTGGATCCGGCGCGATCGCAGCGATCGATCGCATGCGTTGCGTCCGGGGTCGGGGAGACTCGGGATCCTGTGATACGGTGCTGCGTAGAACAAGGAGCACGGGCGGATGGACTTCATCACGCAGCGCGCAGAGCGGTGGTTCCGCGAGACGGTGTCCGACGCGATGCCGAACGAGCGCGCGATCGAGAAGTGGGTCACGCGCGCCAGGCGAAAGCATCCTCGCATGCTCGACGAAGACCTCGCTCGCGTCGCGGTTGATTCGATCAAGTGGAAGGTGTGGCTCGTCGCCGTTCTGGCGGGTTTGTTCTCGAATCCTCTCTTCTGCGTTCTGCTCGCGTGGGTCGAGACGAAGGCGGTGATCAAGTGGCAGGTGGAAACGACGGCGAAAGTTGCTGCGATCCTCGATCCTACGTCGTTGGTGGAGCGTGCGGAATTCGAGGCCGACGTTCTTGACGTGATGATGCCCCGGGCGCTCGATCCTGAACTCGAGGGCGCTGCGAAAGCGATGATTCGTTCTGCGGCAGGCGACGCGGGGACACACATCGCGAAGCATGGGGCACGCATCGCGATTCGACAGGTCGTTGCCAAGGACACGTTGAAGCTGATCAAGCGATTCGCGATTCGCTACCTCGGCGTGAAGGTAACGCAACGGGCGATCTTGTCGAAGGCCGTCCCGATCGTGGGCATTCTCGTTGGGGTCATCCTCAACCACCGCGCGATTGAAGAGACGGGTCGAAGTGCCATCGGACACTACTTGCGGAAGAGAGCCGAACGCGCGAACGATGTCGAAATCGAAGCGCCAACGCCTTAAGGCCTCACATCTTCATCAAGACCAAGCCGCATGAGACGGTCGTGACGCGCCCCGTGTTGGTTTCGATCCCTCCCCCGACACGTCCCTTCCCACATCACCGTTTATAGCCGAGGGGGACGATGGTAAAAAGGTAACTTCCGCGCACAAACATCTCGAATTCGAACGAGTTCGTGCGCTGCTCACCCTTCGACCTCCGTCCCCGCCCGGTTCTAACGAGACAGACCTCGCGCACCGCCGTCACCTCTGCGGAGCCGCGAGCGTCAGTACGTCTCGCTGAAGGCGATCGCGAAAACGCTCCAGCGCGCCGAGGTCGAGCGCCGCGACGAGCCCCGGGAGAGGACGGATCGCGATCTGCCCGAGCGCCCACGCGAACCACGCTGGATCCATGCCGCCGTCCTTCGCGACGGCGTCGACGAACCCTGCCACGGCGGGATAACCGGCGTTCTCGATGAAGAAGAGGTCGACGAGGTCGCGAAGCTCCGAGCGTCCGAGCAGCGCGATCAGCTTGTTGGCGCGCTGATCCCGAAGCGTCTCGGCGCGCACCGAGCCCACGAGCACAGGAGCCGGCTCCAGGCGTTCCGCGGTGTCGGCGGCGATGTCCACTCGCACCGTCCCATGAACGCCGACGAGCTCCAGCCGCTGGAAGCCGGGACCCGTTCGAACCGGCGTGACGACGGCGCCGCCCGCTTCGGCGCTCGCGATGACCGCACGCACCACGCCGCCGACGTCCTCCCGCGGGGCGCAGAAGAGGTCGAGGTCCTCGGAGACCCGATGCCCGAGCAGCAGCGCGAGCCCCGCCCCTCCCACCAGGCGAACTGTCGGCGACGCGGACTGTGCCGCGAGCACCACGCGCTCCTGGAATTCATCCAGCGCGGGCGACGTCATGGCGAGCGCGGGCGTCGCGGAGAAGCGTCCAGACCGGCCGCGCGCGACCCAATCGCGGGACAATGCGCTCCCACGCCTCGTCGATCATGGTCCAGTCGACGAAGAGCCAGGCGTCGCGGGAGTTGGCTTCGCGCAGAACCCGCACGAGCACCTCGTCGCGGGCCGCCGCGTCCGACGACGCCAGCACCGCGCGCGCCTCGCCGACGGTCATGCCCGTGTCCCAGAGGAAGTACGGCACCGTCGCCGGGTCGCGCAGGCGATCGCTCGTCGGAGGGAGCATGAACCGGAGTCTAGCACCCGCGACTGCGACGCACGGCGATGGGCCGTCGGGCCCGTCGGTGCGTGGCCGACGGGGACGAAGGTAAAAAGGCAACTTGCGCTCACAAATGGCTCGAATTCGAGCGAATTCGTGCGCTGTGCACCTGTTGACCACCGTCGCCGCCCGCGTTGACCCGGCGCTCACCGAGGCGCTGCGCGGCGACCCTCACACCGCGGGCGGTCGCTCGGTCTCGGCGAGGACGTCGTCGGGGCGCGCGTCGAGAAAGGCCCGCTGCGCGGCGTCCCAGCGGGCGAGGCGGGCGTCGAGGGCGTCGGCGGTGGTGCGGTCCTCGGCGGCGCGCGCGGCCTTCGCAGCGGCCGCCACGAGGGCGCGCTCGGCGTAGCCACCGAACCCGGCATCGTCGAGTTCAACGAGCGCCACGGTGGCGGCGGCGTGGGCCTCGGCGGTGCGTTCGAGGAGCAGCAAGGCTTCGGCGCGGTGCGCGACCATGAGCCAGCGACGCACGGGGGTGTGCGCCGATCCCGCGATGGCGAGGGAGGCCTCGCGCTCGGCCGCGGCCGCGTCACCCCGCACGAGGGCCACGGTGGCGAGGACGTCGCGGGCCATGGCCTGGTAGCCCGCGCTGATGCGCGGCGTGTCGAGGAGCCCCTGCGCGAGCGCCGCGGCCTCGCCGGCGCGGGCCTCGTCACCGAACGCCGCGAGGACGTTGGCGAGGGCCAGCGTCGCGTGCGAGGCGAGGTACCCGATGTGCAGTCCCAGGGCCTCGGCGTGCGCGCCGCGCAGCGTGGCCTCGGCCTCGGCGAAGGCTCCGGCGCGGGCGAGCACCTCGCCGAGCACGTCGCGCGCGAGCACGGTCATCATCGCGGTGGCGCCGGCCTCGCCGTAGCAGCGCAGCGTCTCGCGGAGGAGCGCGCGCTGCGCCCCGAGGTCGTCGGTGGTGTGCCGCAGGATCGTGCAGCGGATCACGTTGGCCCAGGCGCGCACGCCGGGGTACCGCGGATAGTACGGCCGCAGCACGGCGTCGGCGCGGTCGGTGAGGTCTCGGCCGAAGCGCGTGAGGCCGACCTGCACCGCGGCGCTCGCGGCGTAGAGGAGCGCGTCGCCGCACGCGAGCTCGGCGCCGGGGAGCGGAGCGGTCGCGAGGAGCAGGTCGACGCCGGCGGAGAGGGCATCGAGGTCGTTGCCGTAGGCCGCGACGGTGGTCGTCACGCGCATCGCGCGGTTCCACCACACGCTGCCCGGAACGCAGAGGGCGAGGGCGGCGACGGCGCTCGTGCGGGCGGCGTCCCAGCGCCAGGCCATGAGCGCCGTGACGGCGGCCACGCTCTCGAGCGCTCCCGCGTAGGGACCCGTTCCGCCGCAGCTTCGGGCGCGCTCGACCATGCGCTCGGTGCCCGCGTGGTCGTCGCGCTCGAAGGCCCGCTCCGCCGCCGCGAGGAACCACTTGAGGGCCTCGGCGTGGTCGCCGGCGAGGGCGAGGTGCTCGGCCACCGGGGCCGGGTCGTCGTCGCGGTCCGCGAGCCACTCGGCGGCGAGGCGGTGCCCCGCGCGGCGGTCGTCGTCGGGGAGCAGCCCGTACGCGGCCTCGCGCATGAGGGCGTGGCGGAAGCGGTGCGCGCCGTCTCCGCCATCGGTGAGGAGCTCCTTCGCGGTGAGCGTCGCGAGCCAGCCCTGCACCTCGCCGACCGGTACCGTGCCGAGCACCGCGCAGACCCCGCCGGCCTCGAAGCGCTCGCCGAAGACGCTCGCCGCGCGGAGCACGCGCCGCTCGCCGCTCTCGAGCTGCGCCACGCGCCCCTGAAGGATCGCGAGCACCGTGTCCGGGGCCTCGCCGTCGCCGCCCTCGCACGAGAAGCGAAGGAGTTCCTCGAGGAAGAGGGCGTTGCCGGCGCACTGCGCGACGGCGCGGGCGATGGCGTCGGGCGCGAGGCGGTCGCCGGCGACGCGGGCCGCGAAGCGCTCGCAGGCACGCCGTCCCAGCGGGCCCAGCGGCAGCTCGAGGACGCGTCCCTTCCAGAGGTCCGGGAGCGCCTCGCGGAGCTCGGGGCGCGCGAAGGCCACGACGCAGAGCGGGCAGTCGTCGAGGGTGCGAAGCGCGAGGTCGAGAAGGTCGAGGGAGGGGCGATCGGCCCAGTGCGCATCCTCGACGACGACGAGCACGCCGCCGCCGTCGGCCACGGCGCGGAGCATCGCAAGGAAGGCCTCGCCCACGCGGGCCTGCATGAGCCGCGGGTCCTGCCGCGCGGCGCGCAGGCGCACGCTCTCGTCGTCCTCGGCGGGGAGGCCGCAGAGCACGCCCAGGCCCTCGGTGACCTCCTTCGCGTCGACCGTCGGTACGTAGGCCGCGACACACGTCCGGAGCCTCGCGCGCACCGCGTCGGGTCCCTCGCCGGGGGACGCGCCGGCGAGCGCTCGCACCGCCTGCGCGAGCACCGCATACGGGGACCCTGCGCGCAGCGGCTCGCCGCGTCCCTCGAGGCATGGGAGGGCGGCGCCGTCCTCGCGCGTTCGTGCGGCGCAGCGCTTGCGGAGCTCGTGGCGAAGGCGCGATTTCCCGAGGCCCGGAGCGCCGGTGACGAGCACCGCGCGGGGGCTGCGCTCCTCGAACGCCGCGGTGAGGGCGAGGTCCAGCGTGGAGACCTCCTGCTCGCGTCCCACGAAGGGCGTGGCGCGGCCCAGCACGGTGCGCGTCTCGTCGACGGAGGGCGTGTCGTCGGCGAGGGAGCGCACGCCGGCCCGCACCTCGACGGTGCGCACGCGGCCGCCGAGGAGCCCGGCCGTCACGGCGTCGAGCACGACACCGCCGGCAGCGTTGGGGAGCAGCGCCACCGCGCGCTCGAGGGTGTCGCCGAGGGGCGCGCGGGACCCGGCGATGCGCGTCGCCGTCGCCACGGCCACGGCGGCCTCGGGCCAGCGTTCACGCACGATGCGGGCGCACGCGGCGGCCTCCATGGCCTGGTCCACGGCAGAGGCACCGAGTCCGCCCACCGTCGCCACCACGAACCCGTCGGCGAGGCGCTGCACCTCGACGTCGGACCCGCGCGCCCGCAGCGCCCGCGCGATCTCCTCGAAGCGCACGAGGCCCAGGCCGTCGGTGACGGCGACGGTGGCGGTGGCGTCGTCGGCGCTGGATGGCGCCGAGGCCACGAGCACGCTCACGCGCTCGAGCTCGCCGTCGCCGAAGCTCGGTCGCGGCGGTCCATCGTCGGCGCCGGCGTGGGACTCGGCGGGGCCCAGCGCGGCGAGGGCCGCACGCACCGCGGCGCCGTCCCGCGGGCGGTCCGCGGCGGACTTGGAGAGCATGCGCGCGATGAGGTCCGCGAGGTCGGCGGGCACGCCGGGGCGCATGCGCGCGAGCGGCGTCGGGTGCTCGAAGAGGATGCGCGAGAGCACCGCGACGACGGTGCCGGACCCGAACGCCGGCGCGCCCGTGAGGCACTCCCAGAGCACGCAGCCGAGGGCGAAGACGTCCGCCGACGGACCGACGCCGCGGTCGCCGCGGGCCTGCTCCGGGGCCATGTACTCGGGGGTTCCCACGACGACGCCGGTGCGCGTGAGGGCCCGCACGCCGTGCCGCGCGATGCCGAAGTCGAGCACCGTCGCGCCCTCCACGGCGCCGCCGCGGAGAAAGAGATTTCCGGGCTTGAGGTCGCGGTGCACCACCCCGCGCCGGTGCGCGGCCTCGAGCGCGCCGGCCACACGCTCGGCGAGGGTCATGGTCTCGCCGACGCTCAACGGGCCCCGCGCGAGGCGGGCCTCGAGGGTCTCGCCGTCGAGGAGCTCCATGGCGAGCCACGGGGTGCCGGCGTCGTCGGCGCCGTGCGCCACGTAGGCGACGATGGCCGGGTGCGCGAGCTGCGCGAGGGCCTCGATCTCCGCGGCGAAGCGCGCCGACTGCGACTCCGCAGGGTCCTCCGACGACATCACCTTGAGGGCGACGCGCGCGCCGCTGCGTCCATCGAGCGCGCGGTACACGTGCCCCATCGCGCCGTGGCCCAGCAGGACCTCGACGGCGAAGCGGTCACCGAGCACCGTGCCGGGCTGCAGCATCAGCCCAGCGTATCAGTGCATGCCGAGGGTGCGCGCGCAGGAGGCCTTCACCGCCGCCTTGGCTCCGTCGCGGAGCAGCTCGCCGTGGCCGCCGACGAGGTGCGTGAAGTCGAGTCCGAGCAGCCGCTCGAAGTCCGGACGCACCTTCGACGGGTCCTCGTCGGTGAGCTTCTTCACCCAGATGGGACCGATCTTCGCGGGCTCGATGAAGCCCATGAGCCGCACGACGATGCCGCCCAGGAACGAGCTCCCCGCCGCGCTCTCCCAGTTCTGCACGCTGTCGCAGGTGACCAGCAGGTTGCCGGCATCCTGCGCCACGAGCAGCGCCCCCTCGCGTCCGGCGGTGCCCTCGAAGCGGAACGGCCGCGCGCGCTCGAGGGGCGAGGCGCCGTCGCTCGCGAGCTCGCGGGTGTCGGCGTCCGCAGGCTTCGGAGCCCAGAACGTCGGCCGAAAACGGTCTCGATAGTACGGGTCGTCGAGGCCGTGAAAGTGCCCGAGCTTCACGAGGTGCTTGACCTCGCCGAGCTCCGCGAGCGCGGCCTCGCCCGCGGCCGAGAGGCGCACGGCGTTGACGACGGTGAGCGCGCGGCCCTCGCGCAGCACGATCATGTTGCGCGGGATCGACATCCCGGGGCCCACGCGGAACGATCCGCGGACACGCCAGACGTCGGGAAACAAAGGCTCGAGGGCGCCGTGGTCCTGCGCTGCGGGGAAGGTGGTCATGGGGTCTCCGCGGGCACGCTAGCACGGGCCCCCGCAGGGTCGGGCGGCAGCCACCGCAGCAGCGCCCCGGCCAACGCGCGCGTCGAGACGGGCTTCGGCAGGTGGTCGTTCATGCCCGCCGCGAGGCAGCGCTCGCGGTCGCCCGCCATCGCGTGCGCCGTCATCGCCACGATGACGATCTCCGCGCCGCGCGCGCCCGACGCGCGAATGCGCCGCGTCGCCTCGAGGCCGTCCATGCCGGGCATCTGCACGTCCATGAGCAACAGGTCCCAAGGCTCGGCGGCCACCGCGCGCACCGCGGCCTCGCCGTCGGTCACCGCGTCCGCCGTCATGCCGAGGCGGCGCAGCAGGCTCAGCGCGAGCTCGAGGTTCACGGGGTTGTCCTCGGCCACGAGCACCCGCGCGCGGCGGCCGACGAGCTCCGGTGGCAGCGGCGCCTCCGCGGTCTCGACATGCGCCGGTGGGGCGGCGCTCGGACGCAGCGAGAGGCGCGCGGTGAACCAGAACCGCGAGCCCTCGCCGGGGGTGCTGATGACGTCGATGGTGCCGTGCATGAGGTCCACGAGCTGCCGCGAGATCGCGAGGCCGAGGCCGGTGCCGCCGAAGGGCCGCGTCGTCGACGCATCTACCTGACTGAACTTCTGGAACAGCAGCGGAAGGTGCTCCGCCGCGATGCCGATGCCGGTGTCGCGCACGTCGAAGCGCAGCGTGACGGCGTCGTCGTCGCGCGAGACGACCGAGGCCCGCACCGCGACGCGGCCGCGGGACGTGAACTTCACCGCGTTGCCCACGAGGTTGATGAGCACCTGGCGCAGCCGGCCGGGGTCGCCCACGAGCTGGGCCGGCACGTCGTCGTCGGTGCAGACGTCGAAGTCCAAGCCCTTCTCCGCGGCCCGCGGACCGAGCAGTGCCTCGACGCCGGCGACCACCGCCCGCACGTCGACGTCGATGTGCTCGAGGTCGAAGCGCCCGGCCTCGATCTTCGCGAAATCGAGGAGGTCGTCGATGACGTTGAGCAGCGCCTCGCCGCTCGACTGCGCGACCTCGGCCCAGTGCCGCTGCGTCGCGTCGAGGGTCGTGTCGAGGAGCAGGCCCGTCATGCCGATGACCCCGTTCATCGGGGTGCGCAGCTCGTGGCTCACGTTGGCGAGGAACTCGCTCTTCGCGCGGTTCGCGGCGTCGGCGCGCGCGGCCAGCTCGGCGGCCCGGGAGCGCTCTTCGGCGAGGCGGGCGTTGGTGGACTGCAGCGCGTCGTCGGCGGCCTTGCGCGCCGTGATGTCGCGCACGAGGCTGTTGCAGAGGGGCGCGCCATCCTCGACGAAGAGCCGCGCGCTCACCTCGACGGGAAAGCGCGTGCCGTCCTTGCGGCAGTGCATGGACTCGAAGACCAGGGCACCGTGCGCCGACAGCCGCGTCATCTGCAGCCGCGCCGTCTCCGGGTCGTCGCGGCGCAGGTCGCCGATGCCCAGCCGGAGGAACTCCTCGCGGGTGTAGCCGTACTCGCGCAGCGCCCGGTCGTTCACGTCGACGAGGCGCCCGTCGAGGCGGAGCACGAGCTGGATGTCGTTGAAGTCGCGCTGCAGCACGCGGAGGTGCGCGGCCTCGCGGCGCCACGATTTACCGTACACCACGACCCCGACGAGCCCCTGGATCACCGCGTAGAGACCCGCGTTCAGCGCCCCATGCGCCCAGCCGTGGGTCTCCGCGGTGACGGCGAGGCACGCCAGCACCCCGGTGCCCCAGGCCGACACGACGACGCGCGGACCGAAGAGCACCGCGGCCCACGCCACCGGGGCGCCGCTCACCGCGAGGAACGCCGCGTCGCCGGTCGCCGCGAAGGCGATGCCGCAGCAGGCCACGGGCACGAAGCCCGCGGGAAAGATCCACGTCGACGGTGTGGGAGTTCGACGCGCCCAGACCCAGACGTAGGCCGCGACGCAGAGCGCGAAGACGGTGAGCGTCGCCGCATCGCGGGAGCCCGGCGACGACACGAGACAGAGGAGCAGCACGAACGGCGGCACCACGGCGGCATAGAGAAGCAGCACCATGCGGCGCAGGCCCGCCGGCGAGTCTTCGAAGGCGACGTTGAAGTAGCGCTGCAGACGCATCGGGCGCGCGGGCGGGGACTCTACTCTCCTACGCCGCCGATGCGGGGCCTCACCGCACCGTGACGCCGATGCGCGTGAAGACGAACTCGCCGTAGCCCAGCATGCCGCCGTCGTAGGTGCCGTCCTGCGTGCTGCGCCCGTGGCAAGGGACGCACACGCCGCCGGCGTTTCCACTCTCGCCGAAGCCGTCGGCGATGGTCCCGTCGGGGTCGCGGAGCACCGCCGCGCCCGGCGAGTACGCGGGGAACACCTCTTCGAACCAGTACCACCCCGCGCCGCCCGCGCCGTCGCGCACCTTCACGTTGGCGGCGTAACCCACGATGATCTCGGGGTACGACGGGTCGTGAAGCTCCTTCACCGACGCGGCGCCGACGGGCCACGGAGGGTCCTCGCCGGCGTTGAAGAGCACGTCGTTGGTGCAGATGCGGTCGAGGCCGTGCGGCGACAGCCCCGAAGTGGCGTGCGGCGTCGTCTCGCAGTGCCAGCGCTTCCACGCGCCCGCGGCGAGCCACGCGCGCATCGCCGTGCGGCCGGTGGTCGGGGGCTGCTGCTCGGTGCCGTCGCTGGTGCCGAGCGTCGATCCGACGGCCGCGGGGACGTCGCGGGACACCGGAGCGTCCATGGCGCTCCCGGCGTCGACGCGGGGGCGCGGGTCGCTGGGGCACCCGAGCGCGAAGAGCGCGGGGAGCACGCGGAGCACGGGACGGAGCGGCGCGGCGGGGCGGGGCATCGAAGGATCCCTGCATGACCCCGGCGAGCGGCGCAAGTTGCCCGTCGCCCGCCTTGCCCGACGGGCCGCGATGCGGTGGAGTCGGCGCCATGCACCCCGCCCTGGCCCAGTGGCTCGCCTTTCGCGACAAGCTCTCCGAAGACTTTCTCGGCGGACCGCGGTTCCTGAAGTTCGCGTGGGTCATCAACCTGCAGAAGGGCGGCACCCTCGCGTTCGTGCTCGCGCTCATGGTCGCCTACGGTGACTTCTCGCCCACTGCGTGGACGTACGCCGCGCTCCACGGCAGCTATGGATTGCTCTGGCTCTTGAAGGAGGCCGTGTTCCCGGACCCCGGATGGCAGCGCAAGATCACCGTCGGCGGCGCCGTGAACGCCTGGCTCCTCGTGCTCGGGCTGTATTGGCTGGCGCCGGTGCTGTTGATTCGCAACCACCACGAGGCCGCGCCGGCGACGCTCGCGGGCGCGACGGTGCTGTACGTCCTCGGCGTGGTGCTCATGATGGCGAGCGACGCGCAGAAGTTCTTCACGCTGAAGGTGCGCCGCGGGCTCATCACCGACGGGTTCTTCGCGCGGGTGCGGCACCCGAACTACCTCGGTGAGATGATGCTCTACGCCAGCTTCGCCGTCGTCGCCGGGCACTGGATCCCGTGGGTCGTGCTCGCGTGGGTGTGGGGCGGGGTCTTCGTTCCGAACATGCTTCGCAAGGAGGCGAGCATGGCGCGGCACCCGGGCTGGGCCGCCTATCGCGCGCGCACGGGCTTCCTGCTTCCGCGCTTCGGGCGCAGCGACGAGGTCACCGTTGCGGCAACGGGCACCGAGGCGGCGTAGCGGGGCGTCCGATCACGGCGCGTGCCGGCCGATGAACGACGCGACGGCGTCGGCGACCTCGGTCCAGCCGTCCTGGCCGATGATGTAGTGCGTGCGGCCGGCGAACTCCTGATACTCGTGCACGGAGTTCGGGTCGGTGTACTTCGCGTGGTTCGAGCGGTTCAGGCTGGCCGGGATGATGTGGTCCTCGGTGCCGGCGATGAAGAGCAGGGGCTTGTGCGGAAGGCGGAAGTCGATGGCCGCGGCGTCGCTCAGCGTACCGCGCCCGACCTTGCGTGACTCCGGGACGACCTGGGACTCGTAGGCCTCGCGCTGCGCCGCTTCGGGGAGCGTGTGCACGAACGCATACTGGAACTGTTCAAAGGACATCAGGAACGGCTCGGACTCCGCTACGAACGGATTGACCACAGGCCAGTTGCTGCGAATGAACGACCACGAGAAGGGAACGACCCCCTTGGGCGGCGCCGAGTCGATGGCGACGCCGGCGGCGCCGAGGCCCTTCTGGAGAAGAAGCTGCACGAGCAGGCCGCCCAGCGAGTGCCCGACGAGCACCGGCGGACGCGGGCAGCCCGCGATGACGCGGGTGAGGTCGGCGAGGAGGTCGGGGATGCCGAGGGCTCCCAGCGCGGCGTCGGGATGGCGGCGGCGCAGCTCCTCCGGCGCCGCGTCGTGCAGCGGCCAGGCGGGCGCGAGGCAGTCGTGGCCGGCGGCAGTGAAGCGTTCGATCCAGGGCTTCCAGCAGCGCGGGGTCACGAACATGCCGTGAATGAAGACGATCGGCGTGGGCATTGGGGTGCGGACCGTAGCGCGACGCCGGGGGGGGCCTCAACGGCGCGGGACCGAATCGAGCGGAGCGGGCGACGGTCGAGACGGACCCGTCGAACCCCGCGGAGAGGCGCCCACGCGACCCACGGCGGCTTTGCGTTTCTTCACGATCCCTTCACCCACCCAGAGGTCGAGCGCGGGTACACACCGATCCCGGAGGTCGCGGATGGCGAAGCAGGACATCGATGTCGAGAAGGCGCGGCGGGCGGCGGCGGACCCCGATCGGCCTGGCGAGAGGTGCGGTGCCGACCCCGGCCGTTGGTTTCCTGTGGTCGACCGCGGGCGCTGCGAGGGAAAGCACGACTGCGTCGAGGTGTGTCCGCATGACGTCTTCGAGGTCCGTCGCATCGACGAAGCGGACTTCGCAGTCCTCGGTCCGTTCGCGAAGCTCAAGAGCATCGCGCACCGGCGGCAAACCGCATACGCCGTGAAGGCCGACGCGTGCCGCGCGTGCGGCTTGTGCGTCGTCGCGTGCCCCGAACGCGCGATCACCCTCGAGCGCCGCTGATCCCGTGCGGGCCGGCAACAACATCGCTCACGGTCCGCCGCCGCGGCGATGACCGGCCGCCTTGCGATTTTCGTGCGCTGGGTGCGGCGCGGTCGTGCGAGCATCGCGCGGCGTCGACCACGCGGGGTCATCCCTTGGAGAAGCGATCGATGGCCGAACGAGGCGTCACCTGTCACCGCTGCGGTGCGAGCACCCCGCTTCCTGCGGACCTTCGCGTGCCGGTCTTCGGCTGCGCTTTCTGTGGAGCCGAGATCGAGACGGCCGCCGTCGTGGGGCCGGAGGCGGTGTCGGCGGACGCTCTCCACCATCACGTCGCCGGGGCGGCCGCCCATCGGAGCGACCTGCGGGAGTTCGTTCGCAGCGCGCCGCGCTTCGAGGGCGGCAGCGCAGGGTTTCGCGAGGCCCGGTGCCGGCGCTGCGACGCGCCCGTCGAGGTGCCCCTCGACGTGACGGTGCACCAGTTCACCTGCGGCGCGTGCGGGAGCGCCGAGCGCGTCGACGCGTACATCTCCGACAAGGAGCGCCTCGACATCGACATGGCCCGGCAGATCGCGGGCAACGAAGCCCTCGCGCGGCTCCGGGCCGAGGGCGTCCCGTGCGTGCGTTGCGCGGGCCGGAACGCCGTGCCCGACGACGGCAGCGTGCAGGTCGTCTGCCGCTTCTGCGGCGCGACGATCCTCCTCACGGACCACGTCGACGCGTCGGCCGTCGCGCGGAGCCGGCTCAAGCACGGCGCGCTCGCGAGGCGCGACGAGGCGCTTCGCGCGAACGCCGCCGTGGAGCGCCGTGCGCGCACCGTCAGCATCGCCGTCGTGGTCGCCGTCGTCGTGGTGATCGTCGTCGCCATCGCGGCCGGAGCGGCGACGCGCTGAGCCGCCATCGCACAGGGCGGCCTCCCGTTCCTCGTTGAAGCGGCCAACGAACTGTAATACTCGTTCGCAGTGTCGATGCGGGTGCGTGCGGGGCGACGTGGGGAGGCGTTGCTGGTGGCGGTGATCGTCTGCGTCGTGCCGATGGGCGCGGCGGCGCAGCCGGTGTCCGCGGCGACGAACGCATCGCCCGCCACCCGCGCGGCGGCGGCGGCGGAATTCCAGCACGGCGTCGCGCTGCTCGACGCGCGAAGCTTCGACGAGGCCGCGGCGGCCTTCGAGCGCTCGCTCGCGTTGCGCGAGAGCGTGTCGGCGCTCTACGACCTCGGGCTCGCGCGTCGCGGCGCCGGTGACGTGCTGGCGGCGCTGCGGGCGTTCCAGCGCGTCGTGGCGCTCGCTCCGGAAGAGAGCGCCTCCCGTCGCGCTGCGCTCGTGGTGCTCGGCGAGCTTCGCCCCCTGGTCGCACACGCGCACGTGGTCGCGGCCGGTGGTCCCTCGGCGCTGCTCGTCGACGGAGCCGCCGTGACGGCGACGGAGGGCGTCGCCGACGTCGATGTGCTCCCCGGCGCACACACCTTCGCGGCGCAGCGCGCGTCCGGTTCGACGGTCTCGGCGGAGCGCACGCTGGCCGCCGGCGACGTCGTGGAGGTCTCCCTCGACGCCACGGAGCCGCCCCCGCCGACGGTCCCTCTGGTCGTGGCACCGGTGCCCGCGAGCGTTGCGCCCGCCCTCGTCGCAGCAACGCCGCCCGCGGACGCACGGGTGTCGCCCACGCGTTCGCCCTCGCTCGTTCGCGATCGACGATTCTGGATCGCCGTCGGCGCCGGCACCGCCCTCGTCGCGGGCTCGATCGTCCTCGGCGTGGTGCTCGCCGGCACGCGAAGCTCCGCGCCCTACGATGGCGGCAGTTGGGGGACCGTGGTGCAGGGCGTCGGCATCGATCCATGAGGTTCTGTGTCGCCGCCGCGATCACCGTCGTCCTCGGCGCCTGCGAGCCGTCACCGGCGGCGCAGATCGTCGTGACCCTCGACACCGACCTGCGCGTCGCGAGCGAGCTCACCGCGGTGGTCGTGCGCACCTCGTCCTGCGGTGTTGCGCGGGGCGAGCGGCGCTTCGCGTTGGACGGATCGCCGGGCGCGCGCACGCTCCCCGGCAGCTTCGGCATCGCGCCGTCGAACCCCGATGCGCCGTGCGCCGTCACCGTGGAGATCGACGCACTCCAAGGGTCGTGCCGGCTCTTCACGTACCGCCGCACCTACGAGTACGACGCATCCGGCGTCGTCGACGCGCACGTGTTCCTCGCTCGCGCGTGCGCCGGCAACGCGGCCCACGGGCTCTGCTCCCCGCGCGACACCTGCGGCTCCGACGCGCTGACCTGCGAGCGCGACGGTGCGTGCGTGCCCGTACGCGCGTCGCCTTCGACGAGCGACGCGGGCGCGACGCTGCCGGTGCGACCGACCCTCGTTCCGACGCAAGGCGCGGCCATTGCGATCAGCCCCGACGATCGCATCGCCGTCGCCGCCATGCGCCGGAGCAGCGCCGTGTCGGTGTTCGACCTCGACCTCGACACGCAGCCTCTCAGCGCGCGGAGCGTGTCCCGCCGATGGACGCAGCTCCCGCCGAACGCCGACGCCGCCGGGCGCGATCCCGAGGCGTGGGCCGTGGTGCTCGGCAACGACGGCAACTCCGCCTTCATCGTGCTTCGCCGCGAGCAGCGCGTGGTGCGCCTCGATGACCTGCGCGGAACGCCCCATTTCGCAGCCGTTTCGGCGCCCAC
Organism: uncultured delta proteobacterium; assembly: GCA_903845045.1. Lineage (GTDB taxonomy): Bacteria > Myxococcota_A > Polyangia > Polyangiales > SCUS01. Next base: position 3,768 of record CAIMWA010000375.1, on the reverse strand, counting down.
CGGCAGCGAGCCGACGGGCCTCGCCATCGCTCCCTCGGGACGCCATCTCTATGTGACGAACTTCGCCGAGGGCACCGTGAGCGTCGTCGCGACGGCCACGATGCACGTCGAGATGACCATCGATCTCAACGGCGTCCTCGCGCGCTCGGGACGGCTCGGACCGAACGTGGCGGGGCGCCCTGGGCTCGCACACCCGCGCGCGGTGGTGATCAGCAACGACGGCGACGCGTCCGATGACGACGAGGTGGCCTACGTCACCGAGTTCTACGCCCAGGCGCGGTCCGCGACGGAGGTCACGTCGAACGGACGTACGCTCGATCCCGCGGTGGACGCAGGGTTCTGGGATCGCGCCCGGGTGGGTCTGGTGTACCGGGTGCCGCTCGCGACGAACGTCGCCGACGATCGTCCCATCACCCTGGACCCGGTGGACGACACGGGCTTCGCCGACGCCGCGGGCCATCCCACGGGGTGCTTTCCGAACCAGCTCTACGCTGCCGCGCTCAGCGGTTCGCGGCTCTACGTGACGGCGATCTGCGCGTCGCCCGCGGGGCCCCTCGGCGAGGTCTGCCGCTCGCCCGCGGGATGCCCGCTGCCCATCGACGAGTCGTCCATCAACCCCGGCAATTTCCAGACGATGTCGCACGCCTCGCTCTTCTCGCTGGACGTCTCCGGAGCGACCCCCGTGGCGGCGAAGCCGTACGTGCTCACGCGGCTGTTCCGCGACTTCTTCGATGCCGCGCCGGCATCGCCGCCGCGAGCGCTCGTGGGCGGCGCCGTGCCCGAGGCCCTGCGACGCATGCCGCTGCTCCCCATCGGCCTCGCGTTCGTGCCCGGCGACTACGTCGCTTACGTGCTTGGGTATGGCTCCGACGGGGTGTTCCGCGTGCGCTTCGATCGCGACGGCACCGTGGACCAGGTCGGCTCGAGCGACCCGCGCGAGCGTGGCTTCATCGATCTGACGCCGGACGCCGCCCGCGCCAGCCGCCTTCCCATCGGCATCGCCATCGGGCACCAGGCCGAGGCGGGGCACAACCACGTGGCCCTGGTGCTCGGCGCCGACGCACCCGACGTCTCCGTGGTGACGCTGTCGCTGCAGGGCGTCGTCGCGGCGGTGCCCGCCACCGACGGGGCCGCGCGCACGCCGGACGCCCAGATCGCCCACGACGGCCGGCGCTTCTTCGTCACCGGCACCGGCCGCATGTCCTGGCTCGGGCAGTCGTGGAACTCCTGCGAGAGCTGCCATCCCGACGGGTTGAGCGATGGTGTGACGTGGTTCTTCGGGCGCGGTCCGCGGCAGACGCCGTCGCTCGACGGGAGCTTCGCGCTCGACGGAACGCACCGCCGCCAGCGCCTCTTCGGGTGGAACGCCTCCTTCGACGAGGTGCAGGACGTCGAGACCGTGATCCGGAACGTCCAGGGTGGGGTGGGCGGTGCCGTGGTGCGTGACGCGACGCCGCCGCACACCGCCGACCGCATCGGCTTCGGCTCCGACGCTCCGACGCTCCTCGATGGCTCGCAGACGCGCACCTCGCAGGCCGGCCTCAACGGCGCGATGCGCAGCGTCAGCTCGCCCGGGGCGTCGGGCGGCGTGCGCTCGGCGGTGGACGACCTCGATCGCCTCGAGGCCTTCGTGCAGACCATCCGGTCTCCGCGGGCGCCGGTGGGGCTCGACCGGTCCGACGTGGAGGCCGGGCGGACCCTCTTCGGGCGCTCCTGCGCGGGGTGCCACGGATCGGCGCTGTGGACCGTCTCACGGCGCTTCTACGAGCCTTCGGAGCCGAACGACGCCACCGCCGGGCTGTTGCGCACGCTGCGCTACGCCCTCGGAGGATTTCCTGCCGGGCTGAACCCCGATGCCGTTGGCGGGAGTGCCGCGTTCCGATTCCCCGATCCCGCGCGCCCTTCGGACAACGACCGGATGCAGTGCGCCGCGCGCTTCGTGGGAACGTTTCCCGCGACACCGACGGACCCGGCGGTGGTGCCGCCCGGCGTGCTCGTCCGCGAGGTGCGGCAGGACATGACGCAGCCCGCGCAGGGCATCAGCGGCTTCAACGTTCCGCCGACCATCGGTCTCGCGCTCTCGGCGCCGTACTTCCACGCCGGCAACGCCCGCACCCTCGAAGAGGTCTTCGATCGCGCGTTCCGTGCGCACCATCAATGGACACCGAACGACTACGACCAGTCGCCCGAGGGGCAGGTGCAGATCCGGCAGATCGTCGCGTACCTGCTGTCCATCGACGACGACGAGCCGTCGCACGCCATCGCCGTTCCGAACATCTCGTTCCCGCTCGACCTCTGCGCGCAGTGGCCCGGGACGCAGCCGTGAGCGAGACCGTTCGCATCGACGACGAGGACGACGACGGCGCGGCGCTCGTCGCCCGCGATGCGCAAGCTCGCGTCGGGACCACGCTGGCCGACAAATACCGTCTGCTTCGGCTCATCGGCGTGGGCGGCATGGGCATCGTGTACGAGGCCCTGCACGCGTTCACGCACCGGCGTGTCGCCATCAAGCTGATCCGCGCCGAGTTCACGACCTCTCCCCGCGCCGAGGCCCGCTTTGCCCGCGAGGCCCGCGCGACGGCGACGCTCACGCACCCCGGCGTCGTCGACGTGCTCGACGGCGGCAAGGCCGCGGATGGAACGCTGTACCTCGTCGAAGAGCTCCTCGACGGCATGGATTTCGGGCGTTGGGTCGCCACGCGCGCACCCGCGCCGGCGGAGGTCGCGCGGCTCGGCGCCGAGGTGCTCGACGGCCTCGCGGCGGCGCACGCGCGGGGGCTCATCCATCGTGACGTGAAGCCCGAGAACATCTTCGTGGTGGAGGGCGCCGACGGCTCCACGCACACCAAGATCGTCGACTTCGGCATCGTGCGTTGGACCGACGTTCCCGCCGACGACTCGGCGCTCGCCGCGACGGGTACGGCGCACACGCAGACCGGCGCGGTGGTCGGCACGCCGGTGTTCATGAGCCCCGAGCAGGCGCGCGGCGAGAGCGTCGACGAGCGCACGGACCTCTGGTCCCTCGGCGCGGTGCTGTTCCACGCGCTCACCGGGCGGCATCCGATCCAGGCCGAGAGCTACAACGCGCTCATCGTGCGCCTCGCGACGCAGCCTGTTCCGCAGGTGCGCGCGCTGCGCGAGGGCGTGCCCGAGGACCTCGCGCGGGTCGTCGATCGGGCGTTGCTGCCGAACCTCGGCGAGCGCTGGCCGAGCGCCGTCGCGATGGCCGCGGCATTGCGCGCGTGCACCGCGTCCGACGCCGAGGTCGCGGCGCCAGGAGGTCCGCCAATGGCGATGCAGTCGCCGTCCGCGGGGGTGTCTCGGCCCACGGTCCGCGGTCCGTTCTGGGCCGCCGCGGGACTCATCGCGGGCGGGCTCGTGGGGGCTGCGCTCCGGCCATCGCCGCACGCGCCGACGAGGTCCGAGGACCGCGCCATGGAGCCGCCGCGCGTTGCGGTGGAGCCTCCCCGTCGTCGCGAGACGGAGGTGGACGCTGCGTCCGCGGCGGTGGTTGCTCCGCCCGTCGCCGACGCCGGCGTCGCTGCGGCCGTCGTCGCGCGAGCGATGGTTCCACGCCCGCAGGCCGCGGCTCGGCCCATGGTGCGCGTCGCACCACGCCCGCCGCTGCCGGGGGCGCCCATTCGAAGCTACGAGTGACGGCCCCGCGCGGCGTCCACCGCGGTGGTATCGTCGCCGCACATGGAGGCGCGTTCGGCGGGAACGGTACGGTCCGACGAGGCCATCGTGCAGGTCGCGCGGTTTCGCGTG
>CAIMWA010000374.1 GCA_903845045.1 uncultured delta proteobacterium | reverse complement strand
CGTCGGCGTCGGCGTCGGCGGCCGCGTCGGGATCGACCCCGGCGCGAACGAGGCCCGCGAGCGATTGCAGCGGCACCGTGAAGGTCGAGAACGACAGGTGACCGTCGGCGACGCGCTGCACGAGCAACGTGGCCGGCTCGCCGGGGATCGCGGCGACGACCTCTCCGTCGCCGAGCGCGAAGACCGTCGCGGCGCGGGCCTGGTCGGGGTAGCGCGAGGCGAACTGCACGATGACCGGCCGCGACCGACCGCCTTCGCGCAAGGTGCTCGCCACCCACGCCGTGAGCGGCTCGGCCCGGAGGAGGAACGCCCCCCGGTAGGCGCCCGGCTGGAGCTGCGGGGCCTGGATGGGAATGCGGGTCACCGCGCGATCGACGCGCGCGAGGCCGAAGGCGAAGCCCTCGCGGGGGGTCCACGCGATCCAGCCGGCGTCGCTCGAGACGGCGGTGCCGAGCGCTCCGACGGCGTCGGCGATGGGCGCGACGCCTTCGTCGAAGCGCTCGCCGCGAGCGGCCCGGCGACGGCCGACCACCATCGTGTCGTCGACGCGCGCGATGACGCCCAGAAATCGGCCGTCGCCGAAGCACACCGGCACGACGTCCGACGCGCGCCCCGACGTCGCGAAGGCGCTCGGCGGCGCGAGGAGCTCGTCGCCGCAGCGCGTGGGTACCGACACTCGCGCGTGGAGCGGTCCAGCCATGTCGCGCAGCGGATTCTTCTGGGACAGCGAGACGATGGCCGACGTCGCGAGCACGGCCAGCACCAGCGCGGCCGCCACTCCGATGCGCCGGCGCCGCACCACCTGGGGAGCGGCGGTGTCCGGGGGCGGGGCCGTGAAGGCGGTCTGACGGACACGGTCACTCCCGGCTGCATACGATCCCGACGGATCCGGCGGGGGCGACGGGAGCGGCGAGTTAGGGAGGCGTTCCGCGGGCTGGGACGCCGTGCTGCCCACGGCGGTGAGTGTCCCCGACGAGATGCGGCGCGCGGGCTCGTCGATGAGGCTGCGGATCGCGTTCGCCAGCGCGAGCCCCGACTGCAGGGCCGGGTGGTCGCCGGCGCGGGCGCAGTTCCGGATGAGCTCCCACCGGACCAGCGCGGCACCGTCGGCGCGAACCTTCGTGCGCTCCATGGCGGCCTGGAGGGCGAGGGCGAGGGCCGCGAAATCGGCGCGTGGCGGCGGCCTCGGGCGCCCCACCGCGAGCCTCGAGGCGGCGTCGACGCCGAACCCCGAGAGCACCAGGCGCTCGGTGCCACGGTCCTCGTGGACGTGGAGGCGTTCGAGGGTGATGGCCCCGTGGACCACGCCGACGGCGTGGAGGTTGTTGAGCTCCTCGGCGAGCGGCGCGAACCAGCCCACGAGCGTGCGCAGCGACGCGCGACGACGGTCGTCGAGGTCGCCAGCGAACATTCCAGGAAGGCGCTCGACGAGCGGCTGCGGATGCGGCTGCCGAAAGATCACCGCCGCATAGCCGGCGCTCGATCGCAGGACCTCGTCCGGTCGGCGGTAGGCGCGGGCGTTGGGGATGGCCCCGAGCTCGGCCTTCAGCGCGTCGAAGACCGTCGGCGTGAGCGGCGTCGCGGAGACGATCTGGGCCCAGAGGATCTGCCCCTGCGCGTCGCGGACCTCGTGCACGAGATCGAAGCGCGCGGGATCGATCTCCGACACCACGAAGTAGCGCGCGCCGAGCTTGTCGCCGAGGCCGATCATCCGAGCATCCAGCCGGGCATCATCGCGTCATCGCGCGGGGCGTCAAGCAATCGACGGGCACCACGGCCACGCGCGGAGTGGGCTGCGTCACGCGACGCGCGAGCCACGTCGAGCCGTTGCACACCACCGCCTGCGCGGGACCGACGCCGAAGGCCTGAAGCTCCCGCGACTCGACCGTCGACCCTGCGACGACGCCGAGGTGCAAGGCCGCCGCGGGGGCGCCAGGAGCCGTCTCGAGGAGCACGAGCCAGCGGTCGCCACCGTCGGCGTCGACGTCCCGGACGACGGCATCCGCCGAGACCACGGTGTCCACCGGGCCGGCCGAACCGAAGCGAAGGAGGTGCACCGGGCCCGGACCCGCGCAGGGCGATCCGGCGTGGCACTGGTCCGCGGGGAGCGCCGCGCCGGCGGACAGCGCGAACGCCACGCTGCTTCCAGATCGGGCTCCGCGCGGCACGAAGGCGATGGCGTCGCCCTCGAGGGTCACCGCGGCGCTGCGCTGGAGGGCGCTCTCCGGCGGGTTCGCCCCGCGCACCGACGTGGCGTCGTCGGGAGCGCGCGCGGCGGCGACGGCCCCGAGGTCCAGCGTCAGCGCCGAGAGGCGGTGCGTGCGTCCGTCGCGCTGGTGGAACAGCAACACCGGCGACGGGCCCGGCGCGACCGCTTCGACGGTGCCCGCGCCGAGGTACCACGTCTGCACCGGGGCACGTCCCCGCGCGGGGTTCGTCACGGCCTGGAAGAGCACCGGATGCGACCCGCCGTCGGACTCGACGTTGCTCAGCAGCCACGCGTTCGCGTCGTCGCGGTGCAGCAGCATGACGCCGCGAAGGGGCACGGCGTCCCAACCGCTCACGGCGACCGCGCTGCGCGCGTGCGTCGGAAGCGAGACCTCCGCGAGACCGAACGGGTCGCCAGCGCGATTGCGCCATGGAACCCAGAGTCCGCCCGGCGCGGCGGCCACGACACCGATCTCGGCGACGTCGCTCCCGAGGGGCGTCGGCTCCGTCGTCCACGCGTGCCCGCGAACGGCATCGCGCGTCGCCAGGCGCACGGCGGTGCCGTCGCGAACCACGGCGACGAGCGCGTGCGCGTCGGGCGCGCAGTCCACGTCGAATTCCGTGGCCGCCGTCTCGAAGCCGGCCGCGGGCGCTAGGGATTCGCCTTCGCAGCGCAGCGCAGGCCTCGGCGCACGCACGGGTGCGGCCACGCGCGGCGGCGATGTCGTGGGAGCTTCGCGGTTGTTCAGTACCAGGACGCCGCCGGCGACGGCCGCCACGACCAGCACGCCCACGGCGATGAACACCGGCTTGCGCGACGGTCCGGACGGAGCCTCCGGCGGCGGCGGGGGAACGCGGGACACACGCGGGGATCCCGCGCGAGCGGCCGCCTCTTCGCGTGCCGTCGACGAGGGGTTCCGGGGCGGTGGCATCGTCGCGCTGCGGCCCGACGACGTGCGCGGCGGCGGGAGGGTCCCGGAGCTTCGCGGGGGACGCATCGACTGCATCGGAGCGTTGGGCTCGCGGGAGAGCTTTCCCAGCTCGACGAGGGTCTTGCCGAGCTCCACGCCGGAGGCCAGCGCCGGGTGCTCGCCGTGCTGCGCCGAGTGTCGCAGCAGCGTCCACTTCGCCGCCGCGCCGCCGTCGGGCGCCGTGCCGAGCACGACGAAGAGGTCGTGAAGAGCGCCCAGTAGGTCGACGAGGTCGCGGCGCGTCGACGCGTCGGCGGTCTCGGAGCCGGCCTTGCGGGCCAGCGCGTCGAGACCGAAGCCCACGAGGTAGCAGCGCTCCAGCGGCCCCGGTCCCACGACGACCTGTCCCACGCGAATGGCCCCGTGGCACAGCTTCGCGGTGTGCACGCGGTCGAGGTCCGTCGCCATCGCGGCGAACCAGGCGAAGAGCGTCGCGACGGCCTCGGTGCGGCCGAGCGAGGCCAGAAGCTCCGGCGCGCGGTCCCGCAACGGCGTCAGGCCGGGCAGCGCGAAGATGGCCACGGGGAGCTGACCGCGGGTCATGGTGACCTCGCGCGGCCGAAGCAGGCAGAGGCCCGACGGCACGGCGCCGAGCACCGGGCGCAGATCGCCGAGGTGCTCGACCGTGGTGGCCGTCGTTCCGAGGAGCTGCGCGGTCACCGTGGCCGCGTCGCGGTCGATCACCTCGAAGAGCTCGCCTGCGCGCATCTCCGCCGGAGCGCGGGAGACCGAGAAACGTTTGCCGAGAGGGTCACCGACTGCGATCAACGGGTCCGCTCCATGCAGCGCGCAAGGGGCCCGCCGCCGCCGGCACCATACCCCACCTCGCCGCGCCGTTGCATCGTTCCCGTACGCTCCGCCGCGTGACGCCGCGGCCGTGCTAGGAATCGTGCGCGTGAGCGACCGCCGAGCGACGGCCCCGTGGCCCTGGGTCCTCCTCGTGGCGGCGCTGGCCAGCCTGGCGCGGCCCGCCCGCCGCGGGGACGGAGCGGCGGAGCGACGGCTTCGGTCTCCGGTGCGCGCGGGCCTCGTCTTCGACGTCGGCGGGCGAGGGGACAAGAGCTTCAACGACGCGGCGTACGCCGGCCTCGCGCGAGCCCGGCAGGAGCTCGGCGTCGACGTCGAGTACGTCGAGCCCGCCGACGGCGACGACCGCGCCGGGGCGCTTCGTCTCTTCGCGGCGCGGGGCTTCGACCGCATCGTGGGCGTCGGGTACATGTTCTCGCGAGACATCGACGAGGTCGCTCGCGACTACCCGGACCGCCGCTTCGCGTGCGTCGACTACGCGCCGCCGGAGCACGGCGACGTTCCTCCCAACGTCGTCGGCCTGAAGTTCCGCGAGGAGGAGGGCGCGTTCCTCGTCGGGGCGGCGGCTGGGCTGTCGTCGCGATCCCGCGCCGTCGGCTTCGTCGGCGGCATGGACATCCCGCTGATCCGTCGCTTCGAGGCGGGCTATCGCGCAGGCGTCGGCGCCGTCTGCGCGGCGTGCACGGTCTCCGCCGCGTACGCGGGGAGCACCCCGCTCGCGTTCAAGGATCCCGAGCGCGGAGCGCAGCTCGCGACCGCGCAATTCGCCACCGGCGTCGACGTCATCTTCCACGCCTCGGGGAGCACCGGGCACGGGGTCTTCGTCGCAGCGCAACGCCTCGGCCGCCGCGCCATCGGCGTCGACGCGGACCAGTACGACGACATGCCCGGCGTCGTGATGACGTCGATGCTCAAGCGCGTCGACGTGGTGGTGTTCGAGCTCGTGCGCGAGGCCGTCGCGGGGCGCTTCGACCGCGGCGACGCGGGGCTGCGCTCCTTCGGCGTGCGCGAGGCGGGCATCGACTGGGTGCACGCGGGACCGCACGCCGCGGGCATGAGCGCCGACACCATCGCCCGCGTCGAGGGGCTGCGCGACGCGATCGCCCGCGGCGAGCTTCGCGTCGCGGGGCGCGAAGCCCGCTAGGGGCGGTCCCGAAGCAGCGCGCGCTCGAAGGACCGCAGGCCGGCGAGCACCGCGGGGGGAGCGCCGGGCATCGCCTCGCGCACCGCCGACAGCGCCTCGGCGCCGCCCATGGCGAGCAACGCCACGCCGAAGGCCTCGCGCTCCGCCGGCGTGCCGATCCAACGACGGACCATCGCTCGCGCCGCGCGGAGACGAAGGGCGCTCTCGACCGCGTTGCGGCCCCAGCTCGACGCGCCCTCGGCGAAGCCTCGCGCCGCCGCCACCGCGCGCGCCGCGTCGGTCTCTGCGTCGAGCTGCGCGGCCAGCCATTGCGAAGCCTCGGGGGAGCGACAGACGCCCAACGCCGCGCGCGCCGCCTCGGCGCGGACACCGGTCGCGGCCTCGAGGAGCTGCCGGTCGCCGGGCTCGCACACCCGCGCAAGCCCCCGGGCCGCAGCGCGGAGCTCCCCGGCGTCGGCGGTGCCACGAAACACCGCGCGCAGCACCGGGAGCGCCCGGGGGTCGCCGAGCCCGCCGACGGCCTCGAGGAGGCCCAGACGCAGCGCGGCGCTCTCGTCGGCGGTGAGCGCGCGGGGGTAGCCGCCGACGGCGAGGGCGTCGAGCATCGGCAGCAACGCCGTCGGGCCGAGCGCCCGAAGCTCGGGCGTCACCGTCGGCCGCTGCGCGCGGGAGCGACGGTAGACCTCGGGCCGCAGGCTCGCGAGGTCGGCCACGCGACGGTACGCCTCGGCGTTGCGGGGGCGGTCCGCGCGCACCGCGGCGGCGAGGCTCCGCGTGACGTCGGCAGGTACCGAGTCCGGCGCGAGCAACGGCGCGGCGCCGGCCGCCACGGGGAGCGCGCAGAGCGCGAGGGCGAGCAGCGTGCTTCGGAGCTTCATCGGTTCACCTCCCACCAGGGCGTGTGCGGCGAGATCTGCCGCACGGCGTTCGTTCCGCAGTGCACCTCGCCCTCGGCGGCGTGCAGGATGTCCCACTGCTCGGCGAAGCGCGGCGTGATGCCCTCGGGCGTGAGCAGCCCCTGCAGATACCGGGTCGTGTAATCGCCGCCGTCGATGGTCGCCGAGTGCGGGCGCGCCATGACCACGGTGTGGCCGTAGAGCAGCAGGTTGACGGTGCCCGGCATGTACGCCGCGCCCTGGCCGTTCTCGATCTCCCACATCAGGAACGGGATCTCGATGACCTCGTCGTCGGTGACGCCGGTCTCGGTCTGGATCTGCTGACGGATCGTGTCGATGTGCGCCTGCGCGTTCTGGTTGAACGTCATGAGGTCGGCGTCGGCGAGGATGGCGTTGATGGTGCGGGCGGCGGCGTAGGGCGTCGTCGACGTCCCGGCGCGGCGCAGCGGGTACCAGCGCTCGCCGACGAACATCTCCTGAAGCCCGTTCGCAGGGTTCGCGGCGACGAGCGCCTGCATCTGCGCCCTCGCGCCGCGCGGCGACGCGACGAGCAGCTTCCACCCGCGCGGGGTGTTCGCCGGGATGAAGCTCGTGAACTCGTCGACGTTGCCCACGTGGAGCCAGCTCGTGTCGACGGTGAACACCGGCCCCTGCACGCGCTGCGCGTCGATGAAAGCCCGAAGCTCGGCATCGTTCTGCCGCGTCGGAACGTTGCCGCAGAACACCCGGCCGAGGGGGTGGCCGGGGTACGTCGGGAGGACCTCGAGGTTGCCGAAGGAGTCGAGGCTCGGGTCGTGCGTCGAGGCTCCGGGGTAAGGCGACTGGTGGTGCCACGTGTACCCGTGATCCGGACCGACGAAGCCGATGCGCGTCCACTGGGCGATGGCGCGGTCGACCCGCGGCGTGCGGAGGACCACGTGCATCCCCGTCGGGCCCGACGCTCCCGGCATCGCCGTCCAGCCGAACTCCATGTAGTCCTGCGTCCAGACGTCGGGGCCCATGTTGGGCTGCGCCCATCGGGAGTCGAGCCCATCGACGATCTCGAGGTCCATGTCGTCCTGCGACGTGATCGCCGAGAGATCATTCATGAACGCCGTGAGCGACGCGTAGCCGGCTCCGTCCGTCGCATAGATCTGCTCGGCGCGGTCCGTCGACATGTGCACGACGAAGGGGGCGACGCGCAGCGCCACGCGGTCCGTGCCCACGGCCGCCCCGCCGCGAGACACCGTGAGCGAGAGCGACACGTCGCCGTTCCACGTCGCGGTCGGAAACTCCGTGGCCTCGATGCCCAGCTCCACGCCCGCGCGCAGGTCCGCCGCCGAGATCGTGTCGATCGCGGGATGAAACGCCGTCCACGCGCCGCCGTCGTTGCGGAAGAGGTGCACCTCGGGCGTCGTCGGAGCGGTCAGCGCGATGCGCCCGGTGGCGTCGTCGGGCGCGCCCGGCACCGGCACGACGCGGATGCGCGCGAGGTCCAGCGCGTCGGCGTCGCCGTTCACCACCGTGTCGGCGCCGTCGAGCGTCCCGTCGGTGTCGTCGTCGTCGACGTTGGCGAGAAAGACCGCACCGTGCTGCGCGTCGAAGGCGCCGCGGTACGTGCCATCGTCGCCCTCGGGGCTCACGGTGCCGTCCCGGTTCGCGTCGACGGCGAGGCGCACGACCAGCCCCGTCGCCGGGGCGTCCACCGCGGCCTCGGCGTCCGTCGCCGCATCGCGCGCGGGCGTCGCGGAGGTCGTTCCCGCATCACCACAGCCCGCGGCCACCCACGCCGCCGCGGCCACCCAAGGTCCCCAGCCGATGGACTTCTTCACGTCGCCGCGCATGGGAGCCCGCGTCGACGCCGTTCGTCAACGCCGCGACGTGCCGCGCTCAACGTGGTTCCGCGGCGCCGAGCCCGTAGAGCGCCCCGTCGCGGCCTTGGCCAGGCCATCGTGCGAGGTCCCGCGCCCCGCCGCGGAGGGCTTCGACGACGAGGCCGTTCACCTGGGCGTCGAGGTCGAAGAACCCCAGCGCCCCGGCGTGCCGGGCGACGAGTCGCCGGACCGGTGCGCGGCCGTCGACGAGGCTCTCGAGCCGGGCCCTGAGGTCCTCCGCGCCGTCGTCGCCGTCGGACCCGAGCGCCAGCAGGAGCTTCGGGCGATCCCACACGTGCTGCAGCGGTCCGTGCGCGAACTGCAGCGCGTCCCAGACCGGCGGGTCGCAGGTGCCGGCGCCCTCGAGCCACTTCCAACGGAGGGCCTGCGCGAGGTCCAAGCCCGCGTCGGAGGTCACCAACGCGACGCAGCCGGCGTCGACGAGCGCGCGCTCTTCGCGGCCGAGCGGCGTCGCCACGCAGCCCTCCGCCGGGATCGCCTCCGCCAACCGCGTGTCGAAGGGCGCCGCGCCGCCGCGAACCTCGGCGAGGGCGTCGACGAGGCGGAGCGCGAGCATCGTCGCCGCTGCCGGGCCTTGGATGCGCACGAGCAGCCCGGGCTCGGGTCCCGGTGGGTGCGACGCGACGACGGCGCCGAGGTCCCGTGCGGCGGCGAGCCCGGGGTCGTCCGGCGTACCCGTCACGACGAGCGCTCCGCCGAAGGACGGCAGCGAGGCGAGGGCGAGGCGCGCGTTCGGCGAGACCCCCTGCGTGAACACGGCCAGCACCGCCGAAGGGTCCGTGACGTCGGCGCTGCGGCGCGGCGCGAAGGCCGAGAGCGGAACGAAGGAGGCCGCGACGTGCAGGTGTCGTCGCAGCAACGCCGCGAACACCCTCGCGGGCCCCTCGGACCCGCCGATGCCGGTCACCACCCAGCGCTCGCGCCGGGCGAGGCTGCGCAACGACGGGAGCGGCGCCGCGAGCACCGAGCGAAGCACGTCGGGCACGCCCCGGCAGCGGGACTCCAGGAGCGAGAGGCCTCCGTCGCTCACGGGGCTCCCCCGTCGGTGCGGGCGTCGGGGTCGTGCTTGCGCGTGGCCATCGCGCGAAGGTACGCGACGAGCGCGTCGAGGTCGGCCTCGCCGAGGCCCGGGTGCGCGGGCATCGCGCCGTACCGAAACGCCAGTGGATTACGGATGTACGCGCGGATCTGCGCCTCGGGCCGGTACTCGGTGACGTTGAGCGGCACGCTGAGGTCCGGGCCGACGCGCCCGCCCTCGCGGTTGATCGCGTGGCAGCGGATGCAGTGCTCGGTGAAGAGCTCCCACCCGCGCCGCGCCGCGCTCCCGGCGCCTTCGCCCGAGGGCACGGTGTGCGGGAACACGGCCTCGACGGTCGCGATCTCGATGGCGGCGAGCTGCCACGGCCGCGGGTGCGTCTCGAGGTCGACCTGGTTGGGCTCGCGCCACACCAGGTACGCCGGTCCGGGGTTCGCGCGCTGCGGTCCGATGGGCTCCCACGAAGGGGCGTCGAGGTCGCGCACGGCGAGGTACGCGCCGCCTTCGAGCAGGCGCTCGCCGGTCATCGGCACCGTGTAGCCATCGCGCGCCCGCAGGATGAAATGCCGCGTCGTCAGCGGGGCTCCGCCGCCGGCGCCGAAGGCCTCGGCGAGCACGCGGTCCAGGCGCAGCGCCCGGAAGCGCTTGGGGCGGCGGTAGTATCCGTCGTAGCTCTCGACGGTCTCGAGGCCCACGGAGCGCGCGAGATCGCCGAGCGACGCCGTTCGCACGGTGCGCCCCTCGATGCGGAACTCGAGCCGCGCCGCGGGGTCCTGCGGTCCGTCGTCGGCGATCACCGCGACGTTGCGCTGCGACGACGGGCGCGCGCACGCCGAAGTCAGCAGGATCAGGGCGAGGGACCGGCGGATCATGCGCGGAGAGACCGCGGCGCGCGGCGAAGAACCCAGGCGACGAACACGCCGTAGTAGAGCACGTTCGGCACGATCCGCACGATGAACGCCGCCCGCACGCCGGCCAGGATCGCGATGTCCGAGCCCGCCCAGAGCGCGTACTGGACCAGGAAGAACCCGACCGCCGCGCGTGCCAGCGAGACCTCGGGGGAGCCGTCGCGGCGGGCGAGGCGGGCCCACCACGCGGCGAAGAGGCCGAGGGAGACGATCTCGTAGAGGAGGAACACGTGCCGCGTGGGGCCGAAGAGGTCCGGGGCAAGGCGCGTCGCGGCGGCGACGACCAGCGAGGCGACGAAGCTCCACGCCACCGACCGGGCCAGGATCGCAGCGCCTTTGTGGCCCACCGAGATCAGGCGCTCGACCAGGAGGAAGCAGCGCAGGTCGCCGGCGATGACGAAGGCGATGGCGGCGGCGCGCGCGAGTCCGCCGCGGAGCGGTCCATAGGACGACGTGAGCCACGCGTCGGCGATGACCTCGACGGCCCACACCACGGCCCATGACCGGAGGAACGGGCTCCATGCGGCGCGGTCGCCGCGGATGGCGGCGACGACGTAGAGAAGCGCGGCGAAGCCCAGCCCCCCGAGGAGTCGGGGTTGCTGCCACGCGCTGTCGTAGATCGACTCGGGGGTCATCGGGGGCGAGCCTCGGGTTCAGGCCCTGCTCAGGGGCGCCGACGGATCGCCTCGCCCTGCACGACCTCGAAGGCGGTGCCGGGGACGTCCTTGAGCTGGTCGAGGTCGCCGTCGTTCCATGCGGTGTTGGCTTCGCCCGAAAGGTACCAATTTCCGCCGGTGTCGGCCGTGAACATTCCGTAGGTGCGAAGCGCCTCGAGGACGACGCGCGCGGCCCCGCGGTACGGGCCGAGGTCGAAGGACGCCTTGAGGCGGAGCCGCAGGCCCATGGGCGGCGCGTCGACGTCGCCGTCGCCTCCAGGGTGCGTCGCAGGGGGGATCCAGCCCTCTTGGGTGTGCTCGAAGGTCACGCGGAGCGCGTGGCGGATGGCGCCGGCGCGGACCTCGTCGTAGCGCACCAGCCCGGGGAGGATCGGGAGCCCCGCCTGGTCGCAGGAGGTCCAGGTATCCGTGCGCAGGGCGTTGGAGCGGAGGTCGAAGCGTGCGCCCGCGCCGGCCGCCCAACCCGGTCCGTCGGGCTCCGAGTGGTACAGCTCGAAGAGTTCGCAGGAGCCTTGCTGGACCACGATCACGTGGCGATCGCGTCCCCCTTCGATGGCGGCGCCGGCGGGAATCGGGAAGGGTCCCGGGTCGCTCTCGTCGCCGTACTCGGTGTACCGCACCGCCACGCGCGGCTGCGTCGCCGGGACGACGACGAACGGAATGCCATACGCGGCGTTGGACCCGAAGTCCGGGTGAAGGAACCCCGGGCCATGGGCTTGGATGTTGGCGATGTAGCGGTCCGAGCGCGGATCGCGCGGCGCGCTTCGGACGTCGGTGTTCCACGGGTTGTCGGCGGGGAACACCGCGCAGCCGCCCACCGTGGGAGCTCCCGCGGCCGGCGTCGCGGCCACCACGGTGACGCCGAAGGCCGCTCGCTGCGCCGCCCGCAACGACCGCTGCGCCGAGCACCGGCACGACGCGAGGGCGCCCAACGCGATCAGCAGCCGGGGGCCCATCGCACGCAATTCCATCGGCCGCGGTCTACCACCAGCGCAAACGCTGCCGCAACGCGCGCACCGCGGCGCGCTCCGCGGGTTCGCGGAACACCAACGTCAGCGCCAGCAGCGGAAACGCCACCGCGAGCAGCGCCCGGGCGCCGAGGCGCGCCGCCGTCGACGTCCAAGGTACGACGAAGGAAGCCGCCGAGAGCAGCACGCCAAGGGCGAGCAGCAGCGCGAGGCGGCGCGACTCGAAGGCGACGCCCAGCACCTTTCGCGCGGCCCGATGCAGCGCCGTCGCATAGATGGCGAAGACGAGCGGCGTCAGCGCCGCAGCCCCGGGGAGCCCGAAGCGCGGGACGATGACGATGCCGAGCGCGAGGTCGAGGGCGGCCACCGCGGGTTCGATCCACGCCACGGCGCGGGTGTCGCCGCCGACGACGAGGCCCCCGCGAAAGAACTCGCCGACCTCGCGAAAGACGAACGCCCAGGCCACCGCGGGGATCACCGCCGCGGCCGGTGCGAACGATGGAGGCGCGACGGCGCGAACGACCTCCGGGGCCGCCACCGACAGCGCGACGGCGGCCGAGGCGTAGAGCGCGGCGAGGTAGGTCAGCGCCTTGGGGTATGCGGCGCGTCCGCCCAGGGCGTCCCACACGCGGTACATCTCGGCGGACCACGCGCTGCGCACGGGGTTTCCAACGACCTGGGTGACGAGGGCGCCGAACTTGAAACCGAGGGCCCACCGCCCGACGTCGTCGAGGCCGAAGCTCCGCGCCAGCACCCAGCTCCGGCCGTGCTGCAGCGCCACGAGCGCGAGGGTTCCGGGCACCAGCGGCCACCCGAAGGCCACCATGCGTCGGAGCACCGCCATGTCGAAGCCGAGGCCCGTGCGCCGCAGCGTGAGGACCACCAGCGTCGTCGCCGTCACGCCCGAGGCGATGAGCGTCGAGAGCACGAGCCCGCGGATGCCGAGGCCGAGTCCCGCGATGAGCGCGACGTTCAGCGCGAGTCCGATGGCCGCGCGGGCGAGGGTCCACGCCGCGTACTGGAGCGGGCGGCCGGTGCCGCGCAGGCGCGCCAAAGGCACCTCGACGACGCCCTGGAACACGACGGTGCCGAAGGTGATCCGCAGCAACGCCGCGTGTCCGGCATCGCCGAGGAGCCACCGCGCCGCGGGACCGGACACCGCCGCGCCGACCGCCGCGAGCAGGGCTCCGGCGCCGGCCAGGGCGAGCACCGCCGTGGAGGTCACCCGGTCCTTCGCCTCGGGCGTCGTGGCGTCGTGAAAGTGCCGGAGAAAGGGGTCGGCGACGGCGGACGACGCGACCACGATGCAGACGAGGTCGACGGTGTCGAGGAGCTCGGCGAGGCCGTACGCCGCGGTGCCGAGTCGGTGCGTGTAGACCGGCACGAGCACGAACGACATCGCCCGCGACAGCATCATCGCGCCGACGTAGACGAGCGTCTGCCGCGCGACGGGGGCCATGCGCAGCGCGCCTTTCACGGGGTTCAGCATGCCCCGGGACGGGGCGAACGGTGAAGGCCGGGTGTCGCGACGTGACGGCGACGCAACGTCGGCATTGACCGCGGGGACCGCCGGGCGCGAGACTGCACCCGGATCGGAGGCTGATGTGATGGTTGGCAGTTGGCGGCTCCTGGCCGCGGGAGCCGCGCTGGTCGCGGCGGTCGGGTGTTCGTCGGATGGCCAAACCAGTGCGGCGTGCGCACCGCCGCGGTTGACGTGCGGCACGGCGTGCGTCGACACGTCGGCCGACAACGCCAATTGCGGCGCGTGCGGGACGACGTGCGCGACCGGGGAGCGCTGCGTGTCGGGACGGTGCCTGTCGCCGTGCGGCGACAACCAGACGCTGTGCGGCGGGCAGTGCGTCGACCTCCAGACGAGCCAGGCCAACTGCGGCGCGTGCGG
>CAIMWA010000373.1 GCA_903845045.1 uncultured delta proteobacterium | reverse complement strand
GGCTCGGGTCGCCGATATCGGCTTCGCCGTCTGGCTTCCCGGAACAACCGCCACCGCAGTGCCTCAGGGATGGACGCGGCCACTACAACATCACCAGCAACTACCAGCCCACGCAGGGTCGCCGAGGGCGGCGACCAGATCTTCATGGGCCAGGTGCGCTCCCTCGGCATGTCCTGGCACGCGATTCTCCCGCTCCCGAAGGCCGAGTTTTCGAAGGACTTCTCCGAGCCCGAGTGGCAGCACGTCGAGGGGCTCCTCGGCGAGGCCGAGCACATCCGGGTCATCACCGAGAACGGGACCCGGGAGGACGCCTACCTCGACTGCGGCATGGCCACGGTCGACGGCTGCGACCTGCTGCTCGCCGTCTGGGACCGGGAGCCCGCGCGCGGAAAGGGCGGCACGGCGGACGTGATCGCCTATGCGGGCCTCCTCGGCAAGCCGATGATCATCATCGACGCGCACACGCTGGAGGCCGAGCATAGGAACCTCTCGAAGCTCGAGCGCACCGACAATGTCCTCGAGACGCTGAACCGCCTGCCCGAGGCGGGCGGCGACGAGGCCGCCAACCCCTTCCACGCGCCTAAGGCGATCTTCGCGTTCCAGCGCAAGTGCGACGCCGCGGCCAGCAAGGGGGCGCCGCAGTCGCGCAGGCTCGTCGTCCTCACCGTGCTCCTGCACGTGGCGGCGACCCTCGTCGCCGCGGCGGGCCTCGCCTACCACCTGCACACCCCGCTTGTCCCCTGGCTGAAGCTCGGGTGTCTCGGGGGCGCCCTGGGGGTCGCCCTCCTCCTCAGGCACTACCACCACTCGCATCACAACTGGGTCCGCTGCCGCCTCGCGGCGGAGTTCTGCCGCTCGGAGCTCGCCATCTGGGGACTGCCCCGGGACGCCCCGCTCTTTGACGACATCGACCTGCCCGGGGTGCGGGGGCTCTCGAGAGCCCTCCACGTGATCCACAGCCGCTCCGTCCGCACCCATCCGGTGACGCTCGAGGAGTTCCGGAAGATCTACCTAGAGAACCGGGTCGACGACCAGTTGGCCTACTACCGGCGCCAGGAATCGAGGGCGCTTCCGGTCTTCGTCCGCCTGAAGTTTGGCTTCTGGACGGCCACGGTCCTCGCCCTCGCAAGCACGCTTGCCTACGCCCTCAGCGAGGCGATGGATGCCACCGTCGCACCCTGGGCCACGGAGACCATCTTCCATTTCCTGCCGATCACGCTCCCGATCATCGCCGCGGCGCTCATCTCCCTCATCTCGATCAACGATCTCCAGAGGCGGGTGGCGCGCTACCGGGAGATGCAGCTCACGCTTGAGGACAGCCGAAAGCGGGTCACCTTCTGCCAGACCTGGAACAGCCTCGAGCGGGTCGTATTGACGACCGAGCGGGCGCTCCTCCAGGAGGTGATCGAGTGGCACTCGATGACGAGCTTCGCGGAGTCCCACTGAGGCCCGGGAGCCGGGCGGCTCGTTGACCGGCTGCCCCTTGAAGGTCGGCGGCCTCCCGCTCCAAGGATCGGCTTTCCGGTGCGAATGCAACGGCGGCTCAGCCTTTGGCAAAGGGTGCGCACGGTTATCGATGGACCGAAGCCCCATTCGGAATTCTAATTGAGTCCATGACGGCCGCACGCATGGCAACCCTGAACACGCCCCCCGCAGTCCCAGCAGGGCGCGCGTTCACCCTCCTCCTCGTCGCGGCGGTGCTCGCCGCGACCGGCTGCAGCCGCGAGCGCGGCATCGTGAGCTACCGCATCCCGAAGGAACCGCTCGAGACCCCGGCCGCCGCGGCCGAGCCGGCCGAGCCG
>CAIMWA010000372.1 GCA_903845045.1 uncultured delta proteobacterium | reverse complement strand
CTCGACGATCATCCACCTCCCCGCCGACGCGTCGCGCAGCACGAGGTCGGGGTGCACCTCGACGGGGTACGCTTCGCGCAGCGCCGAGTCCTCGAGGGTCCAGCCCGCGTGCGGCACGCCGCCCCCTACGCCCGCCACGAGGTGGTCGACGAGGTCCGGTGCGTCGCGCAGCCAGACCAGGAGCGTTTCATGCGACGTCGACGCGGGCATCGTGCGCCACGAAGCGCGCCCCGTGCCGCGCGCGGGAGCCTCGCATTGCCGTCGTACTCGCCGCGCCGCCAGGGTGGCGGGGTGGCGGCGGAGGTGGCGGCGACGAGGCCGTACTCCTCGGTGTACGCGGCGGTACACCCGGGTGTACGGCGCCGGCGGCGTCGCGGGAACGCAGTCGGTGACCGCGGCGGACGTCGCCGCGCTCAACGCCGGTACCCGCTACGTCAACGTCCACACCGCGGCGAACTCGGGCGGTGAGCTTCGCGGGCAGCTCTCGCGCTAGCGTGATGACGAAGCAGCCGAGCACCGAGGCGCGGCACCCTCCAGGGAGAGCGCTCCTTCCGCCCCGTGATCTCGGAGGGTCACACCGCGAGGCATGATGCCCTCCGCCGAGCTCCCGACGGGCCCCCGATGCCCGCGGCCAGCGCCACGCTTGCGCGCCGGTGCGCGAGGGCGAGCGCGCGCGGCGCGGGTCCCGCGAGGGGAGGTTCACGCGCATGCGCACCCGCGGCGGCGCCGCTCGAACCCGGCGTGGAGGCGAGGTCGTTGACGGCCTCGACGCGCGCGACGCGACCACCTTCGACGACGAGGTCCACGACCCGCCAGAGGTTGCCGCTGGAGGCGTTCGTGGCCGGAGGCGTGAAGCGCCGCGCGATACCGAGCCGCGGAACGATCACGTACACGTTGGCACCCGATCGCTCGATGGGACCCTCGGCCTGCCCCGAGTAGTTGTGGACGCTGTAGCGGTAGCGGCCGTTCTGCACCTGCGTCACCGTGATGACCTCGGGGCCGAAGCTGCTGGTGTCGTCGGTGTCGAGCTCGGTCCAGGGCGCTTGGGCGATGGCCCCCCCGGCTGCCGTAGTAGACGTGGAAGCGCGCGCCCGCCGTCTGCGGGCCCGTGAGGTGCGAGTCGAGGTCCCGCGGGAGGTCGCCCCACTGCAGGACCATCTGCACCAACGGCTCACCGATCGGGAGGTTGCCGACGTCCGCGCACGCCGCCGGGTCCCGCGCCGCGTTCATGACGACATCGGGCGTCGACACGGTCCGCGGCATGCTCGAGACGGTGCCCGGCGAGGCGACGAGCCGCACCTGCGAGCTCCGGCGGACGTTGACGGCGAAGCAGCCGTCGGGGGCCGTCGTCGCCGACGATTCGCCGCGGTGGTCCACGCCCACGGCCTGCACCCGCGCGCGCGGCACCGGCTGCCCGTCCGCTGCGGACACCACGCACCCGCGGATGTACGTCGTGTCGTCGACCATGCTGACGTCGCAGTTCCAGGTGGAGAGGTGGGTCAGCGTCGCGGCGTACGCGGCGTGGCTCGGCGCGGACGTGCTCGCCTCGCGCTGCGCGGTGCCCTCCTCGAGCCAGCGACCGGTCGTCGCGTCGATGCTCCACAGTCCGATGCTGGCCGGCGCCGCGGCGACCGCCGCCTGCGGAATCGGGAACTGGACGTTCAACGTGACGCCCGACGCGAGCCGGAGCGCCTGGTCGCCCTGCCGCGCCGTCACGTCCATGAGCGAGTACGTCTCGAACAGCGTCTCGGCGCCGCCGCGGGTCACCGCCGTGAAGTCCCCGGGAAAGGCCCGGTACCCGCCCGGGGGTCGTCGGGTCCATGGGCGAGACCGTCACCGTCACGTCGCCGCTGACCGGGGCCCCGGCGGCGGAGACGAAGGCCCCGGGAGGAACGATCACCGACGCGCCGTCGGGCGTCGCCACGGTGCCGCCGGTCGCCGCGGGCAGCGTGCGCGTGGTGCCCTCCAGCGCGAGGATGATGTCCACGTGCACGTTGCTCCCGTCCTGCACCGTCACGGGCTCGATGCCGTCGACCCAGCCCGGTCGGTGCGCCCGCAGCACCGCGCGGGGGTTCGCCGGCACCTCGGCGAACGCGAACCACCCCCTGCTCGCTGGTCGTCGCGTGGAGGCTGCCGATCCGCACCGTGACGCCGCCCGCGCCGGTGTCGGGGCTCTGCACGGTGCCGACGTGGCCCGTGATGATCCCGCCGGCGACGGCAGTGTTCCCGCCGCCTCCGCCCGGAGCGCCGCCGTCACCGCAGGACGGGGACCACAGGATCAGCGCGAAGCCGCCCAGAATCCATCCAGCATTTCTCATGATGCCCTCGCCGTCGGCGCGCGCATCCGAGGGCTCGCGGACATGCTCCGCGAACCGGGCGCAGGGGCGCGTCGAGCCGTCTTCCTGCGCCGCGGAGATGTCCATGATGGGTGCCTCGCGACGACCCGCGCTGGCGCCGCGGCGCGGCGTCCACGGGACGACGCGGTGTCACGCACGCCCTGCGCGATGCGCGCGCCTCCGTCGCGTCCGCATGCCTCCATCGCACCGACGCGCGCGGGAACGATCCCGGCTCGTGCCGCCGCGCACGGCGCCCGGTGTCCGTTCCGACGCCGTTCCCGAGCACACCTCCGCCGGGCCATCGGAGCTCGAATGGTTCCGGAATGTCAGCCCATCCTTGCGATCGTCGACCGCGGTGCAGTCGATCCGTGGGTCGTCACGTTGGGCACCCCTCGGCGAAGGTCCCGCGGGCGCCTCGTCACCCCGCCGCAGCACGCCCCGGAGATCCGCAGCCCGACCGCGCAGCCTCGGAGGCCACGCTCACTTCGGCGGCCACGACACCTGGGGGAAAGGCGGCGCCGGCCTGGCGATGAGATAGCCTTGTACGATGTCGACTCCGAGCTCGACCACGGCATGAAACTCGGCCTCGGTCTCGACCCCTTCGGCGACGATCTCGGCCCCGAGGTCGTGACAGAGCTGCGCCATCGAGCGGACGAGCTTCTGCTTGGTGACGTACTTGTCCACGTCGCGAATGAGGCTCATGTCGAGCTTCACCACCTCGGGCTCGAGGGTCGCGAACGACGTCAGCCCTGCGTAGCCGGCGCCGAGGTCGTCGATCGCGATCCGGAACCCACGCTCGCGCAGCGCGGCGACGCGCCGGCGAACGTCGCCGAGCTCCTCGAGCGACGCGCGCTCCGTCAGCTCCAGCACCACGCGAGGAGCGATGGCGGTGAGCGGCGAGTCTTCGCTGAGCAGCTCCGCGTCGAGGAGATCGCGCGGATGAAGGTTCACGAACAGCTCGCCCACGTCCAGATTGGCCGCGACCGGAACGGCCGAGAGCGCGCGCAGGTGGCGACCGAGGTCTTCGAGCCGATGCAGCTTCTCCGCGGCCGCGAGCACGGCCCCCGGATGCGGAAGCGCCGGCTCCCGGCTGCGCATCAGGGCCTCGTGCGCGTAGGGCCGGCCGTCGACGCGCACGAGGCTTTGGTACGCGATCCAGAGGCCCTTGAGCGCGCGCTCGAAGGTCGCCTCGAGCCCGGCTCGATCGCCTGCACCGGAGCTGCTGCCACCGGCCTCGTCGATCGCCTCACGCTTCAGCCGCGCGAGCCGCCCGAGCCGCACCGCACGCTCGATCGCCTTCGGGATACGTTCGAGATCCTGGGGCTTGCGGAGGTACTCGAGCGCCCCGAGCTCGACCGCCTTGGCAGCCGTTTCGATCGAGGGATTGCCCGTCATGAGGATCACGGGCACGTCGAGGTCGCGCTCCCGGATGGTGCGCAACAGGCCGATTCCGCCGAGGTTCGGCATCGAGATGTCACTGAGGACCACGTCGAAGCGATCGCCCTCGAGGGCGCGCAACGCCCCCGCCCCGTCGGCGGCTTCGACCACGACGTGGCCTTCCTCCTCGAGGAGCCTCGAAAAGACTCGGCGCAGCGGCGACTCGTCGTCGACGACCAGGACCCGCGCGCGGGACGGCGAATGATTCGTGGTGGTCTCAGAGCGCATCGCGCCTCCCAGCGCGGCGACCATAGCAGACTCGAGGCGCATCGGTAGCCAATGCGTCAGCGCCCCCGTGGGTCGCGGGACGCGAAGCGGGCGCTGCGCCGACCCGGCGGCGTCGGCGTACGAGCGCGATGTCGCCGCGAAGGGCGCGCCGGCGGCACGAGCGCCGCGAGCCTCGCGATGAAGCCGTCGGTGGCGAGGCGCCGCGCCCCTGCCGTCAGGCCGCCGCGGGCTGCCGGAACAGCCGCCGCACCAGCGCCACGATGGCGCCCGTGTACCCGAGCCCGAGGAGCACGTCGATGACCCAATGGTGGTCGAGCCACACGGCGCCGACGATCATCGCGGCCGCGTAGCCCGCGAAGAGCACGCGCACCGGCTTGTTCATGAAGCCCCAGGCCTCGAGCAGGATCAGCGACGGATACGCCACATGCAGCGACGGCACGGCGCCGTACACGTCATTGGAGCGTCCGTAGAGCCCGTGGAAGTACGGGAAATGAATGAGCTCGTCGATGCGCGTGAGGTTCGCGCCGGCCTCGGAGTGGGCCGCGAGGTTCAGCACGCACCCGTGCGCGTGCACGTACCAGGGCGGCGCCGCGGGGAACACGTGATACGTGATGAAGCCCGCGAGGTTCAGGAACAGGAACGTCCACGCGAAGCGCTGCATGCGCAGGAAGTCCTTCGCGAAGAGGACGATGGCCGTGATGAAGATACCGTAGATGTACGTTCCATACGGGATCGCGCAGGCGACATCGATGATGACATTGGGGTGCCGCTGGATCCACGCATGCACCGTCTCGCGCGCGCCGTCGGCGGCGGTGTAGCCGAAGAGCGCGGCCTCCCAGCGCTGGATGTCGCAGATGTGCACGCGGCCTGGCGAGAGACCGACGTTCTTCACGTACTTCATCGCGTCGTAGAGCAGCCCCACGAGGCCGATGGGCAGCAGACCCGTGAAGAACAGCCGCGTCTTCGGGCTGTAGAACGCCAGGAACGGCGCCAGCACCATGATGCCGACGACCTCCCAGCGGAGCGACTCGCGGAGCATCGACGCGGCGGGCCAGAGCACGAAGGGAGCGGACGCCACCCACGGCCACCAGCGGGTGCGGGCGAACTGCGGAAGCGAGGCCGGGGTCAGTGTTGCGTCCATAGCCGGCTCGCCGCGACCTCGTCGAAGACCTCGGCGAGGAGCCCCGCGGCGTTGCGCGCCGTCGCCGCGTCCAACGTGAGCGCGGGCTGCAGCCGCACCCGGGGTGCATAGGTCATCGCGAGCAGGCCCTTCTGCACGCAGAGGTCGAAGATGCGCCGCGTGACCGACGTCGGCAGCGGCTCCCGCGTGCCCTTGTCGCGCACCAGCTCGATGGCGAGGAACATCCCGCGCCCGCGCACCTCGCCCACGAACGGATACCGCTCGACGAAGGGCTGCAGCGCCGCGAGCAGCTCCGCACCGACGACGCGCGAGTTCTCGACGAGGCCCTCCTCGTCGATGGCGCGCACCGCCGCCGCGCCCGCCGCGGCCCCAAGCGGGTTGCCGCCGTAGCTCGACGACGAACCCGACGGAACGCTCCACGGCTTGGCGCTGGCGATGGCGTCGGTGGTGAGCAATCCGCTCAGCGGAAAGCCTCCGCCGAAGGCCTTGCCGATGGTCACGATGTCGGGCTCGACACCGGAGTGTTCGTGGCCCCAGAAGAGCCCCGTGCGCCCGAAGCCGTTGATCATCTCGTCGGCGATGAGCAGCGCGCCGTGCTCCTTGGCGAGGTCGGCGACGCCGCGAAGCCACGCGTCCGGCGGGATCACGTTGCCCGCGGTGCCCTGCAGCGGCTCGACGATGAAGGCCGCCACGGCGCCCGCGGTGGCCGTCTTGAGCTGCGCGCGCGCCACGTCGAGGCACGCGAGGCCGCAGCTCTCGGGCTTCAGCTTCAGCGTGCAGCGGTAGCAATCGGCGTACGGCACGATGTGCGAGCCGGGAACCATGGGACCGAGCTTGTCCTTGAAGGTCGAGCCCATGAGCGACAGGGCGCCGTGCGTCTTGCCGTGAAAGCCCCCGGAGAAGCTCACCATCTCGTACTTGCCGGTGTGGCACCGCGCGAGGCGCAGCGCGCTCTCGACGGCCTCGGCGCCCCCTGAATAGAGCTGCAGCCGATGGAGCTTCTTCGCCGGCGCGTGCGCCGCCACGCGCTCGACGAGCTCGGTGCGCACGTCGGACGTGAGCGACCCCACGACGCACTTCGCGAGCTGCGCCTGCATCGCCGCGACGACCTTCGGATGCGAGTGCCCGAGGGCGTTCACGCCGATGCCGCCGATGATGTCGACGAAGGTGTTGCCGTCGACGTCGGTGATGGCGCTGCCCGCGGCGTGGTCCACGGCGATGCCCGCCATCACGGCGTAGCCCTGGATGCCCGGGGCGATGTGCGCGTCCTCGCGCTCGCGGAGCGCGCGGCTCCTGGGGCCGGGGATCGCGGTGACGAGGTGCGGGCGCTGATCGGGCGGGTGCGAAGGCGCGCTCACGACGCGGCTCCGGCGCTGCGCTGAAAGACGAATTGTCGGTGCATCGGGAAGTTCCAGAGGACGCTGACCGCCGCCGCAACGACGACGCGGGCCGCGAAATACTGCACCCCGAGGCGTCCGGCCAGCACGAACTCGCCGAGGGTGTTGAGCCCCAGGCTCGCCGCCGAGACCACCGCGTAGCGCAGGGCCTGGGACCCGACGGCGCCGTCCGCCCCGCGGAAGATCCACGTGCGGGCGAGGGTGAAATTGGTGAGCGCGCCGCAGCTCGCGCCGAGCGCCGTCGCGGCCACCGGCGAGACGTGCAGCAGCTCCACCGCGAGGGCCATCGTTCCGAAGTCGGCGACGGTCGACGCCACGGCGCCGAGCTGATGCTTGCCCAAGGAGCGCGCCACGCTCTCGCCCGCGGGCTTCGAGGGACCTCCCGACGGCGGCGGCGTGCGCTTGGCCTCGAGGGCCCGCACCAGCGCCGCGAGGCGGTACACCGCCGCCCAGTTCGCCATCACCGCGACGACGACGAGCACCAGCAGCATCGGGGCCTGCGCCACCCACGCCGCGCGCCCGGCGGCGAAGTGCGCGAAGAACGGCGTGAAGGCCGCGCCGAGGGTCAGATACACCGCGCGCTCGGCCCGGCGCATGGAGCCGCGCGGCACCTCGGTCTGCAGCGCCTCGGCCTTCGCGGTGGCGTAGCTCGTCATCACCGAGCCGAGCAGCGCCGCGAGGGTCAGCACGAGCCAGCCCGCGTGGTCGCGGTAGTACACCGCCACCGCGCCGAGGAACGTGAACTCCTGGTAGCGATCGACGGAGGCGTCGACGACCTCGCCGGCGTCCGAGGCCACGCCGGTGCGCCGCGCGACGATGCCGTCGAGGGCGTCGCCGAGCGTCGCGACGGTGACGATGAGCGCCGCCACGCCGAAGTGCCCTAGCCCCAGCGCCACCGCCGCGACGAGGCCCAGCGCGAGGGATCCGAGGGTGATGAGGTTCGGCGTCACGCCGAGCCCCGCGAGCACGCCGCCGAGGGGCTCGAGGGCCCAGTACCCCGCCGACATGGCGCCCTTGCCGAGGAGCGCGCTCCCGCCGTCCTTGTCGACGCGCGCGTTGCCCGCGGCCCCTCGCAGCGCCATGCGCACGCCGTAGGTCACGGCGAGCAGCAGCGTCAGCGCGAGGAGCGCCGCGGAGCACGCGACGTCGATCACCGCGGCTCCAACGAAGACATCATCAGCTCGGCTCCGCGCGCCTCGTCGGACGCGTACGCCGCCTCGATGAGCGAGACGCACTGGTACGAGTCCTGGAGCTCGCGGCCCACGAATTCGCGGCGCTCGATGGCGTCGGCGAACTGCTGGTGCATCGCGCGGAACCACGCCGTGTGCGACGCGTCCATCCACGACGACGACACCGAGCGCTGCTGCTGCTCCCAGCGATCGCCCTCGCTCGTACGGGTCATGAGCGACAGCTCGATGGCGTCGTCCTCGACGCGGATGGAGCCGCGGTCGCCGTGCAGCGTGTAGATCACCTTGCGCACGCCCGCCGTCCACGACAAGTGCGCCGTGGCGACGCCGCGGTCGAAGGTCACCGAGCACGAGAGGTTGTCCTCGGTGTCGTGCTGGCCGAGCGTCCACGACCGCGCCGACACCGACTTCGGGTGGCCCTGGAGCCAGTCGAAGGCGAGGTAGAACGTGTGGCTGCCGTGGTCCATGGCGATGCCGCCGCCCGCGTACTTGCGCTGCCGGCGCCAGTCCGTGTTCCACTCCTTCACGCCCTTGGCGTGGGTGCTGCGGAACGTCTGCAGCGTCACGAGGCTCACGTCGCCGATGGAGCCCTCGTCGAGCATTCCACGGACGGCGCGCACGACCGGCGCGTGCTTGTAGTTGTGGCAGGGGTAGAGCACCCGCGACGCCGACTGCGCGTGCGAGAGCATGCCGCGGGCCTCGTCGCGCGTGCGCGCCAGGGGCTTCTCGCAGAGCACGTGGAGCCCGAGGTCCAGCGCGGCGTGCGTCACCTCGGCGTGCATCGACGGGGGCACGGTGACGTCCACGAAGTCGAGGTCCTTCGCCTCGCGCTCGAGGAGCGTGCGCCAGTCTTCGTAGAGCTTCGCCGAGGGAACGTCCTGCGCGGCCACGGCGAGGCGCGCCGGGGTCACGTCGGCGACGGCCACGACGTCGAAGCGCGCGCGGTCGCCCGCGGCCCCCGACTGGAGGTACGCGGGAACGTGCCCGCGCGAAGCGATGAAGCCGTAGCCGACGACGGCGCCGCGGAGCGTTCGCAGGGTCACTCGCCTCTCACACCGGCTCGCGCGCCACGCGGCGGAGCGTGTCGTGCAGCCGCTCGTGCTGCGCGAACAGGTCG
>CAIMWA010000371.1 GCA_903845045.1 uncultured delta proteobacterium | reverse complement strand
TGCTCCCCGCCCGAGAGCGTCGCCGTGCGCCGACCGCGGCCCGTGTGCGCGTCGAAGACCTCGAGGTCCAAGCCCGCCTGGCGGTTGCCGTGGGTGGCCGCGCCGGTGCGTCGCAGCGCGTAGCGCCCCGCGGTCATGCGGTGCAGGTACACGTTCGCGGCGTCCGTCACACGCTCGAGCTCTGCCGCGAGAACCCAGGTTTCCAGCGCCAGCTTCACAGGACCGCGGCCCGCGCACACCGTCGCGACGCGCTCGGTGACCTCGCGGTCGGCGCGCACCTTCGCGGAGCGGCGCAGCACGGCGTCGGCGGCGTCGAGGGCCTCGGCGGCGTTCGTCGCGTGCGTCTCGGCGACGGTCTCGGCGTCGACCGCCGCGTCGAGGGCCGTCCGTGCGCTCGCCGCGGCCGCGGACTTCGCCTCGGCGTCGGGCCGATCGTCGGGAACGCCCTGCTGCGCAAGCGTCTCGAGCTGTCCCTGGAGCTTCACGCCCTGGTCGTCCCACGCGCGGACCTCGTCGTCGGCCTGACGCAGCGCGGGGCCGTCCATGGCCTTCGCGAGCGCCGTGGCGACATCCGGCTCGCCCGCGGAGGCGAGGGCCTTGGCGAGGGCGTCCCGGGCCTGCGCGAGGGCGCCGTCGAGGCCTCGCTGGGTCCCTCGAGCCTTCGTTGCGGCGGTCGCTGCGTTCACGCACCCATCGAGGGAGCGTGCGCGCGCATCGAGGTCGACGCCCGCCGCGGCCGCTGCCTTGGTGCGAAACTCCGCCACGCGTGCCTCGAGCTCGGCGCGCTTTCCTTCGTGTGCTCCGCGCTCGGCGTTGAGCTTCAGGAGCCTCTCCGTTCGCTGCGTCTTCGCCGCGTCGAGGGCCGCGATGCCCTTGCGCACTCGATCCAGCGACCCCTTCGCGACCTTCGCGTCGTTCCACGCCGCAGTGGCGGCCTCGACGTCGTTGGCGAGCTCGGCCACGGAGCGCGACGCGAGGGGCCCGAGCTTCTCGATCCGCGAGGCGATCGTCGCGAAGAGCGCGGCCTCGTCGCGGGCGCAGCGCTCGGCATCGGTCCGCGCAGCGTCGATCTCCTCGGACGTGACCCGTGCGACGCCCGACGTCCGATGCGCGGGCGCAGGGTGCTCGGCGCTGCCGCACACCGGACAAGGATCACCGTCGACGAGCTCCGCCGCGAGCCGCGGTGCGGCCTCGGCCACGAAGCGCGCGGTCTTCTCCCGCAACGCCCGCTGCGCCCGGGCGGCGGCCTCCTGGGCGGCGACGTGCTGCGCGCGCGCCGTCGCGAGCTCGTCGCCCGCCTTGCGAAGCTCCGTCGCCCGCGTGGCCGCGGCCTCGCGCTCGGGCAGCGCGTCCACGGCGGCGCCGAGGGTCGCGGCGAGGGCCTCGTTTTCGATGCGCCGGGCATCGTCGGCGACCTGCGCGCTCGTCGCCGACGCGATGTCGCGCTCGACGCGCGCGGCGGACGCGCCCATCGCGGCCAGCGACCCCTCGGCCTCGGCGAGCGCGCGCACGTCGTCGCGCAGGGTCTTCACCGCCTGCTGCGCGAGCGCGAGCTGCGCGTCGAGGTCGGCATCGTCGGCGGCGCCGG
>CAIMWA010000370.1 GCA_903845045.1 uncultured delta proteobacterium | reverse complement strand
GCCGCTGCCGCCGCCGAGCGTGACCACGCGCGGCACCCCGGCGAAGGGTGCGCGGAGGGGCATCGGCAGGTCGGAGAGGCGCATCGCGGGGTGGTTGTACCGCGGGCGGGGGGTGGGGGGCATCGGCGGCAACCCGCTCGTTGCCCCGGCGGGTGAACCCGCGGGCAATCGTCCGCAAGGCTTGCGGACGCGAGTCTGTCCGGTGCCGAGCCTCGCGACGCGAGGCTTGCGGAAGGTCGCCCGCCCATTTCATGGGCCAGGCGACGCGCTGCCAAAGGATAACGCCCTTGGGGGTGGGAATGGTCGGCGGGCGATGGGCGACCGAATCTCCTGCGACGTTTCATCATCCGCCTGCTCCAGATCCTTCGTACCTCGGGCTGAAGCCCGAGGCACCTCGGATGAAGCCCGTTCCACGGGCTGTCCACAGCTCTCCCTCGATCGGTGCGACGGCGTTGCTGCCCGCCCCGCGGGCTTCACCCTGCATTCAGCCGGCGGCACGATGAACCCGGAGCGAAATCCACGTTCACCCAAGGGCGCGTTCCGATCACGCGTCGAGACCCACCGCTCGCCGCAGCGCCGCGCTCATCGCCGACGCCGTCCGGAATCGCCCCGAAGGCTCCCGGGCGGCGGCGCGCATCATGATCTGCGCGACCGCGGCGGGAAGCGTGGGAACGAGGACTCGCGGGTCCGGCGGATCCAGGTAGATGAGTTGCATGGCGAAGGCGGTGGGGTTGTTCCCGTTGTGCATCGGCCGGCCCGTCAAGAGCACGTAGAGAAGCATGCCAACGGCATGGAGATCGCTTCGTGCGTCGATCGGACGCGAGACGAGCGAATCGAGGCGCCGCACCGGTGGCGCTCCGTACGTCGTCATCCGCCGCATGTCGATCGGAGGTGCGATATCGTCGAGACGGTTCGCGAAGGCGCAAGGGAGCACCTTGACCCGGTCGCCAGCGTCGCCGTCGGCGACGTAGATCGCTTCTTCGTCGATGCCGGAATGCACGAGCCCGTGCGCGTGGATCACCTCGAGCGCGGCAAGGACCTGCAGCGCGACGTCGACGCCGCGTTCGAAGGACGGGACCACGTCGTCGTCGGTCCAGAACGGCCGGGAGAGACAGACCGGCTCCATGACGAGATAGAACGGTCCGTCCTCGATCTCTCCGTGGTCGAGCACGCGCACGACGCCGTCATCGCGGATCTTCGACGCCAGGCCGAACAACCGCGTGAAGTCCGCCGCCGAACCGCGATGCATCACGTGGGGGTGAAGTGCCAGGATCGTCACCGGCTCGCCGGTGGCGATGAATTCGCCGTGGTACAGGCGTCCATCGGCACCCTCATGGAGCACGTCGACGATGGCGTACTTCGCGTCGATCACGCGGCCGCGCAGCCGATCGTGCTTGGCGAGCCACGCCATCGACGGAGCGCCGCACGCCGCACAGCTCTTGCTCTCGTCCGTGTGCTCCCACCCACAGGATCGGCATTTCATGATTGCGGAGAGCGTACGCGAATGCCGATGGTGCGAACAAGCGCGAGCCGTCATGTTGGACGCGGGAGAACTCTCGTCGGGCTTGCCCTCGGGCGTTGGCGCGAATCGGCTCACGCCTTGCGCAGCGGCAGAAGCCCGCGCAGCCGTGCGTGGCGTCGCGGCGTCCGTCGGCGTTGATGTCCGATTCGCACGGGGAAACAGGACTCTGCGTGCGAGGCACGCTGGATCGGAGTATCGTCCACACCATGGTCCACCACGAGCTGCTGCGGCGCATCACCGTCGACCCTGCCGTGTGCTTTGGCAAGCCTTGCATCCGCGGGCATCGGATCTGGGTGTCGCTGGTCCTCGACCTTCTCGCGGGCGGCGCGTCGCAAGACGAGATCCTGCGCGACCATCCCGGGCTCGAGGCCGACGACGTCCGCGCGTGCCTCGCCTACGGGGCCGAGATGGCGCGCGAGCGGACGGTGTTCGTTCGCGGCGACGCCGCGTGAGGATCAAGCTCGACGAGAACCTGGGCACTCGCGGGGCCGCGCTGCTGCGCTCGGAGGGATGGACGTTGCGACGGTGGCCGAACAGGGCCTCGCTTCCTGCCCGGATCGCGCGGTGATCGAGGTCTGCCGTGCGGAGGCGCGTGCGCTCGTTTCTCTCGATCTCGACTTCGCGAACCCGATGGTGTTTCCGCCCGATCGTTACGCGGGGATCATCGTCCTGCGGCTGTCATCGCCGGTGACGCGCGAGGCCATCGACGCAGCGCTCTCGACGTTCGCCGCGGCTGCCAAGGAGCGATCCTTCGTCGGCAGGCTCTGGATCGTCGAACGCTCGCGCATTCGGGAGTACCAGCCCTCGGAGTAGGTCGTGAACCGCGCGGACGCGTCGCGCCTCGGCTCGGTCCCGCCGCCCCCCATGCTACCGTCGCCGGTGGCTGACGCGGACAGTCTCGACGCTCGCCGTTCCGGACACGCACCGTGGTCGAGGATCGCGACGATGGGCGGAGCATCCATTTCGTTCGCGATCGCCTTCGCCGCGGGCTGCAGCGCCATCGTCCCGACCTCGTGAGTGCTGCGGACAGCCCGTGCAACGGGCTTCACTCGAAGTGCCCCGGGCTTCAGCCCTATCACTTCTACACATCTACGATCTCCCGGTGGGGAGGATCATTTCCCCACTCTTCCCGACGAAACGGCTCGCATCGCCCACGCCCGGCGGACGAGCAGCCGGGCTCTGCCCTGTCGGGATCGTGCCGGCCGCGGCGG
>CAIMWA010000369.1 GCA_903845045.1 uncultured delta proteobacterium | reverse complement strand
GGCGTCACAGAGGTCGACGGGCTCGGTGCGTTCGCGCTCCATGGGGTGGGTCCGCTGCGTGGCGGGTCACAGGTCGGAGGGTACGCGTCGGCTCGTGTCTTCGGTACCCCCGGGCAGAGTCGAACTGCCGACCAACGGCTTGGGAAGCTCGCTCCAGACGCTAGAAAACAAGACGTTTTCTAGCAATTTGGGACACGCGTGGGACAGCATTTTGTCCCACGCTGCAATTTCCGAGGAATTGTTACGGGCCATCGACGAGGGTCGACCCGCCGGAGACACCGCCCGAACCCTCGCCCTGGCGGTGCTCCGGACCCTGCCTGCGGACTCCGTGCCCTGGCAGCGGGCGGTGGCGTTCCTCGAGGGCGGGGCGCTGCGGATGCGTCACGCCGTCGAGCTCGCCGGGGCGGTGCTGGATGCAGCTGCGGCGGTGACCGGTGATGTGAAAGCGGGTTGAGCGCGGGGGGAGCTGAGCAGGGGGCGGACACGGGAGACACGGAGGCGAGAAACGGCGAGGAAACAAGGGCCATCGTCCGTGTCCGAGAGACAGAGAAACACAGACACAATTGGACACGGGACGGCGGCCGGCGGCGTCGGCGGGGGAGTTCGTTTCGCAGCGGGCGCCGAGCGCCACGCCGTCCCTCCGCCGCGGTCAGCCCGGGCGAAGCCAGTTCTCGACGGTGAGGCCGCTCACCCGCGCGAACTCGCGCTCGTTGGCGGTGGAGTGCATCATCGAATTGCGCGGTTTCGCGATCGTGCGGAGCGCGGGCCGAATCCCGCCAACAGAGCCGAGATCTCGGTGCCGGAGGACATCCGAGAAATCGCGCCGAGCGCCGCTGAACGACCGCGCGATTACATGCTCGATTCCATGCTGAGGGGCGGGCGCTTCATCGGACAGCCTCCGGGCACGTTCGGCCCGCGGCCCTACCAATGCTCACGTGATCAAGCATAGAATCTCCGATCACGAGACACATAAAAGTACACCCAAATCGGTATCCACAATCCGAGAGTAATAATTGAAGTACAGATATGCGGAAAATGATTAAACTCCTTTAGATTTGAAAGGCTTGCGTTGCCCGATGAAGACGAGCTTCCCCCGCCCGCATTCATGAATACCTGCTGCTTTTGATTCTTTAGTGCGTCCAAGTCACGCATTACCGCGTCGAGGAACTCGCCGCAATGCTTACACTTTTTTGCATCTGCATTAATTTGTTCCGCACAATATGGGCACTTTTTCACGTCTTCCATCGCGATCTCCTTTCGTCTGGAGTACTAGTTAGTCGCTTTTGATCTTCCCTGCGGCGCCACCACTGAATGACTCGACTCGCCGTTCACTACAGCATGTGAGGAGGGTCGCTGTCCACTCCGCCCGCAGAGGGACGTCTATCCCGCGATGTGTCTCACGCGAAGTGCGCGAAGTATTTCGAAGGCACGGTCACGCACGGCGCCATCGCGACTTTCCGTCGGCCACGCGGGGGCGTACAAGCCCGAGACTCCCCAAGCCGGTCCGCCACACCGAAGCGTGTAGGCGTCCACGAGCAGCGAATGGCCCTTCGGCTGCCACTTCCTTCAACCGTTCCTGAACGCCTCACCTCGCTCCTTCCTTTTGCAATCGACGGAGGTCAGGCGATGTCTCGCACCATTCGCAGCGTCTCTTTCGCGATCTACTGGAATTGCGTCCCGCGATCCGGGTGGTCCCCGCCTTCGGTCGCATTGCGTGGAACTTGGACACTGCAGCCCATCGAACGAAGGGAGTAGCGTGCCGCGTCGTGACCCTACGATGACCCCTCGCAACCCAGCGACTCGGCGTACCTTGTGTTGCTCTTGCTGATCCGGCGCAGCGGCGACGTCGGATCACATCGCTTCGCGGGGACGACGAGGCGCTGGTGCACCACAACGAGCAGAGGATGAACGGCGGACGTTCGCGAGCAACCCGCGTCATTGCGAGGCATCCGGCGATCAGAAACCAGCGCGCATTCGGCGCCACGATCTAACTCCACATTAAGCGGCGACTGCGGCGAGAGGGCGTCCTGCGCCGGACCGCGACGACGGTGATGCCGCCGCGATCCAACGCACTCGGCACCGCCCACCGACGACCGCGGGCATCGTCCAGGTCTT
>CAIMWA010000368.1 GCA_903845045.1 uncultured delta proteobacterium | reverse complement strand
TCTTCAGCAAGGTCGACTTTCCGCAGCCGTTCGCGCCCAGCAGTGCGACCTTCTCCCCACCGCAGATGCTCAGCGACACCCCGGCCAGGGCCTCGAACTTTCCCAGGTAGCGGTAGGACACATCGGTGCACACCAGGATCGGGCCGCCCTCGGGTGGCGGTGGGCGCCACGGTGAACCGGCCATCGCCCACGAGCTCCATCGGCTCTCCCTCGAGCGGCGGGACCAGCGCTCGAAAGGCCGCGGTTCTCGCACCGGCGGTCCACGCGACGCCCGCCTCGATGTTCGCCGCGGCGGGCGAGGCGAGCCCCCAACCCGGCAACGAGAAGTTTGCGGACCCC
Source organism: uncultured delta proteobacterium (assembly GCA_903845045.1). Classification (GTDB taxonomy): domain Bacteria; phylum Myxococcota_A; class Polyangia; order Polyangiales; genus SCUS01. The sequence continues at coordinate 2,625 of CAIMWA010000368.1, read as the reverse complement.
ACATACGCGAGACGGGTGACGTCACCGGTGACGACGACGACCTTGGCGTGAAGCCCGCGCGTCACGCGCACGTCCTCGCTGCCGCCGTCCTCCGGGTCGATCCATGGCCGCGCAGGAACCGCGCACACGGTGATGCCGAGCCGACGGAAGTCGAAGTGGCGGTATGACTCGGGCAGCGCGGGCAGCCACCGACCCTGAGGGTCCTGCGCGGCACCGCACACGAGTGTCACGGTGGCGCCTTCGATCTTCGCGCCCCGCGCCCGGAAGGCGGCGAGAAACCGGGTCAGCACACCGTCGTTGTCGGCGTCCGACCAAAACGGCGAGACGATCTGGACGTCTCGCACGCGCTCACCCGTGGGCCATCGCTCGGCGAACTGCCGTGCAAGCGGAACCTCGCCGCCGCCCCAGAGGAACGCCGCATCGAGACGATCCGCCCCGACGGCCCAGGGACGCAGGCGCGTCTCGGCGCGCGCGATGACGCTCTCGGCCGCTTCATTCCACCAAGGCGCGAGGAGCGAGCGCATCCCCCCGAGCGCCTCGAGGAGAAGGCGCGCCTCCTCGGGCTTCTTCTCCGTGGCGACGAGCGGGAGCACCACCTCGCGGTTTGCGCGGTACCCCGCCGGAGTCAGGTTCGCGCTCCCGACGAAGAGGCGTACGGCGCGGCCATGGACCGCGACGGTCACCTTGGCGTGCAACACCCCCGAGCCGGGCCGTCGAGCGGGCTGCACGTGCAGCCGCAGGCTTCGCGGGCGCCCCTGGAATCGCCGTGCCTCCATCACCAACGAAGCCGCCGAGAGTCTCGCCAGGCCGAGTTCGAGCTGGGCGCGCCCGTGGCTGCTGAGGTCCTCGATGGCCGGGAGCCCCAGGATCGACGGGAGGTAATCGCGTTCCACGAACCCCGGATCGAGGTCGAAGGTCGTCGCGAAGAGCGCCTCGAGGTCGCCGAGCTTCGGATCGCCTGGGAGCCTGTCGACCAAGCGCCTCGCCGCGTTCTTCGGGCTCAAGCGACACCTCCGGCCCGCGCGATCTGGCACGCCGCCCAGGTACGGTACGGGTGCGACGGGACGTCGTCGCCGCGCGTCGGGGCGCGATCGACGCGCTGCGCCGCCGCGAGCGTGGGAACGACGGCTGCGTCCCGCACCTCGAGCCACGGCATCTTGGGTTGTCCACGGAACACCTTCGCGCGTTGCACCTCGCCGTGGCGCCGCACGATGGCGAGGGCGAACTCCCCGGGGTGTCGTGTCGACGCGGCGACCCGGAGGAACGTACGGACGTCGCGGACGCGCTCCAGCCCCTCGCGAAACGCCGGTGTGCGCGACGCTTCGAAGGAGGCTTCGAGGTCCCGCGACGCGACGGCGAGCCGTTGGCGCGACCCCTCGATCAAAGCGTCCTTCTCGATGTCGTGAAGCGCCACCGCGAAGGGCGGCACCGCCTGGCACTGCCACACCAAGCGTAGGAACGACGCCACCACCTCCCGATAGGCGGCCTCGAACGCGACGATCGCGCGCAACGCCTCGCGGAGATCGAGGTCGTGCTCGGTCGCTGCGAGCGCGCCGAGGACGCGTGCGAGATGGCGTGGCTCCTCCTCGTCCTCACGTACAGGGTGCTTCGCGAGCAACGCGACCATGCGGCGCCGGACGTCACGGGCGGTCAGGGCCTCGCCGAGCACCTTGCGCTCGGCGGTTCCCGTCGTCGCACCGACCGCGGCTCCCTGGGTCCACGTGTCGAGGCGCTTCAGCGATACCTCGTCACCGCGAACCATGTTCTTGGCGAGGGCTTCGTCGAGCCCGGTGGCCTCGATGAAGCCTTGGGCGAGACGCGGTCCCAGCTCGGTGCCCAGGGCGAATCCGTCGTCGCGAAGCAGTCGGAGGTTTCGCGCCACCGTCGTGTAGATGCCGACCATGCCGTAGGTCGCCTGTCGGGACAGCAGCCGGTAGTCGGCGCGCGTCGAACGATCCCCCGACGCATCGATCTTCGCAGCCGCAGCCTTCACGTAGTTGATGCCGCGGACGGCGGTGGTGTCGGCTCCCGAAGCTCTCGCGGCGCGAAGGCATCCAAGGGCCCAGTAGCGCTCTACCCGCAGCGCTGCCTCGCGTCGCTGCCGCTCGCGTTCCCTCGGGGACGCCGCGGGCAAGTGCTCGTCGGCGAGGAAAATGCTCGTGCAGAGCACCGACAAGTACCGAGGTTGGCTCGCAACGTTCGTGAGCCCCGGGAGGATCTTGTCGGCCAGCCATGCGTACGCGCGATCGAAGCCCAAGGGATCCACGCTCCCAGCGGGGAGGTCCGTCGGATCGTAGGCGGTCAGGAAGGGATCGAGTTGCATGGGATGCTCCTTGAAGCGGGCCGCAGCCGGCTTTCATCACTGCGAGGCCGATGCCCGGCGCACGAACACGACTTCGTGCATCGCTCTCCCCGTTCCGTGCCGGACACCCACCGGGGCGACCCTAGCACGCGAGCCTTCGGGAGTGTCTGGCTCGGTACCTCTTCGTGGACGGAATACGTCACATGGACCAATGCGCCCGGCCTACTTTCCTACCCCCGTCCCCGCGCCTTCACCTCCCGCACCCGATCATCCCTCTTCGCCGCGAGCTCCGCGATGAGCCCCACGACGTGCTCGTACCCCGG
>CAIMWA010000367.1 GCA_903845045.1 uncultured delta proteobacterium | reverse complement strand
CCTGCGACGCTGGCGGACGCGGCTGGCCCATCGGTGCGACGGTGGTGCTCGGCGCGACGGCGACGCCGGCCACGGGCACGCTCCCGCGCACGCAGGTGGGTCTCTCGACGCGGCAGGACCGCACCGGCGCGACGTTCACGTACCTGCTGTCATGGGTCGGCGAGTGCGACCGCTTCGGCCCCTGCGACAACGACCCCGCGCACTTCGCGACGTACCACTTCGACGTGACGCACCCGACGGGCACGCAGGTGCTCTGTCCGGGCACCGTCACCGCGGGCGACACCGTGACGTCGTGTGACTTCACGTTCGATGGCGGTCCCACGTACAGCACCTTCGCCGTGCTCGCGGACCCGGCGTGGGTGCCGCAGTCGCTGGGTACCGCGGGCGGCGTCGCGATCACGCTGTACGACCTGCCGGGCTCGCGCATCGGAACGATCCTCGACGCGTCGCACGTGCGCGGCATGCTGGCGTTCCTGCAGGGGCATTTCGGGCCGTTCCCCTACGGCACCGAGCTTCGCTACGCGGTGGCGCCGACGACCTGGGCGGGCTTCGAGCACCCCGGCAACATCGCCCTCGCGCAGACCCTCACCGCGGGCTCGCTGGAGCACACGCTGTTCCACGAGACGGCGCACCAGTGGGCCGGCGACCAGACCACCGTCGCCACGGTCCACGACTTCGTGTGGAAGGAGGCCGCCGCGGAGTACCTCGCGTTCGTCTACGAGGACACCGCCCTCGGCGCCGCGACCAGCGCCATCTCCGCCCAGCTCTGGAAGGACTCGTCGCGCTCGCTCCCGCAGCCGCCGGTGCCCGACGGCGACGTGCCGCTCGTGCAGTTTTACGGGTCCGCGTATGGACCGGGCCCGCTGGTGCTCTTTCGCCAGCTCGAGGCGCGGTACTCGCGCGACGCCGTGATGGGCGCGCTGCAGGACGTGCTCGGCCACCCCCGGGCGCTCTCCCTCGACGAGCTCCGCACGGCCCTCGAGCACCGCACCGGCGCGTCGCTCGGCGCGTACTTCCAGGGGTGGCTGCACGGCAGCGGCGCCCCGGTGTGGCCGACCGTCGCGGTGCAGCACAACACCGCCGCCGACGGCGCCGTGACGCTCACCGTCGACCCCCACGGCACCGGCCGCGGACTGCTCTTCACCGTGCGCCTCGCCGGCGACGGCGGCGCGCACCAGGACGTCGTCGTGGACACCGGCATCGACGGCGCCGGGGCACGCGTCGTGACGCTGCATCCGGGCTTCGTGGTGACGGCGCACACCGTCGATCCCGAGGCGCGCGCGCTCGTCTTCGACCTGCCGCCGGCGGGCACGATGATCGTCGAGGCTCCGGCGCCGCGGCCGTGGCTCGCGCCTTGATCGCGGACCTTCGCGATCGGTGTAGAGTGCTCCCATGAAGCGCTGTCCGTTCTGTGCCGAGGAGATCCAGGAGGCCGCCATCAAGTGCCGCCACTGCAACTCCATGCTCGCCGACGTCGCGCCCGCGGGGGCCTCGGTGCCCGGGGCGCAGATCGAGGGAGCCCGGCAGCTCTGGTCCGGCGGACCGTCGTGGAAGGCGTGGTACGGGCGCTACGCGGCGGGCGCGGGCGCGGGTCTGCTCGCGGTGCTCGTGCCGGTGATCGTGCACGCGCTGCAGGGCAACGACGTCGTGGGCGCGGTGCTCGGCGGCGTCTGCGCGGTGGCGTCGCTGGTGCTGCTGGTGTCCGTGGAGCTGCGCCGGCGCGGCACGCACTACCGCATCAGCACGCGCACCGTCGACGTCGAGGAGGGCGTGTTCTCGAAGCGCATCAGCACGCTGCAGCTCTGGCGCGTGCGCGACGTGCAGTACGAGCAGAGCCTCGCGGCGCGCATGCTCGGCTTTTCGACGGTGCGGCTCGTGACGGCCGACGAGCTGCTCCCGATGGTGGTGCTCGCGGGCCTCGACGACGGGCGCGCGGTCTTCGAGCAGGTGAAGAACGCCATCGACCTCGCGCGGCAGTCGCGGAACGTCGTGGGGCTCGTGGAGTGATCGCGGGGCGGGGGCTGCGGCGCGCGGGGCTCGTTCTCGCGGCGTCGCTCGGGGCCTGCGGCGACTCGGCGCCCACGGTGGTGCTGGCGCCGGTGGACCTCTTCGCGTCGCCCGCCGAAGCCTTCGCGCAGGG
>CAIMWA010000366.1 GCA_903845045.1 uncultured delta proteobacterium | reverse complement strand
GGTCGCCGTCGAGACCGCCGCGGGCCGCAACCTGATGCTGCTGCAGGACCCGGAGGTGCGGTCGAGGGTCGCGCGGCTCCTGGCGCTCGCCGGGCGCCGGCTCGGCGAGCACGTGACCTTCCGCGAGCTCTGGGCGACGGTGGCGTACGCGGTGTCGGCGGCGAAGTCTCCGGCGGCGCTGCGCAACGACCTCGCGAAATCCGAGGAGGGGCTTTGGCCCTCGCCGCTCGATCACCTCGCCAACGGACGCGGCCACGGCCGGCTCATCGACGCGGTGCGCGCGTTCGTCGATCCTGCGCGCGTCCCGTGGCCGGAGTGCGACGAGGCGATCTGGAACGCCGGCGAGCCCACGAGCGGGCAGTGGCTCTGCGACCTCGTGCCGGGCGAGCCCCCGGAACGCCTGTGGGCGCGCGGCAAGCAGCAGGAGGCGCTGGAGAAGCAGCGGCAGCTCAAGCGATTCGTGGCGATCGCGCACTCCCGCGGCGACCGTCTGCTGGCGGAGCTCGAGGCGGCGGCGCCGCTCCCGAGCGAGGTCGGCGATGACGCCCTCCGCGCCGAGGTGACCCTGGGTCTCCGTCGGCTCTACCTCACCGCGCGGGAGGAGGAGAACGCGCCGGGCTGGCTCGCGGCGGGCGTCCCGCTCTGGATCGGCTCCAGCTACGAGTCCAAGGCCGTCGCGGCCCGCCCGCAGGTCGCCGTGCGCGCGGTGGCGATCGACGACCTCACGATCCGTCGCCCGCGCCGCGCGCCGTGGCTCGGCGGAGCGCTCGGGCCGCTGCCTGAGGTCGCGTGGCTCCATCACCCTGCCTCCAAGGCGTCGCTGCGGATCTCGCCGGCGCTCCTGGGCGAGCTGCGGCGCGCGCGGAGCTCGACGGGCCCGATGGCGGTTCCCGAGCGCGTCCACCGCTTCCTCGCGCAGATCGCCGGGTGGGACGAGGGCGAGCCGATGACGGGAGCGAGCGAGGAGTTCGCCGTGCTCGACCGGGCGCGGGGCCAGCTCGTGGCGGCCGAGCGCGTGGTTCGACGCGATGGGGGAGGAGCGAGCTATGAGCGAACCGCGCAGGGTTGATCTGGGCGCGCTGCAGCGCGTCTTGATGGAGCACGAGGGCCACGTGGGCGCGTTCGAGCGCGTGCTCGGGTTCAGACCGGCGACCGCGAGCGCCTACAAGGGCGTCCACCTGATGAACGACCTCGCGCAGTGCGCGCTGGGCGGCGCTCCGGAGCACGGAGGCGACCTCCTCGCCCGCGTCGTCCGCACGGACATCGAGGGGGAGGACAACACCGAGGGCGTGATGCGGGCAGACCCGCGCTTCGGCGTCGCGTTCGGGCGCGCGTTCCCGACGGAGCTGGGACGCGATCGCGTCGAGGCCATTCGCGCCGCGGCGCGCACCGTCCTGACCTTCGACGGCGGCGTGTACCAGCCCGGCACCGCGATGTGCAGCCCGCTCGCCTCTCACCGGGACCTCCTCGGCTTTGAGCAATTCCGGCGCTTCGGCGTCGGTCGTCTGCTCGCGGACGTCCTCCCGGCCGAGGGCCTCGAGAGGCTGCGGGCGCACATGCTGAGCGACGGCGACCCGGTCACGCGCGCGTTTCGCCCGCTGTTGCTCGCCGCGCCGCTCGTGGACAAGCAGAGGCGCGCCGCGCCGGTGGAGCGTTCAGCCTTCGACCGGAGCCTCGGCGCCGCGCTGACGACGCTGATGGGACAGCGCCTGAGCAAGCCGGCGATGCTTCGGACGGTCGCGCTTGGCGGCTCCCTCGGCCTCGTGCTGAAGATCCTCGGGGCGGGGCGCGAGGGCGGTCGTCCGGCGCTCCTCGCCCTCGCGAACGAGGAGGAGCGGACCCCGAAGCCGCTCCGCGAGGAGGCCGTGGCGTCGTTCCGGCGGGGCATCGACAGCCTGGACCGCCGGGTGGCGGAGGCGGCCTCATCGCACCCGCTCGCGGGAGACCTGATGCGCAAGGCCGGGGCCAGGGCCGCGTTCGTCGAGGTCCCCCACAGCCGCGACGTGACAGAGATCGCGTCGAGCGCCATCGCAGCGGCGCGTGCCGCGGGGTCGGCGCGAAAGGGCGGAGACGACGCCGAAGACAAGATCTACTGGCCGGATGACTTCGCCGTTCGCTTCGGGCGCAAGGTCGGGTGCGTGCTCCCGCAGAGCGACCGCGCCGGCTGGGGCAGGTACCTCGCGCTGACTCCGGAGCTCGTGGAGGTGCTCGTGCTGATGCACGTCGCCCGCGGCGAGCGCCCGATGCCGTGGTCGGCGTTCTGCGGAATGGTGCGCGAGGGGCTCGGCGTGGTCGTCGGCGCCAACGCCACCGAGGACATCGCGTTCCTCGCCCGCGCGGGCGTCGAGAACGTCAGCGACGAGAGCCTATCGGACAACGCCGAGCAGATGCTCGCGCGAGCCGCCGAGCGCGGGGTCGCCCGGCGTCTGCCGGACGGTGAGGCCGAGGTCGGGGGAGAGCTCTCATGAACATCGGAACCCTGATCGCGCTCGCTGCGAAGCGGGTCTTCGAAGAGAACGAGCTGCGCATGGGCGTGCGGCTGAGCCCGGTCACGCTCGACGCCGCGCAGCTCCTCGACGCCGTGCGGGAGCTTCGAGCGCGCCTCGGCCCCCACGTGTACGTGGTCGGCTCCGCGCCGGGGGTGAAGGCAACCAACGTCGACGCGCGCGCCTACGTCGCCGCCGATCAGCGCGCGGCGGAGCGCGCCACGCTCTGGCGCAACAAGGTCAGCGTCACGAGCGGCGAGAGGCTGGTCTACGTCAGCGTCAGCGCCCACCCGAAGGCGAACGGGCTCCGGGACTGCCTGGAGCAGCTGCGCGAGCGCGACCTCCGCGAGTCGTTCAAGCTGTGGGGCGATTCGCCGAAGAGCGGCCTCCCGGCGGGGCTCGTTGACGCCCTCGACGACTCCGATCTCCTCGGGTCCGTGCGCGTCGCCGCGCTGTGCGAGTTCGCGGATGCCGTGGCGGGCGCAGGGACGAAGGGCGCGGCCGCGTGGCGCAGCGTCGGCGAGGCCCTCCCGCGGATCAACCTCGTCTGCGACTCGAAGCTGGGCAAGGACGACGCCGGGGACCGCCTCCGCGCCAACCACGCGCTGGTGCGGGTCGCCGAGACGGGCGAGGGCCGGCGCCGTGCCTCCGGTGGACCGCTCGCTCCGGTCGAGGAGCAGTTGCAGGCGGCGCTCCGTGGGGCTCGCTCCGACGGGGTGCGCGGGGCGCTGGCGACGATCGACCTCGGGGTGGTGAAGACCGCGGCGCTCGCCAAGGGCAAGAGCGCGAAGACCAAGCCCGCCGCGCCCGCGCCACTGCCTCCGACCAAGGGCGGCAAGGGCGCTGTGCCGACGACGAAGAAGCCGCAGCCGAAGGGCGCCGAGACGGGTGGCGAGGGCGTCCCGTCCCCGGCTCCCGCTCCAACGTCGCCGGTCGAAGCGGTGATCGGCGCGCAGGGGCAGGGCGGCACCCCGTCGCCGGCCACCCCGGAGAACCCGACGCGCGTCGCTGCGCGCAGCGTTCGCCTCGTCGGCCCGGCGCTCCCGAAGGCGCTCGCGCAGCTTCTCGCGGCGCTGCTGGAAGGTCCTGGCGACCCGGTGGAGCTGACGGCGAAGGGCGCAGAGCGATCGCTGCTGAGCGCGCTGCCCGGGACGCTCTCCCCGAAGCTGCGCGCCCCGGACCGGACCCGCGCCAAGCTCGCTGCGCCGCACGCCGCGTGGAGCGCCGCGCGGCGTGCGTTGGTCGACGCCGCGCGCGCGCTGCCCGAGGCGCCTGCGATGGCGGACGCGTTCACGCGGGGCATCGCCTCGCTGCTCGGCGAGCCCTCGCTGGCGGCGGCGTGGACGGCCTTCGTCGATGCTTCGATCGCGCTGTTCGCGGCGGCGGCCGAGGGCGACGAGCGGACCATGCGAGAGGTGCTCGCGCTGGACACCATCGCGCTCCGTGGTCGCGACGGCGAGGTGGCGGTTCGCGTCGTCGGCCCGCTGCACCTTCTCTCGCTCGGCCAGGCGCGAGCGACCCGCCGAGCGCTCGATGATGCGCGGAGCCTGCCCGAGCCCGCGCGGCGGCTCATCGCCCGCGCGATGGAGGTGGCGCCCGCGGCGCCGGGGCTCTTCCCGGACGACCGCGCCGAGCTCTTCCTGGCGCGCGGGCTCGCGGGCCTGCTGGTCTACGAGAACGTGCCCGAGGTGGTCTCACCGAGCGACGCCGCCGGCGCCGCGCGATCCGTCGTGCAGCGCTACCTCGCGCTCTGCCCTCACGCGCAGCTCGCATTGCGCGTTGCGGTGATCGGCGTGGGCGACCTGGCTCCGTTGGTCGACGGCGTCGCGCAGGCGATCAGCGACGCCGCGGCGCGACCGGAGCGCGTCGAGGTCCTCTGCGAGCGACCGCCCGCGTACTCGGCGCGCTCGGCGACCGCGATGGCCCTCGCTGAGGGCCAGATGGAGCTCGGCGCCTTGGACGACGACGGCGCGCGGCGGGCGCACGTCACGCTTCGCCTCGCCGGCGCGAGCGATCGCCCGGAGGACGACGAGGCCGCGGCTCCCGCGGTGAAG
>CAIMWA010000365.1 GCA_903845045.1 uncultured delta proteobacterium | reverse complement strand
CGGCGAATGGAGCGTCGATCTCCGCGACGCCTTCCGAAGGCGCCCCCAGGACGTTCGCGACCTGTTGATCAGGCTCCGGAAACTCGAACTGCGATCCCCGATCGTGTGGTTCACGACCTGTTGGACCGCCTCGGGCGAACCCGTGGATCCGGGACTCGTCGCGATTCATCTCGCGGACTCGGGCCGCGAGATGCAGCCGACGCTCGCGGCGTTCAGGATCGCGCGAGGCGACGTTCCCGCTGTCGTCGCGAGTCGCCGTGGCGCCCTCGTCGCCGCCGCGGTCACCGTGCTCCGTGCGTGGTGGGCGGCGGGCCGGCCTCCGCAGGATCTGCCTTCGCCGCCCGCACTCGAGGCTTGGTCCCGCTCGGTGCGCGGTGCGCTCGTCTGGGCGGGGCAGCCGGATCCTGTGGCGCCCTTCGATGTGCCGCGGTCGCCGACCGCTCCGACCTTCGACGCCGTCGCGGACCTCATCGCGGGGTGGGCCGAGATGGCGGCGACGTTCCGTGGCGAGTGCAGCGTGCGCCAAGCGCTCGACCGCCTCGCGAACACGTCGAACGACCAGTTCGTTCGCTTGCGCTCTGCGGTCGCGTACTTCGATCCGGGACCGCTCGGCGATCGGGCCACCGCCGACCATCTGGGACGCGTCCTCACCCGGCACTCACAGGTGGTGAGCGAAGGGATGCAGCTACTACGCACCGGCAGCGGGAACCAGGGAAACCGCTGGGCCGCGCGGCCCGTTGCGTAGCGACCTCGACAGGGGTGCCCGCTCTGTACGAATGGTCGCCGTCGATCGTTCGCCGACGACCATCGGCAGCGTGACGCCGCCCTGGGTTCCGTGCTGCTACCTCGGTGTGCACGCCGTCTGCGTAGCTGCGCACGATCCGCGGCTCGTTCCGAACGCTCTGCACGCAGCTCCGCCACACATCGCCTCGCTCGTGCAGACCTGTGCACAGCAGCACCCGGTCTTGCAGTCGCCGTCGGTGGCGCATCGCCTCGGTCCCGCCGTGGTCCCCGGCCGTACGCAGAGGTCGTCGTCGATGTAGACACCTGCGCCGTGGACCAGCGCGGAACGGCACGACCCCGCGCCGCACGTTGCCCCAGTGGGGCCGTGTGCAATCCGCGTGAAGCGCCGCAGCCGTCGAGGCGCCTTCGTGTACTTCGTCGAGGCCTGACCCACGACGCGGTCAGCCAATGTCCGCTGCCGCGCTCGCGCATCTGGACCCGCCCGTCGCAAAGCGCGATGACTCTCCCGTGCCTCGCGCTCCTCGCATCGCGAACTCTGGGTACCTGAACGGCCAGCGGTGCCATCGGCGGCACTGGTGGGTGGAGCTCGAGCCCGACGCGACGCAGCAGCTCTTCGACCCGGGCCAACGCGTCGGCGAAGACGGGTGGGTCACTGCTCCGAGCGAAGCACGAGATTTTCGCGCGGAACTCGGAGCGGCTCGTGGCACACCACCGCGCGCGGCGGGCCTTGGCCGATGATCGCCGCGGAACCCACCGCGACGCGCGCCCCGACGCCCTCGGCGCCGCAGCTCGACGCGCTCCACCTCCCGATGCGGAACCGTCTCGCGCACGCCGTGGCGCGCCTCGAAACGCCTCGCTCCGCAGCTGCGACGAGCGCCCTCCGCGCCGAGCAGGTGCGCGTCGCCGACGACTTCGCCCGCTACCTCCTCGACGTCGTCACGCGGCCGGAGCGCGATCGCGCGGCGCCCTTCTGCCGGATCATCCTGCCGCCTCGCACCGGCAAGACCGTCATCGCCGCACACCTCGTGGTCCGCTCGGGCCTCGGCGCGGTGTTCATCGTGCCGACGCGCGCCCTCGTCGAGCAGACGGTGCGCGAGTTCCGCACGCACGCCCCCGGCGTTCCCGTCGGCGCGTGGTACGGCGACCGAAAGGACCTCGCCGACCGCGGCGTCAACGTCACCACCTACGCCCTCTTCGCGAAGGACGCCGAGTCCGGCGCGCTGCCAGCGCAGATCACCGGCGCCGCGCTGGTGTTCGTCGATGAGGCCCACCACGCGATGACCACCGCGCGCATGACCGCGCTACGCACCGTGTTCGACGCGAACGCGATCCGCGTCGGGCTCACGGCGACGCCGGACTGGAACGAAGAGCGACGGCTCGCGCACCATTTCCCCGAGCTGATCCACGAGATCGGGCTCACCGAGGCCGTCGATCTGGGGCTCCTCGCGCCGATGCGGGTCTGGGTCGCCGAGGTGGACGCCGACGCCTCCCTCGTTCGCCTCGTCGGCGGGGACTTCGACGCCGAGACCCTCGGGCGCGTGATGTCGTCGGCGCCGTTCTTCCGCGCCGTCGAGCTCTTTCGCTACGCAACTTCGAACGCCGCCATGCCGTGCCTCGTCGCGTGCTCCTCACGACGCCAGGCCCACGACCTCGTCGCGTACCTCGCGAAGCATCGGCCGCGGGGCAAGCCTCGCCCGGCGCTGGTCCTCGGCGACACGCCGGGCGCCGAGCGCGAGCGGATCCTCGCCGAATTCGAGCGCGGAACCATCGACACCCTCGTGCAGGTCGGAGTGCTCGTCGAGGGGTGGAGCTCGCCGCGCTGCAAGCTCCTCATCGATCTCGCGCCGACGGTCTCGCGGGTCCGCGCGACGCAGAAGTTCTTCCGCGTCGCCACGCGCTCCGGCGACGCCGAGGCGCGGATCTACATGCTCCTCCCGCGGGACCTCGAACGCACCCCGGTGCTGCCGATGGACCTCTTCGTGAGCCTGCGCGACGTATACACCTGCGGCGAGCTGCTCGGACCGGCGGAGACCAACGCCGCACCGAGCG
>CAIMWA010000364.1 GCA_903845045.1 uncultured delta proteobacterium | reverse complement strand
GGGACCTTGCGGCGCTGCGCGATGAGCGCGTCGGTGACGCCGTACATGTAGCCCGCGTCGGCCTCGAACTGCCGCTGCGTGCGGAACATGAGCTGCGTCTGCAGCGGCACGCGTCGCGAGCGGTGCCCGGCCTCGGCGAGGGAGCGCACCATGGCGTCGACGAAGGGGTGCATCTCGCGCTGGTAGAACGAGTTGAAGCGGTATCCGAACCCGCAGAGGGCGATGGTGTCGAGGGTCAGCCGGGTCATGTCGTCGGTGACGTCGACGGTGGCCTCGGCGCCGAAGCGCTCCCACTTGGTGAGCATCTGGTCGGCCACGTCGAGCATGTCGTCGAAGTACGAGCGCATCGCGCCGGGGCCGAACGCGGGCATGAGGATGCGGTGCGCCTTGCCCCAGTTGGGCTCGTCGTTCTCGGCGGTGAAGAGCCCGTCGCCGGCGAGGTCGCGGATGTGCCGGATGGGGCCCGACAGGTGCTTCTCGAAGCGAGCCTCGTCGCAGAACTCCACCGCGAGCTCGCGCGAGCCGACGAGCACGAAGGAGTCGCCGGGGAACGTGAGCCGGTAGATGGGACCGTGCTCCTTCGCCAGGGCCATCATGCTCTGCACCGGCGTCTCCGGGTCGATGTCGGGCACGTTGCCCACGATGGGGCGCGGGCGGGGCTGCGGGATGCGGCTGGGTTCCGTGGGCTTGCTCATGGTCACCTCGTCGACGGCGTTCGTTGCGCTGCGTCATCGACACCGTAGGAATCCCCGCCCGATGAAGCAAACGAGTAGTCTTCACACATGCCCATGAAGCGCGTGCATGGTCGGTCGCCGCTCGGACAGCTCGACCTCAACCTCTTGCGGGTCTTCGTCGTGGTGCACCGCGAGGGCAGCTTGAGCCGCGCCGGCGAGACCCTCGCGCTCACGCAGTCGGCGGTGAGCCACGCCGTCGCTCGGCTGCGGCAGCACCTCGACGATCCGCTCTTCGTGCGCGAGGGAGCGCGCATGGTCCCGACGCCGCTGGCCCAGCGCGTGGCGCCGTCCATCGCCGACGCGCTCGCCTCCGTCGAGCGGGCCCTCGCGGGCGGCCGGGCCTTCGATCCGAGCGTCGACATGGTGCAGCTCACGCTCGCGATCCCCGACGAGATCGAGCCCGCGGTGCTTCCGCCGCTGCGCGCGCTGCTCACGATGACGGCGCCCGGGGTGGTGCTGGCCGGCGTGCGCTTCGACCTCGACCGCCTCCGGGCCGACCTCGCGTCGCGGGCCATCGACGTCGCCGTGGGCGTTCTTCATCCGGGCGACCCCGACGTGCGCCGCGAGCACCTCATCGACGACGAGTTCTGCGTCGTCTCGCGCAAGCGCCACCGCCGCCTCGACCGCGACGCGTACCTCGCGCACGGCCACGTCGCCGTCTCCGTGCGCCGCGACACGCCCTCCATCGAAGAGGACCTGCTCGCGCAGGCGTCGGCGCACCGTCGCGTGGTGGTGCGCTGCCAGCGCTACGAGACGGCGCTGCGCATCGTCGCCGAGAGCGATCTGTTGCTGACGGCGCCGCGGCACTTCGCGATGCCCCTGGCGCCGACGCTGGGGCTTCACGTGCTGCGTCCGCCGGTGCCGCTGCCAGCCGCGCAGCTCAACCTCTACTGGCACCAGCGCAGCGACGACGACCCCGCCAACCAGTGGATCCGCGCGCAGCTTCGGCGGCTCTCGCTGGACCGGGCGC
>CAIMWA010000363.1 GCA_903845045.1 uncultured delta proteobacterium | reverse complement strand
GGACGCTCCGGCGGCGAGACCCCCGAGGCCGTCGTCGAGTCCTTCGCCCGCGCGGTGCAGGCGTCGCGCAGCGACAACGGCGCGCGGCAGCGTCTCTTCGAGCTTCTCTCGACGCGGGCCCGCGACGCCCTCACGGAGCGCGCGCAGCAGGCCTCGCAGCTCGCCGGCTGGGAGCTCCAACCCTGGGAGATGTTCGCTCCGGGGCGCCTGCGCCTCCGCGTCGATGTCGACGCCGACCGCATGGCGTCGCGCATCCGCGGCGAGCGCGCGGTGGTCACCGTGCGCGGCTCCAACGGCGGCGTCGCCGACGTCCCCCTGGTCCGCGAGGACGGCCAGTGGCGCGTGGACCTCGTGCTCCCGCCCTCCGAGGCGATCCGCGCGGGCAACGCCGACGCCGGTCGCTGACCTCGGGGACACAGTTACGTTGTTGCATTCCCGCCGGCGCCGACGGCGGGGACACAGTTACGTTGTTGCATTCCCGCCCGGCGCCACGAGCGCCAGCGCCCGCACGGCATCGCGCAGGTCGCCGAGGGTGCCCAGCCCCGGCGCGAGGAGCCGTGGTCGCTGCACGGCCTCCTGCACCAGCGCGTGGGCCCGTCGCACGGCGTCGGGGAGCGTCGCCCCGAGGGCCAGCGCCGCCGCCGTCAGCGACGACAGCGCGCACCCCAGGCCCTGCAACGGCGGGAGCTCCCGGCGCGGCGCGCGCAGCTCGGTGAACGCGGTCCCGTCCCAGAGCGTGTCGACGCACTCGGCGCCGTCGAAGTGCCCGCCCTTCAACAGCACCGCCCGCGGACCCATCGCCGCCAGCGCCTGGCACGCCGCCCGCGCCTGCCGCGCCGTCGCCACGGGCTTGCCGAGGATCCGCACGGCCTCGTCGCGGTTCGGCACCAGCAGCGTCGCCGCGGGCACGAGCTCGCGCACGAAGGCCCCGAAGCCGGCCTCGTCGAGCAGCGCCCGCCCCTGCCGCGGCGTCACCACCGGGTCGAGCACCACGGGCACGTCGGCCAGGCCCCGCAGCGCGTCGGCCACGATCTCGACGACGGCCGCGTTGCCCAGCGCCCCGATCTTCACCGCCCGCGGAACGGCGCCCTCGGCGGCCGCGGCGAGCTGCGCCCGCACGAGCTCGCTGCGCAGGGCGTCGACCTTGTGCAGCCCGCGGCGCGCGCGTGCCGTGACCACGGTCACCACGCTGAGCCCGTGCACGCCGAGCGCCTCGAGGGCCCGCAGGTCGGCCTGGATGCCCGAGCACCCGGCGGAGTCGCTCCCGGCGATGACCAGCACCGTGGGGATCGTCGCGTCCATCGCAGCCCTCAGAAGCCGTCGGCGCGCACGCGGTGCACGAGGTCCCGGTACAGCGCGATGTGGTCGAAGCCCGACTCGCCGTTGGGACCCATCTCGGCGATCTGCCCGACCTCGTCGAAGTGGTCCGCGGGCACGCAGCCGATGAAGGTGCCCCAGCGCGCGCTGCGCACCGTGACGAGCCCGTCGTTCACGTTGTGCGTCGGGTCCGTGCCCTCGAGAAAGGGCATCAGCGCGGCGATGAGCAGGTTCGGGTTGTCCCGGGCGCCAGGGTCGTTGGGTACCAGCG
>CAIMWA010000362.1 GCA_903845045.1 uncultured delta proteobacterium | reverse complement strand
GCGCTCTGGACCGCCGACCCCCGTTGCACCGAGCCCCCGGACCTCGCCGCGCTGGCGGCGCTCGACTACCTCGCCTCGCGCGAGTCGGGGCCGCGGTGCACGCGCGAGTCCGTGGCGCGCGAGCACGGCGTGACGCTCTCGGTGCTCGCCTCGCGCTGCGCGAAGATCCGCGCCCGCTAGCGGCAGCGCATTCGCAGCGCGTCGAGGTCGTCGTGGCACGCGGCGCAGGGGCGCTCGGACGCGCGCAGCAAGGACCCGCAGCGCGCCATGAACGACGGTGGATGCGGCGAGAACCCGCCGCCGCCCCGAGTCCGGCTGGCGTGGCACGTCACACAGTCCTGCTCGCTGTGGCACGAGGTGCAGCTCCGCATGCTCCGGCGGGCCTCGACGCCGTGGTGCTGCGAGGTCACCGGCGCGCTGGTCCACACCGCCGCGGGCGGGTGAAAGCGACCGAAGCCCCGCGCCGAGACCGGCGAAGAGGGCGCGACGCCGACGCGCTGATGGCAGTTCGCGCAGAACGTCGACGCGCGATGGCACGAGCCGCAGCGATCGCCGTTCATCCGGGCATCCACCGCGTGCGCGGTGACGTAGTCGTTGGGGTGCGTTCGCCGGTCGCGAGCGCGCCCGTCGTGGCACTCGGCGCACTCGCCGTCGCTGTGGCAGACGGCGCAGCGCGTGGCGTCCTGCGCGGCCGACGCGCGATGTCCCACCCAGAAATCCGCGTCGTGGTGCAAGCCCGTCATCCACCGCGGCGGGTTCATCACGCCGTCCTCGAAGCGCGTGCGCAGGCGCCCGTCGGGCTGCGTGACATGACATACGACGCAGGCGTCCCGCGCTCCGCCGGGACGGTGGCAGGCGATGCAGACGCGCATGCCGGGAAGCTCGAGGCGCGTCGCGAGGCGCACCGTGCGCACCGTCGCGTGGCACCGCTCGCACGCGACGTCGGCATGCCGTGCGTGTGCGAAATGAAGGTTGGGAACAGGCACCTCGACGCGCGCGACACGCATCGGCGCGGCGGCGGTCCAGCCCTCGTGGCAGAGGTCGCAGCCGCCCCGCGGGGACTGCGCGATCGTCGACGGGTGCGCACGATCGACGGGGTGGCAGCCGGCACACGTCGCCTCGCGCGGCAGCAGGTCGTCGCCGCCGTCGGGGCGCGGCGCGCGAGGTACGTGGCAGCGCGTGCAGGTGACGCTCGGAATCGCCAGGTGTCCCGCGTGCGAGAAGCGCAACGGCAGGCGCTGCGCAGGAAAGATCAGGTGCGACGGGCCCTCGTCGGCATCCGCGGCGGCCTGCGCGCGCGCCCCCGCGGCGACCGAGAGCACGACCGCGAAGGCGAGCCACGACAGCCATGCGCGCACGAGGTTCACGGTATGTTCCTGAGTTGAAGGACGCTCATCGCGCGAATGCGCTGCCCCACGATGCCGTTCACGTCGTCCTCGAGGGAGACGGCGAGCTGCGCGATGCGGCCGAGCGGGAACATCACGCCCGCGACGACGCCGACGCCGTCGAGGGCGCGATCAGGGCGCAAGGCATCGCGGACGTGCACGAAGGAGAGCATCGCATCGACGCGCATGACGCCGCGCACGACCCAGGCGCGAAGCTCGGCGTCGGCGTTGCCGCGCACGCCGAGGTCGCCGCCCTCGAACGCCGCGCGCACCGCCAGGTCCCAACGGTCGCGACGCCGACGAAACGACGCCGAGGCGCCGCCGTTGTACGGCGCGGCGACGTCGGCGGGGTGGTTGGGCAGGGTCTCGGCGTCGAGGGCGTAGCGGCGGCCCCAAGCGGCGAGCGAGAGGTCGTTGCCGCGCCCGACGGGCGTGCTGTACGCGGCGCGGAGTTCGTCCGTCGGGTCGATCCAGAACGAGGCCCAGATCGACGTCAGATCGAAGACCGGACGCACCCGCGAGACCTCGACGGTCCATCGCCCGCCGCGCGCGGGGTAGCCCTCGATGCCTGCCGTTCCGAGCGACACCGTCGCCAGCGGAACGACGTAGACCGCCTCGGCGTAGAGCCGCGCGACGCTGCCGAGCGCCACCGCCCCGCGCGCCGCCACCGACTCCTCGACGACGCCGTCGGCGCTCCACACGCGTCGCCATGAGAATCGCCCCTCGACGCGGGACGAGGGATGCACGTCCAGCGAGGCGCCCACCGCCGGCGCCGCCGCGCGATCCAAGACCGACGTGGCGAGCGAGCGGTCCCAGTCGGCACGGTCCGCGCGCAAGAGGCCGTCGCGCTCGAAGCGCCCGTTCGACAGTGGAAAGCCAGCGCGGGTCTCGTAGCCTGCGTACGCCTCCACGGAGGCCACGCGCGCGACGTTGAGCCGCGCAAGCACGCCATCGAAGAGAAAGAACCCCAGCGGGTCCACGAGGAGCTGGCGCCCGGCGCGAAGGTCCACGGCGCCGCGACCGAGCCCTGCGAGCTCGACGTACGCGTACGGAAGGTCCACCGCGCGGCGTGCGAAGAGCGGCGCGAACTCCGACGCCCGCGACGCGTTGAGCTCGTCGAGGCACGCGTCCGTTCCCGGCTGGCAGCTCGTACCGAAATCGCTGTCGATGCGAAGGCGCGCGCGCACCCGAAGCACCGGATCGCGCGGATCGTCGGGCCGGGTGGCGCCGGCGAGGGTCAGCGTCTGCGTGAGGCGCCGCAGCGACAGCACCGCCGCGCCCGCAGGCCCGCGCACCTGCCACGCCGAGGCGTTGGTGTCCGCCGTGAGCTCGGCGTCGAAGCCGCGTGCCGGCGACGCCACCGCGAGCAGCGACGCGCCGACGGCGAGGACGGGCAGCGCGCGGCTACGAGAGGTCGGTGACCTTGGTGCCACCGAAGCGCGCGATCAGCTCGTCGTCATAGTGGTCGCCAACGGCGCCGACGCGCTGCACGAGGTACTCGACCTCGGCGGGCTCGAGGTCCAGCGTGCGGCGCTCGGCCACGACGACCACGCGGTCGCCCTGAAGGCCGAAGCTCACCGCGCCGAGGCCGCCGGCGTTCAGCTCGAGCAGCGAACGACAGAGACCCAGCGGATCGCCCGCGGCGATGCGGAGAATCGGCGCCACGATGCGGAGCTGCGGCGAGTCCTCGCCGTCGCGCGCCGGGCGGAGGAAGATCGCCACCGCGGCGCTCCCGCGGAGCAGCGACCAGCCGCGGCTGGGTGCCGGCACCTGGATCGCCACGCGCTCGGGGTCCAGGCCGAGGCGCCGGATGACGTCGTCGACGAGCGCGGCCGCGCGCGAGAGATCCTTGTTCGATTGCGTGTCGTCCACGATGCGCTCGCTCCCTCCGGCCCCCTTCGGCGGTGCCGATTTCGCCGCCGATTCGGCACTCCGCGCGGCTCCGTTGTCAAGCGAAGGCAACGGCCGCGGAGCGGTGGTACACCGGCGGACGCTCCATGCGCACCGTCCGTCTCATCGTCGCCTACGACGGCACCGAGTTCTCCGGGTTTCAACGTCAGCGCGGCGTCAGGACGGTGCAGGAGGAGCTCGAGATCGCGGCGAGCCGCATGGCCTGCGAGCGCGTCATCATCCGCGGCGCCGGTCGCACCGACGCCGGCGTGCACGCCCGCTGCCAGGTCGCGGCGTTCCGCACCGAGGCGGACATCTCCGACCGCGGCTGGCGCCTCGGCATGACCGGCATGCTCCCGCGCTCCATCGTCGTCACCGACGCGCGGTACGTGCAGGACAACTTCGACCCGCGCACGGCGTCGTCGGGCAAGCGCTACCGGTACTCGCTGCTCGTCGGTCCGGACCGCGACCCGCTGCTGCGACACTGCCTCTGGCACATCTACGATGGCTTCGACGTGGACCGCATGGAGCGCGAGGCGGCTTCCTTCGTCGGCACCCATGACTTCGCGGCGTTCCGCGCGGCCGACTGCGAGCGAAAGACCACCGTGCGCACGGTGTTTCGCGTCGCCGTGACGCGCACCGCCGAGCGCCCCGACATCGTGCACATCGACGTCGAGGGGACGGCGTTCTTGAAGAACATGGTCCGCGTGATGGCGGGCACCCTGGTGGACGTGGGCCGCGGCAAGCTCGAGCCCGGCGTCGTGGCGGCGCGCATCGCCGACCGCGACCGCACGCGCTCGGGCATGACCGCCCCCCCGCACGGCCTGAGCCTCGAGCAGGTGTACCTCCGCGAGGCGTGGCGCGTGCCCGACGACCCGCTTCCGCTGGTTCCGCCGTATGCCGCGCCGTTTCTCGAACCGCCCGTGGAGGCCCCGTGAGCACCCGAACGATCGTCTTCGCCACGCTGCTCGCCGCGGGCTCTGCGAACGCCGACCCCGCTCCGAAGGTCTGCCTCGCCGTCGCCGGCGATGCGGACGAGGCGGTGCGTACCCTCGCGCGCGAGACCGACGCCGTCCTGGGTGCAGAAGCCGCGTGGCGTGTCGTCGCCGACGCCAGCACCCGCGACGCGCTGCGAGGCGAGAGCGCCGTGCCCGCGGACCTGGCGGACCGCTCTGCCGCTCGCCGAGCGCTGCGCTCCACCGATGCCGACGGAGCCACCCTCGACGCCGTCGGCGATGCGCTGGGCTGCGCGTGGTTCGTCACCCTCGCGGCGCGCGCGCAGGGAGTGGCCGCCCGCGTCTACGACGTGCCCCACCACCGCTTCGCGGCGACGCCCGACGCGCGATCGTTTGACGCCCACGCGGTGGTGCTTCTGCTCACGGAAACCGTGAACAACGCATCCCGCCCGGCAGCTTCCCCTCCCCCTGCAACCCCGGCCTCTTCAAACCCTGACGCTTCGGTGCCGGCGACCCCGGCGGTCCCGACGGACGCCAGCGCTTCGCCCGCGCACCCCGCGGTGCCTGCCCAGGCGGCTGCGCCGGTGCGTCGCGCGGCGACGTTCTCCCGCGTATGGCCCTGGCTCGTGGTCGGCGGCGTCGTCCTCGGCATCGTCGGCGCCGTGATCCTCCTCCGCGACGAAGGGACGCCGCAGACCACGCTCTCGGTGGTGCACCGGGGCGGCCAATGAACGCCCTGCGTAGGGCCCTGGCCGGCCTCGCGCTCCTTCTCGCTGGGTCCGTGGCGGACGCGCAGGGCCCCGCGCAGACGGGCGACGTCCTCGGCGGAGGCCTGGCGCTGTCGATCCCGAACGTCCCGGCGGGCTTCGCGACGGAGCAGCGCGGACCTCTCGCGATCAGCTACCCCCAGGCGCAGCGAGCTCTCTTCGCCGGGGCCATCGCCCGCCTCGCGGACGACGCAGCCGCCGTGGCGACGCCGCTGGGCCTCCAGGAGCTCCCGCGGCTGTCCGTGCGCTTCGCGAACGAGGCGGCAGGGATGCGCGCGCTGGCTCCGCCGGAGCTTCCGCCGCCGGCCTACGCCTCGGGGGTGGCGTACGCGTCCATCGGCATGGCCATCGTCTCGGCGCGCTCGCCCGGCGACGGGTCGGCGACGGCGGTGGCGCAGGTCGCCCGGCACGAGCTGGCGCACCTCGTGTGGGGCGTCGCGACGGGCCAGGCGCCGTCGCCGCGTTGGTTCAGCGAGGGTCTCGCGGTGAACCAGTCGGGGGAGCGATCCTTCGACCGCTTCGAGGCGCTCGCGCGCGCCAGCGTCGAGCACCGCGTAGTGCGCTGGGACGAGCTCGACGCACGCTTCAACGGCGGCGCCGAAGCCGTGGACCTCGCCTACGCCGAGAGCGCCGACATCGTCGCATGGCTGATCCGCCGCGACGGCGCCGGACGATTGGCCGTGCTCGCCGAGCGGCTGCGCGCGGGCGACACCTTCGTCGAGGCGTTGCACGTCGCCTACGGCCGAGCGGCCGCGGGCCTCGAGGAAGAGTGGCGCGGCGCGGTCCACGACCGCTTCGCTCTGGCGCCGCTGTGGGCCGGGTCGGGTCTCGCGGGCGTTCTCTTGCTCGGTGCCGTGGCGATCGCGGGGCTGCGGCGCTGGATGCGCTCGCAACGTACCCGGGCTCGCTGGGCTGCGGAGGACCGGGCGCGACGACAGCCGCCCCGGTGGTTGATCTTCACCCCCGGCGCACGCCGGGAGTGAAGCGGGTCACGGGCCGATGTGCGGAGCCGTGGGCAGGTAGACGCTGAAGCCGAGCGTCACCATCTGGTTGAAGCTCCACGACCGGTCGTTGGAGTCGACCACGGACACCGGGGTGTCGCCCGCACGGCGCGGGAAGTACGTCGACACGAGGTCCGAGAAGCCCGCGCACGAAGCGGTTCCGCTGGCGCCGCAGCGCGTCGCCGTGGAGTTCTCGTCGGTGCCCGCGCGGTTCCACTGGAACGGCGTCGCGCGGTACTCGACGTTGAACGACATGAAGCGGTTGATGAAGAAGTTGAGGCCGAACCCGAAGGTCGGCGCGATGGCGATGCGGCTCGCGCGGGCGTTCTGCGAACGCGCCCACGACGTCTGCAACGCTGCGGTCTGCTCCGGCGTCAGACCCGAGGTCTGCGACCCGAGGCTGTAGTCGGCACGCTCCGTGAGGCCCACCATCGCGGCGCCGGCGACGACGTAGAAGTCGAGGTCGGCGACGAGGTTCTGGAACAGCGCGAACTTTCCACGCAGCGGAATGAACGACACGTAGAGGTCGACCATGTAGTTCCGCTGGCCGATCTGCTGCGAGAAGTTCGCCCGGTTCGGAATGTTCGGCGTCCCGCCCGGCGCGCGCTGGTCGATCTGCGACGTCAGCGACGTGTCGAAGGGCACTCCGTACAGGAACCCGGCGCCGAGCCCGAGCCAGTCGGTGAAGTGGTACTGCGCGCGGAGGCCCGCGAACATCGCGCGGGAGAACTCGTCCTGCAGCGTGATGCCGACGGTCGGCGTGAGGGCCAGGCGACCCTCGCGGTAGCGGACGAGGTGAGACACGCTGCGCGCCCCGGCGAGCGGTCCGCGGATCTGGATCTCCTGCGCCCCCGCGGTGCTCGCCACGAGCGAGCTCCCCACGAGCACCAGCGTTCCGAACAAGCGCTTCATCGATGCCATCTTTCTTCGCTCACTTCGGGAGGTGGTACGAGAAGCTGAACGGAAGGAACAGCGTGAGGCCCACGGACAGCATCACGTTGTCGGTGAGGGAGCTCTCACTCGTCCAGTTCGCCGGGTTGCGCCGGCACGCGGTGCACGTGGTGGTGATCGCGCCGTTCGTGCCGCGGCCGGTCTCGGGAAGGTTCGTCGACGTGTTCTCGAGGAGCTCGGGGTACACGAAGTTCCGAAGCTCCGCGCTGATGGCCACGGAGCGCGACACGAAGACGCGCACGCCGATGCCCGCATCGAACATGATGCGGGTGTTCCAATCGAAGGTGCGAACCTCGGGGTCGATCGCCGGGATCGGACGCGTCCGCATGATCCCCACGCCGGCCGTCAGATACAGGTCCCAGTGGAAGATGAAGCGGTTGAACATCGAGAACTTTCCGTACAAGGGCACGTACGAAAAGTTCACCGCAGCCGCGAGCTGGTACTCGTTGATCGGAACGACGAGGCCCGACGAACGGCCCACGAAGTAGTTCATGTCCGAGGTCGAGTTGAGGCCCTGGAAGAACACGCCCGTGACGCCGATGGCGAGCACGTTCGAGATCCAGTAGTTCATCGTCAACCCGAAGCCCGTGTGCGACACGAACGGGTCGTTGAGCGAGAAGTTCGCCGATGGGTTGAGCTCGAAGCGGTGGTTGCGAAGAGCGCTGATCTGCTGCACCGCGAAGATCTCTTCGTGCAGCGGGTGCCGCGCCGCCTGAACCTCGCCGCCGGGAACCGTCAGCGAGGGCAACGGAGTGTCTCCGGAGCCGCTCGGGGAGGTCGCGGTCGAAGGAGCGTCGGCCGGGGGCGTCGCCGCGGGCGCCGTCGTGGCCTCGTCCGCGGAGAAGTCCATGGAGCCGGTGTCGCCCGCAGGCGCCGGCTGCGCACCGCGCGACTGCGCACTCCGCGATTGCGCGAGCAACTGCGACGGCGCGCCCAGGAGAGCCGCGGTCAGCAGCGCTCGGACGATCTTTCCTCGACCCATCGTCACCCCTGTCATCGTGCCTGTCACAACAGCCCTCTTCTGCGACCGTAACTGTTCGGAATCGCAGGATTTTTCGCCAATTCCGCTTCGACTATATCACGCAGCATCCGCGCGTCGCAACAGCATTTGCGGTGCGCGGCGCTCACGCCGAGGCGCTCTCTTCACGCGAGAAAAGTGCGTCGATGAATTCCGCGGTGTCGAAGTCGCGGAGGTCGTCTGCGCGCTCGCCGACACCGATGAAGCGCACGGGGAGCTTGAACTCGTCGGCCACGGCGAGGATCACGCCGCCCTTCGCTGTGCCATCGAGCTTCGTGAGCACCACGCCGGTGACCTCGAGGGCCTCGCGGAACTCTTTGGCCTGGCTCAGCGCGTTCTGCCCCGTGACGGCATCGAGCACGAGCAGGATCTCGTGCGGCGCGCCCGGCAGCGCCTTGCTCGCGGCGTCGCGGGTCTTCCGCAGCTCGTCCATCAACGGGGCCTTGTTCTGGAGGCGTCCCGCCGTGTCGGCGATGACGACGTCGAAGCCCTCGGCCACGGCCTTGGTCACCGCCTCGAACACCACGGCGCTGGGCTTCGCGCCCTCCTTGCCCTTGAACACCGGAACGCCGACGCGCTGACCCCACATCTCCAACTGCTGCACCGCGGCCGCGCGGAACGTGTCCGCCGCGGCCAGCAGCACCCGCTGGCCGTCCTGCTTGTAGCGTCCTGCGAGCTTCGCCGTGGTCGTTGTCTTGCCGGCGCCGTTCACGCCGACCATCAAGATGACCATCGGCGCGGCGGTACAGCGCGAACCGAAGGTCCCCGCCTCGAGGTCGAGCAGCGACCGCGCGTCGTCGCGCAGGGCGTCCCACACCTTCGCGGGGTCCGTGATCTCGTTGCGACCGAGGCGATCGCGCACGCCGTCGACGAGGCGCCGCGTCGTCGGAGCGCCCACGTCACCCGTCAGCAAGGTCTCCTCGAGCTGGTCGAGGAGCGCCGGGTCGATCTCCTTCTTGCCCGCGAAGACCGCGAAGAGCCGGTCCATGAACCCCGCGCGCGTCTGGGCCAGGCCCCGGCGAACGGCAGCCCCGTCACGCTGCGGACGCGGTGCAGCCGAGATGGGTCGCGCAGGAGCGGCCTCCCGAGGCTCCACCATCGCCGGCGGCACGGGCGTCGGCACGGCCACTGCGGCCGTCTCGGCAGCGCTCGTCGTGGGCGCCGCGGCCTCGGCCGTCGGAACCACCGCAGGGGCTTCGTCGGGTTCCGCGCCGGTCTTCGCCGTCACGCTCTCTTCCGGCGCGGCAGGGGCCTCGGCGGCCTTCTCCGTCGCCGCCTCGACAGCCTTCTCGGCAGCCTTCTCGGCGGCCTTCTCGGGCGCCTTCGCGACGACCTTGGCCGGTGCTACCGCCGGTGGTCCGGACTTTTCCGACGCTTCCGCCGCGGGCCGCGGGAGCTCCCCCGCGACCTTCGGCGCCGCAGGCGGCAGCGAGCCCTTTGCGTCCTCGTCGCCCGTCGGAAGCTGCGGCCGCGAGCGTCCTCGCAGGAAGAACACCACCGCGCCCGCGACGAGGACCAGCAGCAGAACGATTTGCCAGAGTTCCATCCCGTACCACTGCCTCCTCGCGCGTCGGAGGACGCGCCCCCGCCACCGCGAGGGAGCCGGAACCTATCCCCCATCAATTCGCGGCGTCAACGCCGCTCGGGGCGCGGGGCGGTGACGGTGCGAGGGCCGACTCGACGGCGGAAACCGCTTGCTCGCCCGGCGCTTCGGGCCCGTATGCGCCGGCCTCGACGAGCCCGACCCATGGGGCGTCGGCGGCGGCCTCGCGCGGCGTCGGCATCGCACCGGAACCGCCGGCCGCTCGCGCAATGCGCGGCCTCGCGCGGTCGAAGAGGGCCTCGCGCCAGCCGAGCATCCCGACCCGTGCGACGTGCCTCCCTCCCCCGCGAAGCCGCACCTCGACGCCGCGGGACTCGTAGCCGGGCGCGCGCACCCGCAGCTTCAACGTTCCATCACGCCCGGCGGACCACGGCGTCGACGCAGCGCGCGGAACAGGGCTCTCCGCGGACCAACACTCGGCTCCGCGCACGGCCCGGCCCGTCGATCGGTCGAACGCCTCGACGACGACCTCGACGGCGCCGCCGACGGTCTCGCCGACGCGGACCACCTCGTCGACCCGCGGCTCGGCGGCCGGGGCTTCGCCAGCCGGCGCGCGTCGACGTCGCACGGCCTGCCATGCCGCGAAGGCGATTCCTACGGCGGCCCAGGGCGCAGCCAGCCACCCCCACCGAAGCGGTGCCGAGGGCGCCTCGCCGAGCACCAGCGGCGCGCTCTCGCTCGAAGAAAACCACGGCTCCGCGGGGTCGAAGCGGACCCGCACGACGGACCCGAGCAGGCCCGCCCGCTCGGCGTCGACGTCGAAGATGAACGTCCCGCCAACGTCCGACCGCGCCGCCGCCAACGTCTCGTCGCCACGCAGCAGCCGCATCGCCGCCCCGGGAACGGCCTCGCCGCCCACGGCCCGGACATCCCCGCGGATGCGCACCCGCGGCGTCTCGGGCTCCGAGACCACCGCCGCGACGATGTCCGTCGCCGCGTGCACCAGCACCGAGCGCGCGGCGCCTTCGACAGGTGGACGCCCGGGCCGCACCTCGACCCTCGGACGGAGCGTGTACACGCCAGGGCGCCGGAAGGCCGTCGCGAGGACCTCGAGCGTGGCGCGCCCCGAAGCGTCGGTGACGCCTGCGGCGATCACGTCGGAGCGCCCCTCGGCGACGACCGCTACGTCGACCGGCAGTCGCCCCGGCGCGAGGGACGCCGCGCGGCCGGTGTCGACGCGAACGAGCAGCGGCGCGGGCGCCTGGCCGAGCGCGATGGCCTCCGTCGGGGCGAGGAGCTCCACCGTGACGAACGGCGCATCCAGATCCACGTCGGCGTGCGCCGCGGACCGAGCGAAGCGCTCCTCGCCGGCGAACTGCACGTCGACGACGACGGAGCGCTCGGCCTCTCCGGCGGCGACGTCCCAGCTCGCGTCGCCGCGCTCGTCGGTGCGAAGCTCGGTTCCGAGGGTGCGTCCGTGGGAGGTCGTCACCGAGAGCGTGAGGGGCCGACGCCCGAGGGGAGCCCCGCGGTCGTCGCGAAGGTGCATCGACACGGTGAGCTCGTGGCGGTCCGCGGACACCCTCGGATCGATGGAGAGCTCCGTGGCGCTGCCCACGCGGATGGGGAAGCCCCCCGCAGGCATCGACGCCATCGACACCGCTACGGCCCACTGCAACGCCGTCCTACGCACCGCTGCGAGGATGGCTCGCTCGCGCGCCGGCGCGCAACCGACGCAGCAATGCGGTGATCCCCGGCGGGGCAGGCTACGATGAGGGTCGGAGGACTCCATGGTCGCGCCGTCCGCGAACGAAACAACGAAGCCGCAGGCCGCGCCCGGGGGCAAGCCGAAGCGGCACGTGCGCAACTACCTCCTCGATGCGCGGTTCCAGCTTCGCTACGCGGCGCTGCTGGCCGGGGTGGCGACGCTGGTGTTCGCGGTGCTCGGCGTGGTGATCGTGCGCGCGGGCCGCATCACCGCGGACGTCTCGAACCAGGCTGTGGACCTCGCCGGCGTCGCGGCGGACCAGTCCGAGCGCGCCCTGCAGGAGAGCCAGTCGAGCGCCCGCATCCTTCAGCTTCAACGCCTCGCCGAGACCGCTGACCCGTCGGTGTCTCGCGCCATGGCGGCGGAGCTCGAGGTCATCGACGGACAGGGCCGGGCCTCGCTGCAAGCCGTG
>CAIMWA010000361.1 GCA_903845045.1 uncultured delta proteobacterium | reverse complement strand
TTCCCTTCTACGACATCCAGGACATGACCGGCCGGCTTCCCCACGACGGGACGTGGATCCTCGCGTACTGCGCGTGCCCGCACGCCGCCTCGGGGCACGTCGTCGACGAGCTTCGGACGCGGCACTTCGCGAACACCGCGGTCATCGACGAGGGCATCGGCTTCTGGGAGTCGCACGGCTACCCGGTGGCCCACGCCGCCATCGTCGGCGCGCCGGCCGATGCCGTCGTCGGAGCGCCCCCTGCCGTCGTCGCCCCGTCTGCGGTGGGACCGAAGCCCTAGCGCTCCTCGACGAGGTCGAGCCACTCGATGAGGGCGTCGGAGACGGCCGGGGCGTAGGCGCCGGTCCAGCCCGAGGTCATCGAGGCGAGCGGCGTGGGGTGGACGCGCCACGCGTGGTCGGCGCCGGGCACCTCGACGAAGCGGGCCTGACCCGGGCGCTTCGCGTTCACCGCGTCGACCAGGGCCACGTGCTCGGCGCGCTCCGAGAGCCAGTCCGACGATCCCCACATCGCGAGCACCGGCACCTCGAGGGCCAGCAGCGGACGCGCCACGGGGCAGGCCTGCACCTCGCGCCAGTAGCGTCCGGTGCGCCCGTGCAGCCGCCCGTGCTCGTCGACGCCGAGCCATTGGCGGTAGCGCTCGAGGCCCTTGATGGCGCGCTCGGGGTCCACGCCCTGCTGCAGCACGCGCGCGTCGAAGCGCTGCTGGATGCGCAGCCGCTCCTCGATCTCGTCGTCGTCGCGGCCCTGCATCGCCAGCACGCGGCGGCGCTGCGCGACGCTGTACTCGGCCCAGGTGAGCCAGCCCGCGCCGTACACCGCCACGCCGCGCACGGACCTGCACTCCGCCGCGAGCCGCGGGGCGTGCAGCGCGCCGAGGGAGTGACCGAAGAGCACGCCGAAATCGGGGTCGCACCACTCCGCGGCGACGACGGCACGAAGCGCCGAGCGGTAGTCGTCGAGCTCCTCCTCGAAGGAGGCGTCCTCCGCCGGCGGACCTTCGCTGCCGCCGAGGCCGCGCTTCTCTGCGCGCACCGTCGCGTAGCCCACCTCGTTCAGCTCGCCGAGCAGCGAGCGCAGAGGATCATCGGCGTCCTTGTAGAACGCGACGCTGCCCGCGGCGTAGCCCTGCAGGTACATCAGCCACGGAAACGGACCTTCGCCCTTCGGCAGCGTCCATCGCAGCCGGAGCCGCCCCGCGCTCCCCGTCGCCCAGGTCTCCCGCTCGATCATCGCCGTCGGAACACCATGCGGTAGATGGGCAGCCCGTCCTCCATCGCGCGTCGCTCGCGGTTCGACCGCGCCGGCGCGAAGGGGCTCTCGTCGGCGAAGCCCGCGCCCGCGGTGTTCTCGAAGGCGCCGCACGCCGCGAGGCGCTCGAGGTAGGCCTGCGCGCGGTCCTCGACGTCGGTCTGCACGAGCAGCAGCGCGCCCGGTGCGAGCAACCGTCCGAGCTCGGACAAGAACGCGTCCTGCACGACGAGGCGCTTGGCGTGGCGCTTCTTCCACCACGGGTCGGGAAAGTGCACCGCAGCACCCACGGCGCACCCCGACGGAAGCAGCCGCGGAAGGGCGACGCCGGCGTCCTCGGCGAAGCAGCGAGCGTGCGCGAGGCCCTTGGCCTTCAGCCGCTCGTCGAGGGTGACCGAGAGCTTCTTGCGGATCTCCATCGCCACGAAGCGCTGCACCGGGTGCGCCACCGCGTAGGCCAGCGCGAACGCTCCGCGCCCGGGACCGATCTCCAGGAAGAATGCCCCGTCACCGGGAATCACCTCGCGCAGGTCGACGTTGTCCCCGTCGGGCAGGCGCGGCGCGTGGTCGTAGCGATCGATGTGCATGGGCCGTCGGTCTGCCGTGGTACCGTCCGCAGCCCCCGAGACGCAATGGCATCCGACCCCGCCCCGACCCTCTCCGCGCCGGCCCTGCATCCCCACCCGACGGTGCGCGCGGTGATGCGCGAGCGATGGGCCCTGCTCTGCGCCGTCGCCAGCGGCCTCGGCATCTTTCTCGGCTTCGCGGGCAAGGAGATCTACCCCCTCGCCTTCGTCTCCCTCGCGCCGATGCTGGTCGCGCTGCGCGGCCGCACCGGGTGGCGCGCGCTCCGCCTCGGATGGATCACCGGCTCCGTCGCCCTCGCCGGCGGCTTCAGCTGGATCGTCGGCATGCTGCGCACGTTCTCGGGCTTTCCGACGGCGCTGTGCATCGCCCTCGCGTCGCTGCTCTGGATCGCGCAGGGCTTTCAGTACGGGCTCCTCGCGTGGCTGGTGAGCCGGGCCGACGCCCGCGGGCTCCCGCGCCTGGCCTCGGTGCCGCTGCTCCACGCCGGCCTCGAGCTCACCTTTCCGCTGTTGTTCCCGTGGTACCTCGGGGCCTCGCTGCACGACGCGCCGCTGCTCTGCCAGACCGCGGACCTCGGCGGCGTGCTGTTGGTGAGCGCCGCGCTGGTGCTCGGCCACGTGGCCCTCGCCGAGGCGTGGGTGCGCACGGGACCGTGGACGCAGCGACTCAAGCCCCTGCTCGCGCCGCTCGCCTTCTGGGCCTTCGCGCTGCCCTACGGCGCGTGGCGCATTCGCGAGGTGACGGCGCACGACGCCCACGACCGCGCGCTCCGCGTCGGCGTGGTGCAGCAGAACCTCGGGCTCATGGAGAAGCGCAACGACCCCGTCATCGCGCTGATGCGGCACCTCGAGGCGTCGCGCGCGCTCGAGGCGCAGGGCGTGCAGTTCCTCGTGTGGAGCGAGAGCGCCATCGCGTTCCGCATCCCCGAGGAGGTGCGCAACATCCGCAGCTACATCCCCGACTGGGACCTGCAGACCCCGGTGCTCTTCGGCGCGCTCTCGGTGCGCGACGGCACGCCGGAGCGGCCGAACCTCTACAACACCGCGTTCATGACCGACGCCAACGGCGTCATCCGCGGGAGCTACGACAAGGTCTACCTGCTCGCGTTCGGCGAGTACATCCCGGGCGGCGAGACGTTCCCGCAGGTGTACGACCTCTCGCCGCACAGCGGGCACTTCACCCGCGGCAGCACGTTCCGCGCGCTGCCCATCCCCGGCGGCACCGTGGCCCCGCTCATCTGCTACGAGGACATCCTCCCGCGCTTCGTCAGCGCGTTCCAGCGGCGCGCGCAGCCCGACCTGCTCGCGGTGATCCTCAACGACGCGTGGTTCGGCGACAGCGCCGAGCCGTGGATCCACGACGCGCTCTCGAAGTTCCGCGCCATCGAGCACCGCCGCGACCTCGTGCGCGCCGCGAACTCCGGCGTCTCCGCGGTCATCGACGCGGCCGGGCGCACCCTCGCGCAGAGCGGCACCTTCACCCGCGAGAACGTCGTCGCGACGGTGCACCTGCGGCAGCGCAGCACGCCCTACGACCTCGCCGGCGACTGGATCGGCTTCGCGGGCATCGCCACCGCCCTCGCGACGTTCCTTCGGAAGCGCTCGGCGGTGCCCACGCAGGCCTGATCGCCGCCCGCGGGCTCAGTGCCGGTAGAACCACGTGGTGGTCTGGCCCCCGCCGGCGATCCACACGGCGCCGGTGGTGAGCGGGAGCATCGAGAGGCCGGTGAACGGCAGCGACGCGATGGTGACGCCAGCCTGCGGATCCCGCGCGTTGGTGACGTCGATGATCTCCACCGCCGACGCCGCGGTACCGTCGTCGAGGGTGCCCGAGGCGGCCACCACGCGCGCGCCCTCGGCGAGGGCGGCCACGGCGTCGCGGCGGCGCTGGCGAAGCAGCGTGCGCGTGCCGAGGAGCACCGGACACCCGCCGGTGGCGCAGCGCGTGTCGAGCAGGAGGTCCTCCGTCGCGGTGGCACCCGCCGCGTCGAGGCCGCCGAGGGCCAGCGCGACGCCGTCGCCGGCGAAGACCACGGCCGCGCGGGTGCGATGGTCGGCGCGGTCGTTGCCCGTGTGCAGCGCGCGCTGGGCCGGCATCAGCGCGAGGCCGTAGCGCTCGAGAAAGTCCGCCGTCGCGCCCTGACCGCCGGCCACGAGGGCGTCGTTCTCACCCAGCCGCACCGCCGACGGATGGTCCCGCGGAACGGTGAGGGGCTGCGCGGTGGCCCAGGTTCCGTCGCCGAGAACGTGGTCGACGCGCGCGCTCGCCATGGCCCCGGTGCGACCGCCGACGACGAGGCCGCCGCCGTTCGGCTCCTGCACCACCGTGCTGCCGATGATGTTGCAGCGGTCGCTCGGCGGCATGCGGTCGGTGGGCATGGTGATGGTGTTGCTGCCGGGGCTCCAGATCAGCGCCGCACACCCGCGCACCAGCAGGATCGTCCCGTCGGTGAGCTTGATCGCCGAGGCGTCGCGGTTGAAGGTGTCGTCGAGCACCGCCGCGCCGTCGACGCGCCGCATGGCGAGGTCGTCGAAGACGTCGGGGGCCGCCGCCTGCACCGCGCCGCCGAGGGCCGTCACGTACGGCGCGGCGAGCTCGAAGAGCATCGGCGACGTGCGCGCCGCCCCGGGGGACCACGGCGCCCCGGCGAGGGTGTCGCGGCGCTGCACGTACACCGGCAGCAGCACCGGTCCGAAGCTTCCCCACTGCGCGAGCGGGGTGCCGCCCCAGCCGACGACCTGGCCGCCGCGCAGCGCCTCGACGACCACGCGCACCGTCGCATCGGGGTTCGCGAGCACGACCTGCAGCGAGAACGAACCGTCGCTCGCCACCGTGACCGTCTGGTCCGGCGTCTGGTGGTCCTCGATGCGGAGCCGCGCCTGCGTCGCCGCGTCGTCGCCGACCCAGGGATCACCGCCGTCGGGCGTGAACACCCGCAGCGACATGCTCTGCGAACCCTGGCAGGCCTCCGCCAGCAAGCACGCACCGACGAGGACCAGGCGCTTCGACATCGACGGCAGACAACACCACAACGCGCGTGCCGTCTACACTGCGCGCCGTGCCGTCCCCGCTCACCCCGGCGATGCTCGCCCAGGCCGCCGCACGCCCCGGCGCCGTGGCCCTGCGCCTCGACGACCGCGCCTGGCTGCGACGCGTCGACCGCGTGCTCTGCACTGCGGCGTGGGATCGACCGCACGGCGCCCTCGACGCCCTCGGCGATGCCCTCGATGCGCTGCACGCGAGCCTCCCCGAAGCGAGCGGCGACGAGGGTCCGGTGGCGCTGCTCTGGGCCACATACGACGCCTGCTGGCACGGCGCGGCGCCGCGCCCCGTGCACGACGATCGGCCCCCGGGCGATCGATGTCCGGCTGTGTTCCTTGCGACGCTCGTCCCGGAGCACGAGGTGCCGGTCGAGCCCTCGCCCCCCAGGAACGCGGCGCCGACCTGGGACCTCGGCGATGACGCGCGGCTGCGTCATGCCGCGATGGTGAGCGCCGTTCGCGAGGGCATTCGCGACGGCGACGTGTACCTCGTGAACGCGTCGCTGCGCGCGCACTGCGACGGCGTCGACGACGGCTGGATGGCTTCGCGCGTGGCCGCCTCCGAGGCTCCCCGGGCGATGCTCGCGCGCACCGCCGACGTCACCGTCGCGGCCATGAGCATGGAGTGCGCGCTGCGCTGGGACCGTCGCGCCGGCGTCGCGTTGTCCCGCCCCATCAAGGGCACCCGCGCCCGCCGCGAGGACCCCGGCGCCGACGCCGCCGAGGCCGCCGCACTCGCCGCCGATCCGAAGGAGCGCGCCGAGAACGCCATGGCCGTGGACGTGCATCGCAACGACCTCGGCCGCGTCGCGCGTGCGGGCGGTGTGACGGTGCCCGCGCTCTGCTCCGTGGAGCGGCATCGCTTCGTGCACCACCTCGTCTCGACGGTGCGCGCCGAGGTGGACCCGAAGCTTCCGGCGCGGGCCATGCTCTCGTCGATGCTCCCGGTGGGCAGCGTCACCGGCGCGCCGAAGCTCGCGGCCATGGAGACCCTCGCGCGTCTCGAGGCCGACCGCCGCGGGCTCTACACCGGGGTCTACGGTGTGGTGATGGCCGACGGCACCGTCGATCTGTCGGTGGCGATCCGCACCGTGGTGCGCGACGCGGCAGGGGCGCACTACGGCGTCGGCGGCGGCATCGTCTGGGACAGCGACCCCGCGCGAGAGTGGGACGAGGTCGGCTGGAAGCTCCGCGGCGTGCGCTGAGCCGCGCTCAGAGCCCTGCGACGGCCGAGGACGAGGG
>CAIMWA010000360.1 GCA_903845045.1 uncultured delta proteobacterium | reverse complement strand
GACCTCGTGGTCGGCGTGCCGATGACACGCATGGGAACCGTCACCGGACACGGCTCGGTGCTCGTGTGGCGCGGCGGCAGGCCGCTGATGATGGGCGCGGCTCCCTCGTTCGTGCTCACTTCGACGCCCACGGCGGCGGACCCGGGCTCGCGAGGCTTCGGCGCGGTGGTGTCGAGCGCCGGCGACGTGAACGGCGATGGCCTCGTGGACCTCGTCGTCGCCGACCGCAGCGGCGACGCCGCCGTGTGGATCGCCGGCGGCGGGACCTTCACCCGAGACCCCTCGTGGGTCGTCGCCCCGACGTTCCCGCCCCCCACGACGGGCTTCGGCCTCGGCGCGTTGCCGGTGACCGGCGTCGGCGACATGAACGGCGACGGCTACTCCGACGTCGCGTACACGAGCTTCGACAGCGCCGGCGCGAACGCGCAGCTTCACATCACCTACGGCGGTACGGCGGGAACGCCCCTCGCGATGACCACCGTGATGGGCTTCTCGGACCACCGCCAGCACTACGCGTTCCTCACGGCGGCCGGCGACATCAACGGCGACGGCCGCGCGGACCTCGTCGCCGGCAACCCTGCGATCCCGTCGAGCACCGGCGTCCTGGGCGCGATCGACGTGCTCCTGACGAGCCCGACGTCGACGTCGCTGCAGTCCCTCCCGATCGTCGGAGGAACGCCCACCTTCGGCGCCTCGGTGGCCGGCGGCATGGACCTCAACGGCGACGGCCGCGCCGACATCGTCGTGTACACCGCCGAGGACCACACGCTGCACGTGTACGGCTTCGAGCCCACGTCGAACCGCGTGGTGTCGCGTCAGGACCTCGTCGTCGCCGCGGGCTTCGAGCGCGTGTCGAGCGCCGGCGACATGGACGGCGACGGCTACGGCGACGTGGTGGTGTGGGGCGGCGGCTCGGAGGCGCTCTACCGGGGCTCGCCCACGGGGCTGACCTTCGACGGTGCGACGCTGCCACCCGCCAACACCTCGATCTCGAGCACGTGCATCGGTCCCTTCGCGGCGCGAGCCCCGGGAGTGATGGGCGACAACCCGAACGAGACCGACGACCTCGTCACCGCGTGGGTGAACGCCGCCGGCGGTTCGCGCCTCTCCTTCATGAGCCGCGGGACGGCCTCGGACCTCGACGGCGGCTTGATGCAGGTGCTCTCCGAGCGCCCCGTCGCCGTCGGCGCACCGGGAGTGGACTTCGGCGCCACCGTCGCCGGCGCGTGGTGAGTCAGTCCGCGGCCGCGCGCCGCGCAGCGCCCCAGGACGCGCAGCCCAGACCCAGCGCCATCGCCACCGGCACGAGCAGCAGCATGCTCCCGAGACGCCCGGTGACCGCCCAGAGGAGCAGCACCGTGAGCCCCGCCGAGAGCATGCCGTGCCGCGCGTTGGTGCCTGCGCCGCGGCGACCGACCACGTAGGCCCCGGCGCCCGTCGCGAGGAGCAGCGCCGCGACCGGCACCATGGCCGCGAGGAGCTCGACGCCTCCTGCCACCGCCGGGCGCGCGGCCCGCAGCGCCGTGATCTGCGCCGCCGTCGCGTTCGGCGGGTACACCCGTCCGAGGATGCGCACGGCGAGGGCCGCGGCGCCCTGCGCGAGCAGCGCGAAGCCCAGCACCGAGAGCGTGGTGCCGAGGGGGACCCAGTGCCACGCCGGCGGCTCCTCGGCGGACGACGGCGCGTCGGCCGCGGGCGTCGTGGACGCTTGGTGGAGCACCGGGAGATGGCGTCGGGCGGTCATCGCGGCAGAGGGTGCCATGGCGCCCGCGAACGGCACGAAAGTCAACGCCGGCCGGGGCGCGTGAAGTTCCTTCGGGAGTAGGCGCGCGGCGCGGGCTGCGGTACCACTGCCGGGCCATGCGCGATGCCCTCGTCGACGATCTCCGGGCGCGCTTCGGGGACGACGCGGTGTCCACCGACGGCGCCGATCGCAGCGCCTACGCCCACGACCTCTGGCCCCGGCAGCTCCTGTCGACGCGGGGCGGTCTCGATCGTCCGCCGGGCCCTCGCGCCGTCGTGTGGCCCAACGGCGACGAGGACCTCGCGGCCCTCACGCAGTACGCCGCGAAGCACGGGGTGCAGCTCGTCCCCTTCGGCGCGGGCAGCGGCGTCGTGGGCGCCATCGCCGGCGACGCCGACACCGTGGCCGTGGACCTCAAGCGTCTGCGCACGCTGCACTCCGTCGACCTCGCGGCGGGCACGTGCGTCGCCGACGCGGGCATCCTCGGCACGCACCTCGAGGAGCAGCTCGCACGAAAGGGCGCGACGCTGGGGCACTTTCCGAGCTCCATCCAGTGCTCGACGCTGGGCGGCTGGGTCGTCACGCGCGGGGCCGGACAGTGCTCCGGGCGCTACGGCAAGATCGAGGACATGACCCTCGGCATGGAGGGCGTGCTCGGCGACGGCCAGCCCTTCGCGCTGGGTGCCCCGCGCCCCGGCGAGCCCGACCTGCGCGAGCTCATGGTGGGCAGCGAGGGGCTCTTCGGCTTCGTGACGCGCGCGACGATGCGCGTGTGGCCCAAGCCCACGAACTGGAGCGGCCGCGGCTTCACGTTCCCGACCATGGAGGCCGCGTGGGAGGCCATCCGCGCGCTCTTTCAAGCGGGGCTCCGCCCGGCCGTGGCGCGGCTCTACGACCCCATGGACACGTACCTGTTCCTGCAGGGCGACCACTCGGGGGGGACGCCGCAGCCGAAGCTCCCGGAGCGCCCGTCGCCGGCGGCGGAGTGGCTGCTGCGCCGCGTGCTCGACGCGCCGCGCGCGGTGAACGCCCTGGCCGACCTCGCGAGCGCGCACCTCTACAGCCGCTCGCTGCTCATCGTGATCTTCGAGGGCGACGCCGACGACCCGCAGGCCGAGGCCCTCGCACGGGCCACACAGCTCTGCATGGCAGGCGGGGCGCGCGACGAGGGCGAAGGACCGTCCCGCCGCTGGCTCGCCCGGCGTCACGCGGTGAGCTACCGGCAGCCGCCGACGTACGCGCGCGGGCTGTGGGTCGACACCATGGAGGTCGCGTCGCCCTGGTCGCGCCTCGGGGCGCTCTACGCGGGCGTGCACGACGCGCTGTCGCACGGCGGCTTCGTGATGGCGCACATGAGCCACGCGTACCCCGACGGGTGCTCGATCTACTTCACCTTCGCTGGCGCATCGCCCGACGACGCCACCGCGCGGGACACCTACGACAGCGTCTGGGCGCGGGCGCTGCGGGCCGCCCATGCTGCTGGCGGAACCATCGCGCACCACCACGGCGTCGGGCGCTCCAAGGCCGGCGCCATGGCCCTCGAGTGGGGCGCGGGCCTCCGCTGGATCGACGCCCTTCGCCGCGCCGCGGACCCGCAGGGCGTGCTCGCGCGCGGGGCGTTGCTGCCCACGACGCCGACCCCCGTCGAGGCACCGACGGAGCACGTCGGCGTGCGTGTCGATCCGATCTCGCGGCTCGTCGAGGCCCCGGCCGCGATGCCGCTGCGCGACGTGCGTGCGCGCCTCGCGGACGTGCGCTTTCACCTCGACGGCGACGACGACGCGACCTTCGGCGAGGCCGTGCGCGACGCCCTCGGGCGCTCGCAGCGCGGGCTTCGCGACCCCGTGGACCACGTCGTCGCGGGCTGGCGCGCGACGCTGCCCGACGGTGCGCCGGCGTGGTGGATCCCGTCGCCGCGGCGCTCCACGGGTCCCGACCCGATCTCGTTGCTGTTGAACGATGGCCGCTTCGGCGCGGTGCAGTCGCTGACGGTGCGCATGCACGGCGACGACGAGGTGGGTCCTGCGCGTGCGACGCCGGGGACTCCCGCGGCGAGCGTGGACGACGGCGCGGCCCGGGCGTGGGTCGACCGCGCGGCGTCGGTGCTCGCGGCGAAGTGACCGAGGAGGTGCCTCCCTTCGAGCTGCGCCGACCGCGAGGCGCGCGGCTGCCGGTGCTCGTCGAGGTGCCGCACGCGGGGCTGCATTTTCCCGACGACGCCGCGGCGCTCTGCACGGCGCCCCCCTCGGCGGTGCGCGCCGACGCCGACCCCGGGGCGGACCGTCTGTTTGACGGCGTCGTGGCCCGCGGCGCGACGCTGCTCGTGGCCCGCTGGTCGCGCTACGTGGCCGACCTCAACCGCGACGAGACCGACCACGACGCGCGCTCCGTGGCGGGCTCCGCGCGTGCCGACGGAGCGGCGCAGGGCGTCGTGTGGAGCGCCACGACGTCGGGACTACCAGCCCTCGCGCGCCCCCTCGCCCGGACGGAGCTCGAAACGCGCCTCGCGAGGCTTCACCGCCCCTACCACGCGGCGCTGCAGGCCGAGCTCGCGGCGCTGCAGGCCGAGCACGGCCAGGTGGTGCTGCTCAGCGGCCACACCATGCCCTCGCGGGGCGTCGCGACGGACGGCCGCACCCCGCCGCGCCGCGCCGACGTCGTGCCCGGCTCCCGCGGACGGAGCACCGCCGCGCCCGGCGTGCGCGACGCGGTCACGGCGCACTTTCGCGGGGCGGGGCTCAGCGTGCGGCCCGACGACCCGTACCGCGGCGGCGCCACGACGGCGCGCTACGGAGCTCCCGGTCGCGGCGTGCACGCCGTGCAGCTCGAGATGAACCGCGCGCTCTTCGTCGACGAGGCGACGCTGCGCCTGCGCGACGACGCCGTGACGTGGCTCCGCGGGCTCGTCGCGGCGCTGGTTCCGCGCCTCGCGGGCGCGCGCTGAGCGGGAGCTGTCGGCGTCGCGGCGGCCATGGCACCCTCGCGCGCCATGAACGTGTCCGTTTCCCGCTCCGGAACGCCCTCGCGGCTCGTCACCAACGCCGCCGTGCTCGCCGACGCCGAGGCCATGCTGCGGCTGCTGAAGCTCCCGCGCGCCGAGCTGTCGGTGCTGCTCTGCGACGACGCGACGATCCACGCGCTGAACCGCGACTACCGCAAGAAGGACAAGCCCACCGACGTGCTCGCCTTCGCCATGCGCGAGGGCACCGGCGGCGAGCTCGCGGGCGACGTGCTCGGCGACGTGATCATCTCCCTCGAGACGGCGAAGCGTCAGGCCGGCGAGCGCGGCGCGCGCACTGCCGACGAGGTGCGCATGCTCCTCGCCCACGGCCTGCTCCACCTGCTCGGCTGGGACCACCGCACCGACGCCGAGGACAAGCGCATGCGCGCCGAGACCGATCGTCTCGTGGTCGCCGCAGCCCGCCGCGCGGGCGGGACTGCGAAGAAGAAACTGCGGAGGCGGTAGGATTCGAACCTACGGATGGGTTTCCCCATCAACGGCTTAGCAAGCCGCCGCCATCGGCCACTCGGCCACGCCTCCGGCGCCCGCGATCGCGAGCGGAGCGGTACCTAGCACAGCCCGCTGTGCGGACTCAAGCAACTCCGTGCGCGAGCTTCTTCACGCCTTCGCTGAAGAGCACCTCGATGCGCCCGCCGTCCACCGCGAGCACCTTGCCGCGGCCGAACTTCGCGTGATCGACGAAGGTGTCGCGAGCGAAGGTCTTCGCCGGCACGTACGGCGTGAAGACGCCGTCGGCCTGCCCCTCGACGGCCTTCGCCCACTCCGGAACGTCCGTGGACGGCGGATTGAAACCGAGCGAGCCCTCGTTGGCGCCGCCGCGGGCCGAACCCGAGGACTTCTTCGTGCGCTTCATCGACATGGTGGAACCCTCCAGCGGACCGCTGCGCGCCCGCGTTGCGGCGCCGCTGTACCCGTCATCCCCGCGGAGCGCAACAGCCTCGGCCGACCGCGTTGACCGCGGCGGACGTTGTGCGAGAGTCCCGCGCCCCCGCCCGTGACCGACCTTCCCCCGCCGCGCTCGCTGCGTCCGCTGCGCCTCGTCGCCCCGACGGCGCCGGGTCGGGTGCTGCTGCCGTGGCTGCTCGTCGGCGTCGCGGGCTCCCTCGCGTACTACTTCCGCGAGATCCTGCTGCTGGTCGCCGCGGCCTTCGCCGTGGCCTACCTCCTCGACCCGCTGGTGGCGCGGCTCGAGGCGCGGCGCGTGCCCCGGCCCCTCGCCATCGCCGCGGTGCTCCTCGGCCTCGGCGTCGTGAGCACGCTCGTCGCGTGGTTCGTGATCCCCGACATCGTGCGCGAGATGTCCGACCTCGTCGTGTCGGTGCCGCGGCGCCTGCGCGACGAGTGGATCCCGCACGCGAACCACCTGCTCGCCGCGCTGCGCACGCACTACCGCCTGCGCATCCCCGTCACCGCGGACGCGTGGCTGGCCCAGGCCGGCGTGCGCTCCGACGAGATCGCGCAGCGCAGCCTCTCGGTGATGCAGTCCGCCGCGGGGCTCTCGCTGTCGATCCTCGAGCGCCT
>CAIMWA010000359.1 GCA_903845045.1 uncultured delta proteobacterium | reverse complement strand
GCACTGCGATGCCCTCGTCGCGAAGCTCGATGAGGCGCTCGACGCTGCGCGTGGCGCCGCCGCGCACGTCGCAGTCCACGGCCTCGGTGAAGCACCCCACCGCGCGGATGCTGCGACGGCACTCGCCCTCGTCGTTCGGGTCGCGGTAGCTGTACTGCGTCGCCCAGAAGCGTCCCTGCGCGTCGGGCGGCGTGGCGTCGGTGATGCGGTACGGGATCGACTCCACGGCCACCACCGACGGCGTGTCCGCGGCGGTGTGAAAGCGCAGCGCCTGCGACGCGCACGACGTGTCCATGCCGTTGAGCTCGAAGAGCGCGAGCCAGCTCCCGCTGCTGCGCACCAGGGCCTCGTAGGCGTTGTTCTCGGAGCGCTGCGGAACCTCGAGACGCAGCCCCTGCGGACGCAGCACGAGGCCCCGCGACGCGTCGAGGGTGCCCGTCACGAAGAGCCCCGCCATGCGGTCGTGGTCGCCGAGCTCGATGGCGAGCGCGGCCTCGTCGCCGTCGAAGGCGAGGGCCTCGAAGCCCTGCCAGTCCGGGTCCTCGGCGAAGCGGCGGAGGTCGATGGGGACCCGCTCCGGCGCGATGGGGCGGCGATCGACGCCGTCGACCCACGCACGCACCCGCGCTCCGGGGATTCGGTACAGGTACGGACCGGTGAACCCCGGCGCCGCGCGTGCCCGGGCGAGCCCCGCGTGGCTCCACTGCGGGAGCAGGTAGAGCTCGTCACCGTGCCACGCCAGGCCCGAATACTCGTTGCCGCGCGCCGCGGCCTCGCCGGCGAGGCAGAGCTGCAGCACCGGCACCGGGTCGTTGGGGTCGCGGGGTCGCGGGCGCTGCGTGCCGCTGCACGAGAGCGCGGCCACCGCCGTCAGCACCACGAGAGGACGTCGCATGGCGGCACTCTACGGCAGCGGACGCAGCGTCGCGCGAGGTTCAGCCGCCGGTCGCCGAGAACGACGCGGACACGTTCACCGACACCGACACGCTCGTGCTGACCTTCGCCATCGCCGCCACGGCGCCGGCCGACGCCGCACCCGCGCAGATCGCCGCGCTCGCGCCGAGGCCGCCGATGATGCCCGGCAGGCTCTGCGCGTTGCTCACGAGGTCCGCGCCGGTCTCGGCCACGCGGCGCACGCGCACCGCCACCGCGAGCAGGTCGCCGTAGCCGCCCTCGACGGCCGCGCGCAGCCGCTCGACCCTCGGAAGCATGTCCGCGCCGGCATCGCCGGTGACGCGCAGCATCGCGCCCGCCGGGGTGCAGCTCGCCTGGGCGTTGAGCCGCGCGTCGCACGACGCCGAGCAGCGCGCGCTGATCTGCGGCGGAACGACGTGCCCAGAGCAGTGCGGCGCGGCGTACGCCACGGAGCACCCGCCGTGGCACTCGCCGCCGCACTGGCCCTGGGCCCGCACCGCGCACTGGCCGCGGCACGTTCCGCTGCACGATCCCGCGCACGATCCATCGGAGCTCCGCGCTGAACACGTGCCGTCGCAGACCCCCTGGCAGGTGCCCGAGCAGCTTCCCGCCACCGACGCCCAGCACGCCCCGCGGCACTCGCCAGAGCACGTGCCCGAGATCTCGCCGCCCTCGCAGCGCACCTCGGCCCGGCCCGGCTGAAAGCTCGCGTCGCAGCCGCCGGCGCACTGGGCGTAGGCGTCGACGTTCACCGAGCAGCGCGGCGGCGACACCGCGATCTCGACCTGGAGTCCGTGCTGCGCGCGGAGCTGCGTCATGTCCTCGCGCACCTGCAGCGCCACCTGCTCGCAGGTCGCGCGGGTGTCGTCGCGGTCGCGCAGCGCGAGGTGCATCGCGTCGCCCATGTGCACGCACGCCGTGCGCAGCGCCACGTCGAGCTGCGTCGCGGCGTCGCCGAACTGATTCACCGACGCGGCGAGGGACACCAGCGCGCGGCCGTTCTCGGTGCCGCCGAAGCTGCCGCTGCACGAGCCGCTGATGTGCAGGCTGGCCATCACGCCGCCGAAGGACTGGCAGCCCATCGACAGCAGCACGAACTGAACGAGACACGAGCGCGCGCTCAACACCGGGGACCTCCGTGGGTGCGGAGCGCACGTCGCGCCCCGCGGAGCCCACGAAGCTGCCCGATCTCAAAGGAGCTTGGAAGAGGTCAGCGCTCCGGGCGCTCGAGCCACGCGGCGGCGGCGCGGGCGGCGCGCCTTCCCTCGGCGATGGCCCACACCACGAGCGACGCCCCGCGAGCCATGTCGCCGGCGGCGAAGACCCCGGGCACGCTCGTCGCGCCGTCCCGGTCCACGGCGACGTTGCCGCGGGCGTCGAGGGCCACGCCGAGGGCGTCGAGGAGCCCGGTGCGACGCGGTCCGGTGAAGCCCATGGCGAGGAGCAGGAGATCGCACGGGAGCTCCCGCTCGCTGCCGAGCACGGGATGAAACACACCGTCGCGCAGGTCGCAGCGCACGACCTCGAGGCCACGCACGCGCCCGCCCTCGCCCACCACGCTCCGGGTCATGACGCCGAACTCCCGGGTGCCGCCCTCCTCGTGCGACGACGACGTGCGGAACACCACGGGCCACGCCGGCCACGGGTTCGTCGATGCGCGAGCGTCCGGTGGGCGGGGCAGCAGCTCCAGCGACGTCACGCTCGCGGCGCCCAGGCGCAGCGCCGTGCCCACGCAGTCCGAGCCCGTGTCGCCGCCGCCGAGCACCACGACGTGCTTGCCCGCGGCGGTGATTTCTTCCTCCGCGGCGATGACGTCTCCCGCCACGCGGCGGTTGTGCTGCGCGAGCAACGCCATCGCGAGGTGCACGCCGGCGAGGTCGCGCCCCTCGACGACGAGGTCCCGTGCGACGCCGGCGCCGCCCGCGAGGACCACGGCGCCGTACGCGCTGCGCAGCGACTCCACGGACACGTCGCGGCCGACCTCGACGCCGGTGCGGAACTGCACGCCCTCGTCGCGAAGCTGCGCCACGCGGCGGTCGACGATGGCCTTTTCGAGCTTGAAATCGGGGATGCCGTAGCGGAGCAGGCCCCCGATGCGGTCGTCGCGCTCGAAGACCGTGACGTCGTGGCCCGCGCGGGCCAGCTCCTGCGCCGCCGCGAGACCCGCGGGACCGGAGCCCACCACCGCCGCGCGACGCCCGCTGCGCACCGGCGCGCGACGAGGCACGACGTGGCCGGTGTCGAGGGCGCGGTCGGCGATCTGCCTCTCGATCTGCTTGATGGTCACCGCGCCGGGCGACGTGCGCGCGCCCTCGTCACCGGGCACCACCGCGAGGTCGAGCACGCACGATCCCTCGCACGGCGCCGGACACACGCGCCCGGTGATCTCGGGAAAGTTGTTCGTCGCATGCAGCGACGCCGCGGCGTCGTCCCAGCGCCCTGCGAGCACGAGGTCGTTCCACTCGGGGATGAGGTTCCCGAGGGGGCAGCCCTGGTGGCAGAACGGGATGCCGCAGTCCATGCACCGCGCGGCCTGCTCGCGCAGCGGCGCGTCGGCCATGGGCAGCTCGAACTCGCGCGCGTCGCGCAGGCGCTCCGTCACCGGCAGCTTGCCCGCGGTGACGCGTTGGATCTCCACGAACCCGCGCGGCCTACCCATGGGCGGTCACCTCCTGCGACGGGCGCTCGTCGCGCCACCACTGCCCCGTCGGAACGTACGGCCTCGCGATGGGCGGACCATCGCCGATGGCCGCTGGAATGCCCGCGGTCTCGGGCAGCCGCGCGTCGTCCATGATGCGCTTCAGCTCCGACGGCATGACCTTCACGAAGATCCGCGTCGCCGCCTCCCAGCGCTCCAGGATCTCCGCCGCGCGCCGTGAATTCGTGCGCCGCGCGTGCTCCTCGACGAGGGCCCGCAGCGCCGCGACGTCGGGCTTCTCCAGCGCCTCGAGCACCACCATGTCCTTGTTGCACCGGTCGACGAAGCGCGCGTCCTCGTCGAAGACGTAGGCGACGCCGCCGCTCATGCCCGCGGCGAAGTTGCGCCCGGTGCGCCCGAGCACCACCACGGTGCCGCCCGTCATGTACTCGCAGCCGTGGTCGCCGACGCCCTCGACCACCGCCACGGCGCCGCTGTTGCGCACCGCGAAGCGCTCGCCGGCGCGCCCCGCGAAGAACGCGCGGCCGCTCGTCGCGCCGTAGAGCACTGTGTTCCCCACGATGAGGTGCTCCTCCGGGCGGAACGTGCTCCCGTCCGGCGGACGCACCGACACCACGGCGCCGGAGAGACCCTTGCCCACGTAGTCGTTGGCCTCGCCGGCGAGCGCGAGCGTGAGGCCCCGCGCACCGAAGGCCCCGAAGCTCTGCCCGGCGCTGCCCGTGGCGTGCACCGTGATGGTCCCCTCGTCGAAGGGGCTCGCGTGCGCCGGGTGCCGCCGCGCGATCTCGCCGCTCAGCATCGCCCCGAGGGCGCGGTCACGGTTGCGCACGGCGACGCGAAGCTCCACCGGCTCGCGCCGCGCGAGGGCGGGCTCGGCGCCGGCGAGGAGCGTTCGATCGAGCACGGCGTCGAGCGCGTGGTCCTGCGACTCGCAGTGGCGCACGGCCTTCGTCGCGGCGTTGCGCGGGCGATGAAGCACCTCGCTGAAGTCGAGGCGCGCGGCCTTGTGCCCGTGCGCGAGCTTGCGCGGAGCGATGGCGTCGACGCGCCCCACGGCCTCGTCGAGCGTCGCGAAGCCCAGCGACGCGAGCAGCGCGCGCACCTCCTCGGCGACGAACCAGAGGTAGTGCATCACGTGCTCGGGGCTGCCCGGAAACCTCCGCCGCAGCTCCGGGTCCTGCGTGGCGATGCCCACGGGACAGGTGTTGAGGTGGCACTTGCGCATCATGATGCAGCCGCTGGCCACGAGCGGCGCCGTCGCGAAGCCGAACTCCTCGGCGCCGAGCAGCGCGCCCACCACCACGTCGCGGCCGGTCTTGAGCTGGCCGTCGACCTGCAGCCGCACGCGCCCGCGCAGGCCGTTCATCACGAGCACCTGCTGCGCCTCGGCGAGGCCGAGCTCCCAGGGCGTTCCGCTGTGGTGAATGGACGTCAGCGGCGACGCGCCGGTGCCCCCGTCGTGGCCGCTCACGAGGATCGCGTCGGCGCGCGCCTTGGCCACGCCCGCGG
Organism: uncultured delta proteobacterium; assembly: GCA_903845045.1. Lineage (GTDB taxonomy): Bacteria > Myxococcota_A > Polyangia > Polyangiales > SCUS01. The sequence goes on along the minus strand of CAIMWA010000359.1, from coordinate 13,159 downwards.
CGACGGTGCCCACGCCGGCCTCGCTCACGAGCTTCACGCTGACGCGCGCCCGCGGGTTCACGTTCTTCAGGTCGAAGATGAGCTGCGCGAGGTCCTCGATGGAGTAGATGTCGTGGTGCGGCGGCGGCGAGATCAGCGTCACGCCGGGCGTCGAGTGGCGCACCTTCGCGATCACCGCATCGACCTTGTGCCCGGGTAGCTGTCCGCCCTCGCCGGGCTTGGCCCCCTGGGCCATCTTGATCTGGATCTCCTCGGCGTTCATCAGGTACTCGGCGGTCACGCCGAAGCGCCCGCTGGCGATCTGCTTCACCGCCGATCGGCGCTCGTCGGCGAAGCGCGCCGGGTCCTCGCCGCCCTCGCCGGTGTTCGACCGGCCGCCGAGGCGGTTCATGGCGACGCCGAGCGTCTCGTGCGCCTCCTTCGAGATGCTTCCGAAGGACATGGCCCCCGTCGCGAAGCGCCGCACGAGCGCCTCCGCGGGCTCCACGGCGTCGAGCGCGATGGCCTTGCCGCCGGGCGCGACGAGGTCCCAGAGACCGCGCATCGTGACGTGGCGCTCGGACTGGTCGTTGATCTCCTTGGCGTACGCCGCGTAGCTCGACGCGTCGCGGGTTCGCACCGCGCGCTGCAGGTTCGACACCGTCGACGGGGTCCAGAGGTGGGCCTCGCCGGCGACGCGGAAATGCAGGTGCCCGCCGACGTCGAGGCGCGTCGCGGGGATCGGCGCGTAGGCGCGTCGGTGCCGCGCGAGCTGCTCCCGGGCGACGTCGTCGAGGCCGATGCCGCGGACCCTCGACGAGGTGCCCGTGAAGTACCGGTCGATGACGACCTGGTCGACGCCCACGGCCTCGAAGATCTGCGCGCCCTGGTAGCTCGAGACGGTGCTGATGCCCATCTTCGACATGGCCTTGAGCAGGCCCTTCTGCAGGGCCTTCACGTAGTGCGCGGCGGCGTCCTCGGGGCTCGTGGCCTTGGGCAGCTCGCCGTTGCGCGCCATGGCCGCCACGGTCTCGAGGGCGAGGTACGGGTTCACTGCGCCGGCGCCGTAGCCCACGAGCAGCGCGAGGTGCTGCACCTCCCGCGCCTCGGCGGTCTCGACGACGAGGCCCGCGCGCATGCGACGCCCATGGCGAATGAGCCGGTGGTGCACCGCCGCGGTGGCGAGCAGCGACGGGATCGGCACCCAGTCGGGACCGACGTCGCGGTCGCTCAGGATGAGGATCGAAGCCCCGTGGTCGATGGCGTCGCGGGCCTCGCGCGCGACCTGGTCGAGGGCGTCGCGCAGGCACTCGCCGGGGCTGCGCGGATCGTCCGCCGACGGTCGCTTGAAGCGCATCGCGAGGGTGCAGGCCTTGAAGTCCGCGGCCGGGTTGCGACGGAGCTGCGCGAGGTCGTCGTTGGAGAGGATGGGGTGCGGGAGCTGGAGCATCCGGCACTGCCGCGGGGTCTCCTCGAGGAGGTTGCCCTCGCCGCCGACGGAGCTCGCGAGGCTCATCACGACCTCCTCGCGGATGGGGTCGATGGGCGGGTTCGTGACCTGCGCGAACTGCTGCTTGAAGTACCGGAACAGCAGCTGCGGACGGTCCGACAGCACGGCCAGCGGGATGTCCGCGCCCATGGACCCGACGGGCTCCTCGGAGCCCACGGCCATCGGCGCGAGGATCATCTTGAGGTCCTCGTCGGTGTAGCCGAAGACCTGCTGGAGCCGCGCGACGTCGGGCGCCGCGAGCTCGTAGGGGCTCTTCACGTGCGGCAGGTCGCGCAGGTCGATGCGGTTCTCGTCGAGCCACGCGCGGTACGGCCGCTGCGTCGCGACGCGGTGCTTCACCTCCTCGTCGGCCACGATGCGCCCCTCGCGCGTGTCGACGAGGAACATCTTTCCGGGGCTGACCTTGCCCTTCTGCACCACGCGCGCGGGGTCCAGGGCGAGCACGCCGGCCTCGCTCGCGAGCACCACGAGGCCGTCGTCGGTGACCGTCCAGCGGGCGGGGCGCAGGCCGTTGCGGTCGAGCATGGCGCCGATGAGGTCGCCGTCGGTGAAGGCCAGCGCCGCGGGGCCGTCCCAGGGCTCCACGAGGCACGAGTGGTACTCGTAGAACGCGCGCTTCTCGGGCGTCATGCCGTCGCGCGCCGCCGCCGCGCCGTCGCCCTTCGGGAGCGCCTCGGGCACGAGCATCATCATCACGTGCGGCAGGCTGCGCCCGCTCGCGACGAGAAAGTCCACGACGTTGTCGAGCGACGCCGAGTCCGACCCGTCGGGGCGGATGATGGGCTTGAAGTCCTCGATGTGCTCGCCGAAGAGCGGCGACTCCAGCAGCGCCTCGCGGGCGCGCATCCACACGCGATTACCGTTGAGCGTATTGATCTCGCCGTTGTGCGCGAGGTACCGGAACGGGTGCGCGCGCTCCCAGGTCGGGAACGTGTTCGTCGAGAAGCGCGAGTGCACCAGCGCGAGCCGCGACACCGTGCGCTCGTCGGCGAGGTCGTGGTGGAACGCCGCGAGCTGCTCGGCGAGCATGAGCCCCTTGTAGACGACGGTCTTCGACGAGCACGAGCAGACGTAGAAGTCGTCGCCGCCGAGGGTCTGCGACGCCGTGCGCCCGGCGCGCTTGCGGACCATGAAGAGCGTGCGCTCGAAGGCCTCGCGGGGCGTGCGCTCGGCGTTGCGCGCGATGAACAGCTGGCGGATCGCCGGCATCGTGTCCCTCGCCAGCGGACCGATGGCGGACGGGTCCGTGGGCACGTCGCGCCACCCCAGCAGCCGCTGCCCGTGGTGCAGCACCGCCGCCTCGAGCACGGCCTCCATGCGCCGCCGCCGCGCGGGCTCGTGCGACAGAAAGCACATCGCCACGGCGTAGTCGCCGCGCTCGGGCAGCGCGAAGGGAAGCACCGCGCGGTAGAGCGCGTCGGGGAGCTGCAGCGAGATGCCCGCGCCGTCGCCGGTGCACGGATCGCTGCCCGTCGCGCCGCGGTGCGTGAGGTTCGCGAGCACCTGCAGCGCCTGCGAGACCACCTCGTGCGTGGCGCGGCGGTCGATGCGCGCGACGAAGCCGAGGCCGCACGCGTCGTGCTCGTGGGCGGGATCGTAGAGTCCTTCGCGCGGAGGCAGTGCCATGGCGCGGAGTATCGTCAGGGTGACGCGCTGCGCCAAGGGCAACCGCCCGCCCTCGTTCCGCAGGGGCCTCGGAGCCCGCCGTCGGGCGGCTACGACGCCGTGATGCGCTCGAGGTCCCGCGCGAGGCGCTCGACGCTCGACGCCGCCGTCGCGGTGCCCTCGGCGCCCTTCGCGGTGCTCTGCGCGGCCTCGGCCACGCCGCTGATGTTCCGCGCGATGTCGGCGGTGCCCGTGGCCGCCTCGGTGATGTTGCGGCTCGTCTCGCTGGTCGTCGCCGTCTGCTCCTCGACGGCGCCGGCGATGGTCGCCGAGAGCTGGCTGATCTCGCCGATGATCTTGCCGATCTCGTCGATGGCCGCCACGGCGCGCTTGGTGTCCGACTGGATCGCCTCGATCTTCTCGCTGACCTCGTCGGTCGCGCGGGCGGTCTCCTTGGCGAGCTCCTTCACCTCGTTGGCCACCACCGCGAAGCCCTTGCCCGCGTCGCCGGCGCGCGCGGCCTCGATGGTCGCGTTGAGCGCCAGCAGCTTGGTCTGCTGCGCGATGGTGGTGATGACGCGGATGACCTTGCCGATCTCCGCGCTGCTCTCGCCGAGCTTCACCATGCTCACGTTGGTGCGGTCCGCGACCTCGACGGCCTTGTTCGCGACCTCCGCCGAGGCGTGCGCGCTCACGGCGATCTCGCGGATGCTCAGCCCCATCTCCGTGGTGCCGTGGGCCACCGTCTGCACGCTGCGGCTGACGGCCTCCGCCGCGCCCGACACGGTGCTCGCCTGCGCGACGGTCTCCGTGGCGTTGGAGCTCATGAGCTGGCTGTACTCCATGAGCTGCCGCGCCGCGCCGCCGAGCGACCGCACGATCTCCGCGACCTGCTGCCGCACGCGACCCTGCCGCGTGACGTCGGTGGCGTACTTCACGACCTTGAAGGGCCGCCCGTCGAGGTCGAGGATGGGGTTGTACGTCGCCTGGATCCACACCTCGCGGCCGCCCTTGCCGATGCGCTTGTACTCCGCGGCCTGGAACTCCCCGCGGCGAAGCGCCTCCCAGAACGCGCGATACCCCGAGCCGTCGCGCTCCGCGGCGTCGACGAAGATGCGGTGGTGCCGTCCGACGACCTCGTCGAGCGCGTAGCCGAGGATCGACAGGAAGTTCTCGTTGGCGTCGAGCACGGTGCCGTCCATGGCGAACTCGGCCACCGCCTGGGACTTCGAGATCGCCGCGATCTGGCCGGCGAAATCGGCGGCGTGGAGCTTCTGCTCGGTGACGTCGGTGGCGATCTTCACGATCTTCGCGACGCGCCCGCTCGCGTCGAGCACGGGGCTGTACGTGGCGTGGATCCACACCGCCCGGCCGTCCCGCGCGACGCGCTTGGACTCGGCGGACTGGCGCTCGCCGCGGCGCAGCCCCTCCCAGAATTCGCGGTACGTCGCGCCGTCGCGCTCGAGGGTGTCGACGAGGACCCGATGGTGCTGCCCGCGAAGCTCCCCGAGCGTGTAGCCGAAGAGCCGCAGGAAGTTCTCGTTGGCCCAGAGCACGGTGCCGTCGGGCGCGAACTGGATGATCGAGAGCGACGCGCTGCACGCCGCGAGCACCGCGAGGGCGTCGCGCGCGGCGGCGTCGGGCGCGTCGTCGGCGGAGGCCGGGGACGTCGTGGCTGCGTCGGACGCGACGGTTCGGGTGCGGGTGCTCATCGTGGCGCGGACGGTAGAGCCGATGCCGCGAGAGCGGCAACGGGCGGAGCGAGCCGCGCGGCCAACCCACGGAAAGGGCAGGAAAGATTCTTCGGTCCGGCCTCGCCCGCTACCCCTTCACGCTGCCCGCCGTCAGCCCCCCGACGAGGTGCCGCTGCACGGCGTAGAACACCGCCATCACCGGCACGCTCACGATCATCGCCCCCGCCGCGAAGCGCCCCCACTGCGCGTCGTGCTCGCCCACGTAGCGCTGCAGCGCCACCGGCAGCGTGAACGCCTCCTCGTGCGAGAGAAACGTCGCCGCGAGGATGAACTCGTTCCACGCCGACATGAACGCGAAGAGCATGGTCACCGCGATGGCCGGCCGCGCCGCCGGGAGGATCACCTTCACGAAGGCCTGCCAGCGCGTGGCGCCGTCGACCATGGCGGCCTCCTCGAGCTCCCGCGGGATCGCCTCGAAGGCCCCCCGCAATTGGAACATCGCGAAGGGCAGCGCCGTCGTCGCGTACACGAGCACCAGCCCCGCGCGCGTGTCGAGGAGCTTCAGGCCGTCGAGGATCACGTAGAGCGGCACCGCCGTCGCCACGCCGGGGAACATCTGCGTCGCGAGCAGCACCCGCATGCCGCCGCGCTCGCCGACGAAGCGCATGCGCGCGAGGGCGTAGGCCGACGGCGTCGCGAGGGCCACCGACGCCGCCGCGGTGCACAGCGCCACCGCCACGGAGTTGAAGAGCTGACGTCCGAAGATCCACCGCCCGGCCGTGTCGTGCGTGCCGAGCACCGCGCGGAAGTTGTCGAGGGACACCGCCGTGGGCAGCGGGATCGCGCGCGGCGATGGCGTTCCGCCCGGCGAGAGCGCGAGGGAGACGACCCAGAGCACGGGGTACAGCGCGAAGGCGACGGCCACGAGCAGCGCGGCGTGCACGAGCAATTCGGACCACCAACGGGAGCGCTGGTTCATGCCGCCTCCGCGCCGCGGCGCCGCGTCACGAGCAGCAGCATGAGGAAGATCAGCACCGCGTAGGCCGACGCGTAGCCGTACTGCGCCTGCCGCGTGAAGGCCCAGCGGTAGGCCTCGCTCACGAGGATGTCGGTGTCACCATCGGGCTCGCCGCCCGACACCAGGAACACCACGTTGAACTGGTTGAAGGTCCACACGGCGCCCATGGCCACGGCGGGTCCCATGGCGGGGCGGAGCATGGGAACGGTGACCTTCCAGAAGCGCTGCCACGCGTCGGCGCCGTCGACGGCGGCGGCCTCGTAGAGGTCCTTGGGGATGCCCGCGAGGGCGCCGAGGGTCACCACCATCATGAACGGAAAGCCGAGCCACACGTTCGTCGTGACGTTCGCCGCGAAGGCCGTGGAGAAGCGCGCGAACCAGCTCACGGGCTCCACGCCCACGACGCCGAGGAGCGCGTTCACGGCGCCGAACTGCCGATGGAACATGCCGCGCCAGGCGAGCGCCGTGACGTACGACGGCACCGCCCACGGCACGATGAGCAGCACGCGGTAGAGGGCCTTCATGCGCAGCAGCGGACGCGAGAGCAGCAGCGCGAGGCCCACGCCGAGGCCCACGTGCAGGGTGATGTTCGCGGCGGTCCAGAGCACCGTCACGCCGAGCACGCGGTAGAACGACCCGGCGCCGAAGATCGGACCGCCCCGCGCCGTGAGGATGTCCCAGTAGTTCGCGAGGCCGACGAAGTACGAGCGGCCATCTTGCTGCGCGTAGAACGACGTCGCCGCGCCGAGCACCAGCGGCACCACCACCAGCAGCGCGAGCGTGAGCGCCGCATGCGCGACCCACGCATAGGCCGGCAGGCTGCGCTTCAACGCGAGGCGGAAGTCGGGGTCCTTCGCGCGCCGCACCGCGGTTGTCGCGAGGCCCATGGCGGCGAGGCCGAGGGCGAGGAGCACCATCGTCGCGTCGCGCCGCGGGGGCAGCGGACGGGTCACGTCGTCGAAGCGCCGCTTGCCCTCGACGAGCGCGTCGCGCACCGAGCGATCGCCGCGCAGCGCCCGCAGGATCGCCTGCCGCGCCGGCTCGAAGACCGCGCGCATGTGCGGGTGCACGGGCATCGGCCGCGCGCTCGCCGCCGCCGCGCGAAAGATCGCCAGCACCGGGTCCTGGGAGAGGCCGGTCTCGTCGCCCCAGGCTGCGCGCGTCGCCACCACCTGCCGTCCGACGCGGGCGCGCACCACCGCCGCGGGCACGTCCGTGAGCGCCTCGGCGAGGGCCGCCGCCGCCCCGAGATCGTGCGCTCGCGACGACACGAAGGCGCCCTCGACGGTGGCGTAGGGCTGCATCGCGTGGCCGCCGGCGTCTCGCACCGTCGGCAGCGGAATGACCCGGAATTCGATGCGCCCCTCGAGGTCCGCCGCGAGCCACGGACCGGAGATGGCGGTGGCCGCGCGGCCCGTCGAGAAGAGCTGCGTCACGAGCGCGCCGGACGCCTCGTCGGGGATCACCCGCCCGCGCGTCATGGCGATCACCCGCGCGACGGAGCGCTCCGCCGCGGGGCCGACGAAGCCGTAGCGCCCCCGGGCGTCGAGCATCTCGCCGCCGTACGCGTGCAGCAGCGCCGCGTGGTAGTAGGCGCTCTGCGACTCGTACACGAGCGGAAAGACCCCGGCAGGAAGGGTCGCGCGCATGCCCTCGATGGTCTCGAGCGTCGACGGCAGCAGCGGCACCAGCGCGGGGTTGATGAACAGCGCCGCGCACTTCACCGACAGCGGCATGGCGTAGAGCTCGCCGTCGACGGAGAGGGCGCGCACCGCCGTCTCGTCGAAGCGGTCGGCGAGCACGCCGTTCGTCGGCGCGAGCGGCGCCACGAGGCCGAGGGACCGGTAGCTCGACAGGCGCTCGTGAGCGTCGATGAAGACGTCGGGGCCGTGGTCCCGCGGGATGGCCGACTCGAGCTTCGACGCGTAGGCCTCGAAGGGCAGCGCGAGCACGTCGAGCGTCGCGCCGGGGTGGGCCCGGCGCCAGGTCGCGAGCACCTCGTCGAGGGCCTGCTGCTCGACGCCGTGGTAGGCGTGCCAGAGCGACAGGTGCTGCGCGCCGGCGACCGCACCGTGGAGCCCCAGCGCCAGCGCGAAGAGCGCCGCCCTCACCCGGGCTCCTCGGACAGCGCGCGCTCGGTCTCGGGGTCGAAGCGGTGCACCGCGCGCTTGGGCACGGTCAAGCGCAAGAGGTCGCCGGGCTTCGGCAGCGCCACCGAGCCGTCGAGGCGCGCGACGAAGGGCTCGCCGCCGACGGTTCCGTGCGCGTAGGCCTCGAAGCCCATGGGCTCGACCACGTCGACGCGCAGCGCGATGCCGCCGTCGTCCGCGGGCACCACGTCGTGCGGACGCACCCCGAGCAGCACCTTGCTCCCCGGGAGCGCGGGACGCACCGCGAGGCGCAGCCCCTCGGCCGTCGCCGTCGCGCCGTCGGCGCCCATCACCGCGGTCACGAAGTTCATCGCCGGCGACCCGAGAAACGCCGCCACGAAGCGCGACGCCGGGCGCTCGTACACCTCGAGCGGCGGACCCTGCTGCTCCACGGCGCCCGCGCGCAGCACCACGAGACGGTCCGCGAGGGTCATGGCCTCGACCTGGTCGTGCGTGACGTAGAGCATCGTCGCGCCGAGGCCGGCGTGCAGGCGCTTGATCTCGACGCGCACCTGCGAGCGCAGCGCGGCGTCGAGGTTGCTCAGCGGCTCGTCGAAGAGGAACACCGCGGGCCGCCGCGCGATGGCGCGCCCCATGGCCACGCGCTGCCGCTGGCCGCCGGACATCTCCCGGGGGTAGCGGTCGAGGAGCGCCTCGATGTTGAGCATCCGCGAGACCTCGGCCACCCGCACGTCGATGTCGGTCTTGGCGGTGCCGCGGATCGCGAGGCCGAAGCCGAGGTTCTCGCGCACCGTGAGGTGCGGATAGAGCGCGTACGACTGGAACACCATGGCGATGTCGCGGTCCCGCGGCGCCGCGCGTGTGACGTCGCGGTCGTCGAGGTGGATCGTTCCCTCGTCGGGCTCCTCGAGGCCCGCGACGGTGCGCAGCAGCGTGCTCTTGCCGCAGCCCGACGGCCCGACGAGCACGGTGAATTCGCCGTGCGCGATCGCGAGGTCGATGCCCCGCAGGATCGGCGCGGTCCCCAACTTCTTTCGAATACCCCGCAGGGTGACGGCGGCCACGGCCGGAGTGTTTCAGAACCCGGCGCCGGTTGGAACAACCAACCCCGCGCAACGCGTTCGTCGTACGCTTCGCGGCCGATGCGCCGCGTGACCGTCACCGCCGTCCTCGGCGCCGCCGCCGCGGCCGCCTCGTTCCGCGCCTGGACCGGGGATCCGGTGCTCGACGACCTGGGACTCCTCGGGGTGCTCCGCCGCAACCCCGGCGGCGACGGCTTCGTGCCCCCGGAGCGCTGGCAGCCCCTCGTGAGGCTGACGCTCCGCGCCGTGTCGGGCCCCCTCGGCAACCCCTTCGGCGCCGCCGGGCTCGTGCACCACCTCGTGTCGCTGGGGCTGTTCCTCGGGACCGTGCTGATGCTCGCGGGGGTGCATCGGGCGCGCACCGGCGGCGAGTCCATGCACCCGTGGCACGCCTTCGTGCTCGGCGCCTTCGCGCTCCATCCGTCGCTCGTCGAGGCCTACGGCCACCTCGCCGGGCGCGGCGAGGCCCTGGCCCTCGCAGCCCTCGCGGGCGTGGCTCTCGGCGCTGCGCAAGGTCGCATGGGGGTCTCTGCGGCGTTCGCGGCCGCGGGCCTCGCGTCGTCGCCGGTGGTCGCTCCGGCCGCCGCGGCCCTCGTCCTCGCGGCGCACCTCGACGACCCCGCGCGCGTCTCGCGCCGGAGCGCCGCGGCCATCGCCGCGATGTGCGCCGCCGCCGTCGCCGCCGCCCTGGCACCCGGCCACGGCCTCGGGGACGTTGCCCGCTGGGTCGCCCGGGCGCCGATCGCAGTGGGGCTCGCGACGCGGTCCATCGCGGTGCCGACGGAGACCGCGCTGCGCCTTCCGCACTGGGAGCTCTCGCGCCCGCTTACGGCGTCCATCGCGGCGTTCGCGGCGGTCCCGGCTGCGCTGGCGGCGCTGGCGTGGGGCGCCGGACGCCGCGGCGACGCCGTGCGGGTGGCCGGCGCGGCGCTGTCGGTGCTCCCGCTGGTGCAGCGCGCCGACGCCCTCGCCTACGGCTTCGATCGCTTCGTCGCAGGGGCCGCGGTGCTCGGGGCGGTGACCCTCCTCGGCGCGCCGCCGCCGGCATGGACGGCGTCGCTCCGGGGGGCATCGCGCTACGTCGTGGCGAGCGCGGCCGTGGGGCTCCTCGGCATGCTCGGGTTCATGGAATGGCAGACCGCGCAGGGCTTCGCGTCGAGCTCGCACCAGCTCGACGCGATGACGCAGATGCGCTCCCGCGACCCGTCGGGACACCTGCGCAACGCCTGGTTCGCGACGCGCGTTGGCGACGCCTACACCGCGCACGAGGCCCTCGCTGCGGCGCGCCGCGGACCGCTCACCCCGCAGATGGCGCGCCGGGCCGACGCCATCGCGGCGGCGCTGCACCGGCGCTAGAGTGCGCGCCATGAAGCGCGTGCGTGCGGTGCAGATCCGCGAACCCGGGGGCGTCGACGTGCTGCACCTGGGCGAGCTCGAGGTGCGGGATCCTGGTCCGGGAGAGGTGCGCGTGCGCGTCGCCGCGGCCGGCCTGAACCGCGCCGACCTGCTGCAGCGAGAGGGCCGGTATCCCGCCCCTCCCGGCGTGCCCGCCGAGGTGCCGGGCCTCGAATTCGCGGGCGAGGTCGAGGCCCTCGGCGAAGGCGTGGCGGGCTTCGCGACGGGCGATCGGGTCATGGGGCTCGTCGCCGGCGGGGCCATGGCGGAGTCCGTCGTGCTGCACCACCGCGAGCTCGTGCGCGTGCCGGCGGCGATGTCGCTCACCGACGCCGCGGCGCTGCCCGAGGCCTTCATGACGGCGTGGGATGCCCTCGGCCAGGCAGCCGCCACGCTCGGCGACGTGGTGCTCATCCACGCTGCGGCGAGCGGCGTGGGCACCGCGGCGACGCAGCTCGCGGTGGCCCTCGGCGCGCGTCCCATCGGCACCGGACGCAGCGCAGCCAAGCTCGCCCGCTGCGCCGCCTTCGGCCTCGACGACGCCATCGTCCCGCGCGACGGAGCCTTCGCCGACGAGGTGCTCGCGCGCACCGCGGGCGCTGGCGTCAACGTCGTTCTCGACCTCGTCGGCGGCGGGTACCTCGCCGAGAGCCTTCGGTGCGTCGCGCTGGGCGCGCGGGTGATGCTCCTGGCCACCGTGGGCGGCGCCGTCGCGACGGTGCCCCTCGGCGCGATGCTGGTGCGGCGCGTGACGGTGAAGGGCACCGTGCTCCGCGCCCGGCCCCTCGAGGAGAAGATCGAGCTCGCGCAGGGATTCACCCGCGCGCTGCTCCCGCTCTTCGTGCGCTGCACGCTGCGCCCCGTCGTCGACGCCGTGCTCCCGATGACGGACGTGCGCGAGGCCCACGCGCGGCTCGGCCGCGACGAGAACGTCGGCAAGATCGTGCTGTCCTGGTAGCGCCCCGCTGGCCCGTGGCGCCGCCGCGGGCATAGGCTCGCGCCGCGCGCCGATGCGCGAAGGGAGCGATGCCGTCCGATGCCCCTGGGACACCCGTCGAAGTCCGCGCAGCGCCGTGGTGCTGCGCACCGTCCGCATCCCGCCGAGGGCGGACGCCTGAACGCTCGTCTGGCGACGCTCGCGGCGCTCGGCGACGCCAGGCTGCGCAGGCGCCTCGACGCCAGGCCCGAGTACGGCGTGCTGCGCGGCGCCGAGGCCGAGGCGGCCGGCCACGGCGCGCACGAGACCGTGGCCCGCGTGCTCGTCCGCGCGAGCCCGCAGGCGGACCTCGCAGCGCTCTTCGGCGCGCGGGTGCGCAGCCGCGCGGGCGACGTCGCGTCGGCGACGGTGTCCATGGAAGGCGTTCGCTCCATGGCCTCGCACCCCGACGTGCAGCACGTCGAGCTCGCGCGTCCGCTCTCCTACGACCTCGACGGCGTGCGCGCCTCGCTGCGCCTCTCGGCCGCCGCGCAGAAGGCCGCGCGCGGGGGGCACGGGCTCTTCGGCGACGGCGTCATCGTCGCCGTGCTCGACGCCGGCATCGACGTGCACCACCCGGCGTTCCTCGACGCCCACGGCCGCACCCGCATCACGCACCTCTGGGATCAGACGCTCCGCGCGAAGACCGGCGAGCACGCGCCGCCAGCGGGATACGGGGTGGAGTATGTCCACGCCGACATCCAGGCCCAGATCGCCCACACGCTCGCGCAGATCGCTGCGGGCGCCGCACCGGAGGCCTACCGCTACGTGCGTCACCGGCCGACGCAAGCCGCCGAGCCGTCGCATGGGACGCTCGTGACCGCGTGCGCGGCGGGGCGTGGAGCTCCCGACGCCGCGCTCGTGGGCGTCGCCCCGCACGCCGACATCGTCTTCGTGGCGCTGCAAGGCCACGTGGCGGGGCGCCCCTTCGCCGACTCCGCGGCGGTGCTCGACGCCTTCGCGTACGCCTTCGCCGTCGCCGAGGCCGCGGGCAAGCCGTGCGTCGTGAACCTCAGCGCATCGGACAACCTCGGCGCCCACGACGGCTCGGCGCTCCTCGAGCAGTGCATCGACGCGCTGCTCGTCGAGCCGGGCCGCGCCGTGACGCTCGCGGCGGGGAACCAGGGCGCCGCCGACAAGCACGCCACGGCGTCGGTGCCCGAGGGCGGCACCGTGGTGATCGACGCCACGTACGGTCCGAAGGTGCCCGGCGGCGCGTACTTCAGCGACGTCATCGAGGTGTGGGGAAGCTCCGCGGACGACGTCGAGGTCACAGTCACGAGCCCCTGGGGCTACGGCGTGGGACCGCTCGGTCCCGGCGAGTCGGTGACGGTCCCCATGGGGCCCAACGCGCGATCGACGATGACGGTCACGACGGTGCAGCAGCACCCCGCGAACCCGTCGCGCTCGTGCGTGACCGTGCACCTCGACGTGGCGCGCTCGGAGCCGCGCATCCTCGACGGCACCTGGCACATCGCCCTGACCGGCGAGGCCATCGTCGACGGGCGCGTCCACGCGTGGATGGACCGCGTCAACGGCGTCGACGCGTGCTTCACGACGTTCGTCGACCGGACCTGCAGCGTGGCGATCCCGGCGACGGCGCGGCGCGCCCTGACCGTCGGCAACCACCTCGACGCCCTCGCGGACCCCGCCGAGGTGCTGTCGCAGTCCAGCGGCCTCGGGCCGACGCTGGACGGCCGCACGAAGCCCGACTTCGTCGCGCCGGGCACCGTCGTCCATGGCCCCGGCGCCGTCGACCGGAGCTTCGTTCCGATCCCCTTCGCGGCGG
>CAIMWA010000358.1 GCA_903845045.1 uncultured delta proteobacterium | reverse complement strand
GGTGCTGCCGGTGCCGGCGGCGACGACCCCTCCGCGCGGCGTCGATGCGGTGGTGCACCCGCATCCCGGCGTGGTCCGCCGACGCACGCCGAGGACCGGTGCTCCCGCGGCGCCGGTCGGGGACGGGACACGCCCGGGGCCGACGGTGTACGATCCAGACGGCATTTGAGGCTTCGGCGCGCCGACGGGCGGGCCGTCGCCGTGGGCCCCGATGAGAGCACCCGCCTGGATGTTCATGCTGGCTGCGTCGTGCGCACCGCTGATTGCGGTCGCGCAGTCGCCGCCCATCGACGGCCCGTCGCTCCGCGTCGAGGCGCGCGCCCAGGACCTGTACCAGAGCGGTCGCGAGCACTTTCGCGCGGGCGAATTCGCCGCCGCCGAGCAGGATTTCCGCCGCTCGCTGGACCTCGTCGACAGCCCCAACACGCGCATGTACCTCGGTCGCGTGCTGCGAAGCCTGGGGCGTCTGCCCGAGTCCTGGGCCGTCTTCGAGCGCGCCGCGCTGGACGCCGAGCGACGCGCCGCGACGGAGCCCCGCTACGCCGCCACGAGCGCCAGCGCCCGCGCCGACGCGGCAGAGCTCCGCGGCTCCATCGGGCTCCTCACGGTGCGCGCCGATCCGCTGCCGGAGCGGGCCGAGGTGCGCGTCGGGGGCGCCGTCGTCCCAGCCGGGGCGCTGGGCGTGCCGCTGCCGGTGCAGCCAGGCGAGGTGACCGTCGAGATCCTCGCGCCGGGGTACGAGCCGGAGCATCGCGCGGTGACCGTGGCTGCCGGCGGCTCCGTCGGCGTCGACATCGCGCTGCGCGCCGTACCCATCGTGGTGCTCCCGCCGATTTCGCTGCGCGCGCCGCGGCTGGACCTCCCGCCGCCTCGTGAGCCCGCCGGTCCCGTCGACGGCTGGTGGACCGGCCGCCGTCTCGCAGGCATCTCGTTGCTCGCCGTCGGGGCCGCGTCGGCGCTCACGGGCCTGGGCTTCGGCATCGCAGCGTACACCGAGCACGACACCCTCGCGAGGCAGGAGCCCGGCGACCCCGCGCTCATCGCCCAAGGGGAGCTGCACCGCGACGTGGCCAACGCGCTGCTCGTGTCCGGTTCGTCGGTGGCCCTCGGCGGGCTGCTCATGCTGGTGGTCGGACGGTCCCCGGGCTCGCACGCCGCGCCCCCGCTCGCCGTCGGCGCCGCGCCTCTCGCGGGGGGTGCAGCGCTTCGCATCGGAGGGCGCTTCTGATGCGCCTCGCGTCGTGCGTCGCCGCGTGCGTGCTCTCGTCGGGGTGCGTCCTCGACTTCGAGCAGTTTCGCACCGCAGCGCCCGCCGACGCGCACCCCTCACCGGACCTCGGCGCCGACGTCGACGCCCGCGACGCCGCCGCGCCCGACGCCACCGTCCCAACGGACGTTTCCGCCCCCGATGCCCCCGTTGCCAGCGACGCCGGGGATCCGCGCTGCACGCCGCCCGCCAACGCCTCGGTGCGCGTGGCCCACATGGCCGCGGGCTTCGGCGTCGTCGACCTGTGCATGCGCCGCAACACCGGCTCCGGCACCTACGCGGCCGTGGGCAGTGCGGCGTGGCCCGCGACCGGCGTCGGCTACGCCTCGGTGTCGCAGCACGTTCCGATGAACACGCAGGTCACGCTGCCCAACGATCGCTGGCAGTTCATCGTGGTCCCGAAGGGCGCCGACTGCACCCGCGCGTCGGCCGTCACCGCCCTCGCGTCGCTCAACGCGCAGATCGACCCGCAGAGCCTGTCGACGCTGCTGCTGACCGCCGAGACCACCACCGACGGACGCCGCGTCGGCGTGCTGGGCCTTCTCAGCGACCAGACCTGCACGAGCTGCCCGCCGAACACCCTCGACGTGCGCGCCATCCACGCCTCGTTGGCGGCGTCGGCCGACCGCATCGACCTCTCCATCAACTACACGCTGCCGCCGCGCGACCCCGCGGGCTTCGTGAACGTGCTCTTCGCGAACGACATCCCGTACGGCGAGACGGCCCCGGTGGGCGGCGCCGGCTTCGACTGCGACACCGCGTGGTTCGGGGCGGTGCAGCTCCCGGCGGGCTACTCGGTGCAGTTCGGCGCCCAGGCCGTCGCCGGCAACGCCCTCGCGCGCAGCGCCCGGTGGTCCCTCAAGGACGACCTTCTGCGCCAGTCGCGCATGGCCACCGTGTTCTTCGTCGGAGGCGTCGATCCGGCGCTGCAGCCGCCGCAATTCATCGTCTGCTACGAGGGGGCCCGGGATGCCGGCATGACGGCGTGCGATCGCATCGGCGCCACGAGCGTCGCGCCGCCCCCGGACGCCGCCGTCGACGCCGGGGACGCTGCCGCCGATGCGCCCGCCGACGCCGGCGACGGTGGCTCCCCGCCGGCCGACGCCGTCGACGACCTGATCTGATCCCGACGCTCCGTCGCGAGGAGACGAGGGCGCCTTGGGGTGTCACGGCGTTGACACGCTGTCAGGAATCCAACATCGTCGCGGCGGCGCGCTCGACGGGTACGCCCCGATTCCCTGTGAGACCATGCGGATGTCCCACGATGGCGCGCATGTTGCGCTCGGAGCGGGGCGTCAGCCGGAGCCGCCGAGGCCTCGGATGACCGGAGCCCTCGAAACCGCCGCCATGCACGCCCAGACCTTGCCGCCTGCCGCCGCGCCCCTTGCGCGGGTCGAGATGACGGACGAGCTCGCGCGCAAGTACCTCGTTCGCGTGATGGCGCACGCGAAGCGCCTCGCGCGCAGGCTGCCGGCGCACGTGTCGCTCAACGATCTGGTGAGCGCGGGGCTGCTGGGCGTCGTCGAGGGGTTCCTTCGCTTCGACCCGGCGCGCCTCGAGAGCCTCGACGCGTACCTCGACCATCGCATCCGCGGGGCGATGATGGACGAGCTTCGCCGCGTGGATCCGTTGACGCGGGTGCAGCGGGGGTTCGCGCGGGAGCTCGGCCGCGCGTCGCGGGACCTGTCGGCGCAGCGCGGGGCCGCGACCGAGGAGGCCCTGGCGGGCGCGTTGGACCTCGACGTCGGAGAGCTCCGTCGACGCGTCGCCCAGCTCGCCACGGCGACGTCGTTGCATGCCACCGCCGACGAGGACGGCACCGACCGCGTGGCCGACCAGGGACCCGCGCCGGACGAGAGCGCCGCCGCGAGCGAGGCCCGGTCGCTGCTGGCCCACGCGACGGCCGCGCTGCCGCCGCGCGAGCGCGAGGTGCTGCGCCTCTACTACGAAGAGAGCCGCACGCTGCGCGAGATCGGGACCGCGATGAGCGTGTCCGAGTCGCGGGTGTCGCAGCTCCACAGCCAGGCGATCCGCCGGCTCCGCGCGCTGCTCGTCGATTGACGGACCTCGCTGGAGGGGGAGGTGCGCACCTCGGGGGCGCTGCGGGCGCTTCGTGCACACCGCCGCTCAATTCCACGCGCGCCCCGGCGCGTGCCCTACACTTTCGGACCACGAAGCCGATGATCCCTGGTGCCATGGTCCTTCGCCACAGCCTGAACGCCTCGAAGCTCGCGGCGCTCATGGGCGCCTTCGCGGGCTGCTCGGCGAACGCGGTGGGGCCGCAGGAGTCCCGCGTCGCGAGCACGCTGTCGCAGGTCGACGGAGGCACCGACGCCGGCACGCGCATGTCCGCGAACGCGCTCACGAGCACCGCATCGACGGGCGAGGCGGCGGTGTGTACGGCGTGGGCCTCGATCCGCGACCGCGACACCCGCGAGACGGTGTGGACGGCCGGCGCGTCGCAGTGCGCCGCGGGAACCCTCGCCGACGCGACGCGCACGGCGTCGACGCAGTGGGTGAACTACTACCGCCAGCTCGCCGGCCTCGCGACGGTGGCGGAGGTGGCGTCGGAGCGCGCCGATTCGCAGGCGTGCGCGGTGATGCTGGAGCGCAACGGGCAGCTCTCGCACACCCCGCCGGCGAGCTGGGCCTGCGCCACCGCGGACGCGCGCGAGACCGCGGCGCGGAGCAACCTGTCGGGCAACGTGGGCTTCCCCATGAGCCCATGGCTCGCCGTGCGCGGCTGGATCGACGAAGGCCGCGAGCTCACGAACACCCTCGGCCACCGGCGCTGGCTGCTCAGCCCGGAGCTGCGCACGGTCACCTACGGCCAGACCACGAGCTTCGCGTGCCAGGTGCTGGGCCTCGGCGCCCGCGACCCTCACGCGCCGCGCTTCGTCGCGTGGCCGCCGCCGGGGTGGGTGCCGACGTCGGTCGTCGGAACGACGTGGTCGGTGTCGATGAACGGGATCAACGCCGCGGGTACGACGCTGACGGTGCGGCGCGACGGCGTGGCGGTGGCGGTGACGCCGCAGCCGCGGGCGTCGGGCTACGGCGACGACACGCTGAGCTGGGAGATTCCGACGCTCGCGGCGGGCAGCGTGTACGAGGTGCACGTCGGCGTGCGGGGCGCCGCATCCGTCGATTACGAGGTGCGGCCCACGACTTGCGCGCATTATTGATCGTGACGAAACTCTGACGCGCAGTACGGGAACGGGAGGACCTCGGCATGGCTGACCCCAAGACACTGGCCCCCTCGACGATGGTGGCGAGGCGCTACCGCATCGAGAAGACCCTTGGGAAGGGTGGAATGGGGGCCGTGTACCTCGCCGAAGACCTCGAGAACCACATCCCCGTGGCGCTCAAGACGTTGCGCGAGGACCTGTACGAGCGCGAGGACCTCGTGCGCCGCTTCGAGCGCGAGGCGCGGGCGGCGGCGCGCATCGGCCACCCGAACATCGTCGAGGTGTACGCCGTCGGCCACGACGACCGGCTCCGCACGCGCTTCATCGTGCAGGAGTACCTGCGCGGCACGGACGTGGCGGGCTGCCTCAACGAGCTCGGGAGCCTCTCGCCGCTGTCGGCCATGGCCATCGCGCAGCCCGTGATGGAGGCCCTGGTCGCCGCCCACGAGGCCGGCATCGTGCACCGCGACATCAAGCCCGAGAACGTCTTCCTCAACGAGACCGAGGACGGCCGGGTGGTTCCGAAGGTCATCGATTTCGGCATCGCGAAGGTCACCGAGGAGCTCGACCACATCCAGCGGACGCAGACCGGCATGGTGTTCGGGACGCCCTGGTACATGTCGCCGGAGCAGGCGCGCGGCGACACCTCCATCGACGCGCGTACGGACGTGTGGAGCGTCGGGGCCATGATCTACGAGATGCTCTGCGGCACGCTGCCATTCGGGGGAAACAACCCGAACGCGGTGATGGCGCAGATCATCTTCGGGCGCCCGACGCCGCTGCATCAGCACTGGGCCGACGTTCCCGCCGACCTGCAGGACGTCATCCACCGCGCCATCGAGAGCGACCGCGACAAGCGCTTCCAGTCGATGACCGAGTTCCGCGACGCGATGCTGAAGTGCAGCTTCTGGGACGGCGTGACGCCGGATATCGCCCAGCAGTTCATCCCGAAGCCGAGCTCCTTCGAGGGCATCGGCGACCTGCTCCCGCCGGAGTTCCGGGACGCGCAGTCGACGGCCGACGAGCCCAAGCCCTCGGTGGCCCGGCGCACGCCGCCGGCCCGGCTCCGCAACCCGTCGGAGATCATCGAGCCGGCGCCGCAGCCCTCCGACGAGGTGTGCGTGCAGCCGCCGGCCGCGCCGCCGGAGCTCGAGCTTCCGGCGCCGACGGCGCGGATCGCCCGCGTGAACCCGCGGCTCGCGCGCAACGGAGACAGCGAGGCCGTGACGCAGATCCCGACCAAGGCGTCGGCGCTGCGCCCGGCGACGCCCCCGGCGGTGACCGCGGCGCCTGCGGAGACGGAGATCGGCACCGAGCTTCCGCTGAGCCTCCCGCCGGCGCGGCGCAGCCCGGAGCCCGACGAGGCCCTCGTCGCCCCGCGTCCGCGGCGGGCGTTCAAGAGCCTTCAAGACGCCTCGGCCCCGCCGATGCGCGTCTCGGCGGTGGTGGTGGCGATCTCCCTCGTCTGCGGCGCCCTGCTCGCCTTCGGGGCGATGCGCTGGGTGCGCCGGGGCGATGCGTCGGCCCAGCGTCCGCCGGCCGCGGCGAGGGCCCTCGAGGCCGCCACGCCGCCGCCGACGCCGATTCGCGTGGAGCAAGCGGCGCGCTCCGGAGAGCCCGAAGGCCCGCGGTCCATCCCGGACGTTCGGCACCCGCCGACGCCGGCGCCGCGCTGAACGTCGCTTTTCTCTTCACGTCTTGCCCCGGACCGGCCGATATGTCGGGCACGATGTCGCTTCCGAAGATCGGTGACCGCATCGACGAGCGCTACGAGCTCCGCCGCTTGATCGGCGAGGCCGACACCTGCCTGCTCTTCGACGCCGTGCACCGGTTCACCGGGCGTCGCGTGGTTCTCAAGGTGCTGCGCGGCGACGATCTCTCCGAGGCCGACGCCGAGGCGAGGCTCATCCGCGACGCCTTCGCCCTCGGCAAGGTGCAGCACCCGTACCTCGTCGACGTGCTCGACGCAGGCCTCGGCCAGGGACGCCCCTACGTCGTGACGGCGCTCGTCGAGGGGCGATCGCTCGAAGGGCTCCTCGTGACCCGGGCGCGCATCGAGCCCGCCGAGGTGGCGACGTTGGGACGCCAGGTCGCGCTCGCCCTCGACGCGCTGCACGTCAACGGCCTGCTGCACGGCGACGTGAGCCCGGGCAACGTGTGGCTCGTGCGCTCGCGCCTCGGCGGGGAGCACATCGTACTGCGCAACCTCGAGGTGGCCTACGAGCAGCGAACGGCCACCGGTGCGCACTCGGGCCGCCGCCGCTCGGGGACCCTCGAGTACCGCTCGCCGGAGTCGGCCACGGGCCGGGTCCTCGATCCTCGGTCGGACATCTTCAGCCTCGGCGTGCTGCTCTTCGAGGCGCTCACCGGGTCGCTGCCGGCCGCCGCGACGCTCTCGCGCGCCGACGTTCCCCCGGACCTGCGCACCGCGCGGCCCGACGTACCCGAGCCCCTCGCCGTCGCCATCGAGCGCTGCCTCCGCCTGGCCCACGACGAGCGCTTCGCCTCGGCCCGGGACCTCGCCGCCGCCCTCGAGGCGACGGGCATCGCGCACCGACCGATGAACTTTCTCGCCGGGGTGTCGCAACAGGGCTTGCGCGCCGTCACGCCGCGGCTCCCGGAGCCGTCGACGGCGCGTTCTGCCGCTAACGACGCGACGGCGACGGCACCGGCGCCCGCTCCCGCTCCAACGCCCGCTCCACCACCGGTCGTCTTCGCGGCACCACCCGCGGCGCCCGCATCGCCGCTGCGGGCCCCGACCCCGGCCCCGGTGTCGCCGGGTTCGGCGGCGGTGGTCGCGGCGGTCGCCTCGGTGTTCGCCACGCCGCCGTCGGCTGCGGCCGCGGCCGCGGCGGAGGCGTCGATGTACGCCCGCCGCAAGGTTCCGCGGGCGGCGTACGCGACGCCGGTGCGGCTCCTCGGAAACCACGGCGTCATGGAGGGCCGCATCGAGGACATCTCCACGCGCGGCGTGCTCGTCGTGGCTCCAAAGGCCCTCGACACCGGCGCGGCGGTGCAGCTCTCCTTCGCGTTGCCGACGACCGGGGCCATGGTGCAGACCGCGGCGGTCATCCGTTGGGTGCGGGTCGCTCCGGCGTCGCAGCGCGCGGCCATGGGCTTCGAGTTCCAGGTTCCGCCGACGGCGCTGCGCGTCTCGGTGGACGAGTACATCCTGCAGCACGAAGGCCACGGCGAGGCGAGCGGAGGGGGCCCGTGAGCGGTCCGGGCGACGACGGGCTCGTGGGGCTCGGGAACGTGCGCCCGGCGCGTCCGTCCTTCGGCGAGCTCGCGGAGCGCGCGCGCACCGATTTCCGCAGCGGCCTCGCGGCCGTCGACGCCCGCATGCCCGAGCCGCACGACGAGGGCACCCCCGAGGGACCGAAGGCGGCGTTGCACGACCTCGGCGCGGTTCTCGAGCGCGGCCTCGAGGACTTCCACGCCGCGCACTTCGACGCCGCCACGGGGCTGGCCAACCGCGCGGGCCTCTACGCCGTCGGCGAGGAGATGCTGGCCCTGTCGGCGACCTCCGAGGACGGCGCGGCCGCGTTGGTCATCGCGCTCGATGGACTTCCCGGCGCGCCGGGCGACGAGGTGCGGGGCCGGGCGATGCTCGACGTCGCGCACGTGCTCGAGGGCAACTTTCGCGGCACGGACCTCGTGGCGCGCCTCGACGACGATCGCATCTGCGTGCTGCTGGCGCCGTTCACCACGGCGGGCGACGGCTTCGCCTTCACGCAGCGCCTGCGCGAGGCGGTGGAGCGGTACAACGCCTCGGGCTGCTCGGCCTCGCGGCTGACGCCGTCCTTCGGCGGGGCGGTCTTCGCGCCGGGCATGACCCTCGACGCCCTGCTGGCCCTCGCCACCGCGCGGCTCGGCGAATTGCCGACGCCCGCGACCTCGGGCTGAGGTTCGCGGGCGCCGTCGGGCGGGAGGAGCGGCGGCTCAGCGCATCGGGCGGGCGAAGCCGGCGGTGCGCAGCGCCGCGACGACGCTGCCGGTGACGCTCTCGTCACGGGACTCGGGGGCCGCGAGGAGCAGGTCCGCGGGCGCCTCGCAGCGGCCGTCGGCGCGGCAGAAGGTCGGGCGGCCGCCGTCCATGCGGACGCTGGTGCTCACCGGGCGCCAGGACGCCATCGGGGTGCCGATCCAGAGGCGCTGCCAGTGCGCCGTCGCGGTGACGAGGGCCCAGAGCTCCGGCTGGCGCTCCTCGACGCCGGCGCGGGACCAGGCGCGCTCGACGCCGAGCACCAGGTCGAAGCCCTGCACGTGCACCGCGCCGAGCACCCGGGCCGAGCCCGCGTTGCGGCAGCCGTTCACCAGCTCGTTGCCGAGGCCGGTGCCGCGCACGCAGGTTCCGCCGCCCGCGGCCGGGAGCCACTCGAGGCGGCTCGCGACGGGGCCGGCGCCGAAGCGGTGCTCGCACACGCCGTGCGCGCAGCGCTGACCGCAGGTCACCACGAGGCCGTCGAGGCCCTCGATGCCCTCGGCGGCCGCGGTCTCCCGGGACATGCGGCCCATGAGGCCGCCGGCGCAGGTCGCGACGGTCTCGCCGGCCGCGCCGAGGAGCACGTCCACCGGCGCCGCCAGGGCGACGTCGATGAAGCGTCCGGCGTCGCTCGTCGCGACCGCGCGGTGGCCGTCGACGTCGGCGGAGACGTACACCTGCACGGCGTCCTGCACCCGCGTGCGGAACAGGCCGGCGTCGAGCGCCACGGAGCCCTCGACGTGCCAGCGGTCGCCGTCGCGCGTGCAGCGCACCGGCGCGCCCTCGGCGTCGTGGCCGCAGGCGAGCTGGACCGCGTGCAGGCCGTTGCCATCGGGGGTGCGCAGCCAACCCGTGGGCGCGCCGTGCTCGCCGAGCTGCACCGTGACCACGGGCTGCGCGCGGCCGCTGGCGGCGAGGTCGGCGGACACCGCGAGGCGGGCGCCATGCTGTGCAAGGCGCAGGGTGCCGAGGTCCGCGCGGGCGGCGACGACGTCACCGTTCTCGCCGAGCCGGAGCTGGGCGCCCCCGCCCGGCGCGGCAGCGAGGAGCTCCGACGCGTGGCCGAAGCGGTCACCGCTGCGGACGTGGCGCGACACCGGCGAGGTCTCGGCGTGGGCGCCGGGCTCGATGACGCGCGTGTCGAACTCGGCGCTGTGCTCGGTGCCCACGACGATGTCGACGACGCGGGCGCGCACCTCGCGGAGACCCTGGAGGTGCGGGTTCGACGGGCAGCGGTCGAGGACCTCGTGGGCCATCTCGGTCCACCGGCCGTCGAGGAGCCCCCAGGCGGCGGCGCGCACCGGGGCGGCGCCGCAGCGCGACGGGATCTCGTGGGCGAGCGCGCGGACCACGGCGAAGTGCTCGCCGCCGATGGTGGAGCGCTCGACGCCGAGCACCGTGGTGCCCGCGGGACCGACGGGAATCGTCGTTCCGCCGACGGAGGCGGTGACGTCCTGGGCGATGGCGGTGGCGGGGACGAGAAGAGCGGCGACGAGGGCTCCGACGGGAAGGGCACGCATGACAAACCTCGCAAGGTAAAAGTCGACGCCCGCAACCGCGCGCCATGTGCGCGCAGGGAGCGTCGAACCCGGACAGCCAGGGATATCGGTCGCGCGGATCGGAGCGAACAGGGGGAGCGCGACGTTTCGTGGGACTAGAACCGCCACCCGAGGGAAAGGTGCTGCGGTGTGAGTCCGACGCGGGGGAAGAGCGCGGCGCGGCGCTCGAAGCGGGCGCCGGAGGGTGCGCCGGCGAGGACGACGATGCCCGCGATGGAAGTCACCAGGCCCGCGCCCATGATGCCGACGGCGGTCCAGCGCAGGAGCGTGGCGTTGTCGACGTCGGTCTGCGCGTTGTTCACCTGCGTTCGCAGCGTGTCGACGGTGGGCGGCGTCATGCCCGGGCCGCAGAGCGCGAGGTTGCCGCACGCGAGGAACTGGTTGTGCAGGGTGTTGTAGGTGCTCTGGTACGACGAGAGCGACGACTCGTTGGAGAAGAAGAACCCAGCGCCGGCGCCGATGACCGCGAGGCCGATGCCGAGCACGACGCCGCCGGTGATGAGGGCCCGCCGACGAGACGTCGTGTACTGCGCCCGAAACGACGGCGTCGGCACCAGGAAGACCGAGAGGGTGTTGTCGCGTCCGGCGCCGAGGTCGACCTCGCGCTCGTCGGGGAGGAAGTCGGTGCGCTCCACGCGCAGCATGTGGTGCCCGGGCGGGACGAGGGCGGTTCCGTCGGCGGCGACGCGGCGGCCGTCGACGAGGGCCACGATGTCGGGCTCGCTCGCCTGCACCGTGAGCCGCGCGCCGACGTCGCGGGGCATGGGGTCGGCCCAGGCGAGCTGCGCGCGCACCCGGGCGCCGGCGCCCACGGAGTTCACGTCGGTCTCGTAGACGGTGTACCCGGGGCGGCGCACGACGACGTGGTGCGTGCCCTCGGGCACCGGGAGCGGCGACGTCGTCGGGGTCGTTCCGACGGGGTGGCCGTCGATGAGGATCTCGGCGGCGGGGACGTTCGATTCGACGGCCATGAAGGCCGCCTCGGGCACCAGCGGCTCGGCGACGATGACGGTGCTCCCGCCGGCGACGTCGAGCTCCGCCTCGCGGGGCTGGAAATGCGGCGCCGCCAGCGCGACGCGGTGCCGTCCCGCGGCCACGCGGATCTCCACGGTGCCGGTGGCGGGCGGGCGCTGCAGCCCGTCGACGCGGATCTCGAGCCCCGTCGCCTGCACGCGCACGACGACGGTGCCGATGCGCTGCCGCAGCCGCGCGAGGGCCGCGTCGACGTCGGCGCGGCGCTGCGCCACGGTGGCCGGCGGGGCGTGGCGCTCGTAGTCGAGCATCGCGTCGAGGGCCTCGACGAAGTGCCCGGTGAGCTCGTGCGTCGCCGAGATGTTGAACAGCACCGCGGGGTTCCGGGTGAGCTCGTAGGCCCGCTGGAACTCCGTCATCGCGGCGTCGTAGTTGTGCTCCTCGAAGAGGTCGATGCCGCGCTGGTACCGGTCGCGCGCCTCGGCGATGACGTTCGGCGCCGGCGGGGTCTGGGCGAACGCCACCGGGGCGGCGAGCAGGAGGCTGAGCACGAGGGACGTTCGACGCTGACGCATGACGGACACCGCTCTACTGGAAAGGGTTGTTGCGGTCGATGACGGGGTGCCGACGGTCGCCCGGAGGGTGCGGCGCCGGAGGGGGTGGCGAAGGCGCGGACGGGGGCGGAGACACCGACGGGCTGCGCGGCGTCGAAGGCGGAGCGGTGGGAAGCGCGATCATCGGCGCGAGCACCCGGGACACCCGCGCGTCGGCGCTGGCCACGAGCACGTCGCTGACGTTGGCGCGGCCCGGCGCGCTGAGGCGGAGCTGGTAGCGGCGTCCGTCGCGGGGGCGCAGCACCTCGGCGTGCCCCTGGCCGACGAGCGCACCGTCGAGGGTGATGGACGCGTTCGGCGGGTCGACGTCGATGCGGAACGTCACGCTCTCGCCGTCCGTCGCGCGCGGCGCCGCGGGCACGACGACCGGCGCCGGGGCCGTCGGGCGAGGCCGGGGGTGCATCGCGAGCGACGCGGCGAAGCCCACCATGCCCACGGCGAGCACGCCGACGACGCCGGCGACCCACGGCAGCGCTCCCGCGGACGACGGCGGCTGCGCGGGCATCTGCGCGGTGACGGTCTGCGCCGGCACGAAGGACGGGATCGGCTGCGCCGCGGGCATCGCGGCGACGGCCGGCGAAGGTGCCGCCGGAGTGGCGCGCGGGGTCACGGTGGTGGGGCGGTCGTCGTCGGCGGGGGGCGTTCCGTCGGGGCGCGTCTGCAGGTGCGTGAACGGGGCCTCGGCGCTCGGCCGCATGCCCGGGGGACGGCCGCCGAGGTCGCGGTACGGCGCGAGCGCCTCGCGGAGGTCGTAGAGCGAACCGTAACGGTGCGACGGCTCGGGGTGCAGCGTGCGCATGATCACCGCGGCGAAGCCGGCGTCGAGGTCCGGGCGCAGCAGGCGGATGTCGCGGGCGGGCGTCGTCACGATGGCCACGAGCATCGCGGGGTACGAGTCGGCCTGGTGCGGCACCACGCCCGTGAGGGCCTCGTAGAGGATCGCGCCGAGGGCGTACTGGTCCGCGGCGGCGGTGATGGCGCGCGACGATCCGCTGGCCTGCTCCGGGGCCATGTACGCCGGCGTTCCGAGGATCATGCCCGTCGCCGTGAGCGACACGTCGTCGGTGATGACGCGCTTCGCGATGCCGAAGTCGATGAGCTTCGGCGTCGGTCCGTCTTCGCCGGGGGTGCGCGCGAGGAAGATGTTCGCGGGCTTCACGTCGCGGTGCACGATGCCGCGGGAGTGCGCGAGCGCCAGCGCCCCGAGGATGGGGTCGAGGAGGCGCACGATGGTCGACGGCGCGACCGGCGCCTCGCGCTTGAGCAGCGCCCCGAGGCTCTCGCCGTCGAGGAACTCCATGACCATGAAGAGCCGGCCGTCGTCGTTGCCGAAGTCGATGACCTCGACGATGTTCTTGTGCCGCACCTCGTTGGCCGTGCGCGCCTCCTGGAGGAAGCGCGCGGGGATCGCGGGGTTCGAGTGCGCGATCTCGGGGAGCAGCAGCTTCACCGCGACGGTGCGCTGGATCGTGCGGTGCCGCGCCTCGAACACGGCTCCGGTGCCGCCGACGCCGAGCACGCGCACGAGCTCGTAGCGGCCGCCGATGACCTCGCCCGGGCTCACGCCGAGCGACCGTTCCGGGGGCGGGAGGGAGAGCGTCATGAGGGTGGACGGGGTGCCGTCGGTGCGGTGCGGGACCGCGGTTCAGCCGGCGCCGTCGAGCGCCGCGTCGAGGGGGGCGCCCGCGTCGACGGAGGCTCCGAGGTCCGACGGCGCGCCGAGGTCCGTGGGGGCGCCGGTGTCCGTCGCGGTGCCCGCGTCGACGGGCGCTCCGGTGTCGGACGGGGAGCCCGTGTCGATGGCCGCGCCGGTGTCGGTCACGGTGCCCGTGTCGGTCACGGTGCCCGTGTCGGTGGTCGTGCCGGTGTCCGTCGCGGTGCTCGCGTCGCTGCCGCTGTCGGCGATGCTCATGCCGACGTCGCGGAACGAGCACGAGCCGACGTCGTCGGTGACGAGGCAGCGCGACCCGGGGTCGAGGGAGATGGCGATGCAGTCGCGGTCCTGCCGGCACTGGTCGGAGCAGCGGCCGTCGATGTTGCAGACGTACGGAGAGACGCACTCCGAGTGGTAGACGCAGTAGCCGTGGTCGCCCAGGGCGAGGCACGCGCCGACGTTGCCCTGCGCCGCCGGCTGGCACGTCGTGCCCGTCGGACAGTCGCGGTCGCGCGTCGCTGCGGGCGCCGCCAGGTTGCACTGGTTGCGGCAGTAGTGCCCCGCGCACACGAGGTTGTCCGAGCAGTCGGAGTTGAAGACGCACTGCCCGCCGACGTCCTGCTTGCTCTTGCACGCCGGCGCCGCCGCCGCGAGGAGCATCACGAGCCACCAGGAACGACCGACCGTAGACCTTGCCATCGCTTGCACCCGCCGCAGAGAAGGAGAACCCGAACGCCGCCGGGGACCGTAACAGAACCCCGCGGCGACGGACACCCGCCACGCCACGGTATCAGCGATCCGGCGACCCGTCGCAGGCGAGAAAGCGGATCGGCGGCTGCGGGTCGGCGTGCGGCGGGCCGAGGTCGCGGCAGCGGGCGTCCCAGCGCGCGCGGCATGCGCGGGCCGCGGTGGCGTCATCGATGCGGAGCAGCGCGACGTCGAAGCCGTCGTCGCCCGGCGGCACCGGCGCGCGCGGTGCGCAGGTCGAGGGGTCGAGAAGGACGATGCGTCGCTCGAGCTCCGACGGGGGCGCGAGCACCTCGGCGAGGGGGGCGGCGCCGGCGCGGCTGCGCTCGAAGGCGACGAGGCGGGCGAGGGACCCGGCGTTGGTGAGCACCGGCCGCCGGCTCGCGGCCACGCGCGCGGCGAAGGGCCCGAGGATGCCGTGCGGCGCGGCCTCGGGCGCGGCGACGCCCCGCGCGGTGACGAGGGCGACGAGGACGGCTGCCACGGCCCTTCGCGCCACGCCGAGGTGCGCTGCGAAGGGCGGTGCGGCAGAGGGATCGAGGCTTCGCATCCAGGCGTCGAAGGCCCGCGCCGAGGGCACCGCGGCGGCGACGCACAGCACCGGCGTGGCCAGGCCGGCGTAGTAGCCGCCGTTCACGTGGCTCCATCGGTACGCGACGGCGACGGCGGCCGGCACCGCGAGCAGCGTGCCGAGCGCGAAGCGCCGCGCCAGCGTCGAAGGGCGCGCGACGAGGTCGGCGAGGCCGAGCAGCGCCGGGAGCGCGAAGAGCGGCGTGCGCCCGAGGGGGCTCTCGACGAGCATCGCGCGGCCGAGGTCCTTGGCGTGGCCGGGCTCGACGCCGTGATGGCCCGTCATGAAGACCTGCAGCACGGGCACCGCGAGGGCCGCTACCACGGCCGCGGTGACGGCGGCGGAGAGGCGCCGCGCGCGGTTCGAGGCGGCGTCGAGGGCGAGGCACCCGGCCATCACCGCCGCGGGCACCACCATGAGCCACGACGACGCGACGCCGCCCGCGAGCAGCGCGACGACGACCACGGCACGCCACGCCGGGCGGTCCCGAGAGGTTCCGTCGTCGCGGCGCGAAGCCCAGAGCAGCAGGGCGCACAGGAACACGCCGGCGAGGTCCCAGTCGCCGAGGTCGGGGATGCCGTGCCGGCGTCGAAGCTCCGCGGCGAACCACGCGCCCGCGAGGGCTCCGGCGAAGGGCCCGCCGGCGATGCGCGCCGCGAGGGCCGCGAGGGCGGTCTCGGCGACGGCGTACGCCACGGGCAGCGCGCGCAGCACCCGCGGGTCGAGGCTCGCGCGCACCACCGGGCGCAGCAGCGCGTAGGAGAGGAACGGGTGGTTCCAGTCGCCGCGGACGTCGACGCCGGCGTAGGCGGCCCGCAGCACCGGCGCGTCGCTGAGGAACGCCGCGTCGAGGAGCGGCCAGGCGGACCCGACGGCGAGCGCTGCGCCCCCGAGCGCGACGGTCCACGACGCTACGCGGCCGGACGAAGGAAGCGCCGTCGCGAGGGCGAGGTACGCGCACGCGGCGGCGAGCCACGACGTCATGGTCGGCGCGTCGG
The DNA here is from genome assembly GCA_903845045.1 of uncultured delta proteobacterium. GTDB lineage: Bacteria > Myxococcota_A > Polyangia > Polyangiales > SCUS01. The sequence continues at coordinate 22,424 of CAIMWA010000358.1, read as the reverse complement.
GCGTGACGGCGAGGAGGCGTGCGGCGGCGGCGACGAGCGCGGCGGCGACCACGGCCCCGAGGGCGCGACGGCGGGCGTCCGGGCCCACCGGGGTCAGCGGAGCGTTCCGCGGGCGCGGCGGGCGAAATACCACTCGCCTGCGAGGATGACGGCGAAGAGCAGGGCTCCGAGCTCGAGCACCCGGGCGGCGCCGAGGCCGTACCGCGGCGTGCGGGCTTCGGGGACCCGTCCCGTGCCGAGGGCGCCGTCGGCCAGGGCCTCGGTGAGCGCGGCGACGGCGTGCGGGCAGCGACCCGCGAGGGCCGGCGGTACCGTGAGGGCCCACGCGCCAACGAGCGCGTCGCCATCGGCCGCGCATGCGCCGGGAGCGACGAGCGCGGGAGGCAGCGGGCGGCGCACGGCGGTGAAGCGCACTTCGATGCGCGAGGACGCCGTGGTGACGCCGTCGAGCTCGCAGCCGTCGTCCGGGTGCACCGCCGTCAAGCGGCGGAAGAAGCCCTGCGCGGCGGCGGGCGTGACGACCTCGCGGCAGGGGGTGCCGGCCGGGCGCAGCGGGCGGGCGGCGGGAGCGGTGTTGCACGCGGCGGCGACGGCGAGCGCGCCGGCGAGGAGCGGGGCGAGGGAGCGCGGCGTCATGGCGGTGCGCGACGCATACCACCGAGCGCGGCCGGCGGGGTGCTTCCGCTGGGTGCTTCGGCGGGCACGGGCGGGCGCTCCTCGGCTACGCTGCGCCGCTGGATGGTACGTGCGCGCGTCGTGCTCCGAGGGCTGCTCCTGACCGCGGTGGTGGCCGCGTCGGGCTTCCTCTCGTGGTGGTCGTGGCGCACGTCGTCGGCGCTGGCGCAGCTCGGCGAGCGCTCCGTGGTCGAGAGCACGGTGCTGCTGGTGCGCGAGAAGATCGACCGCATCGAGGCCACGGTGATCGCCGGCGACAACGCGGTGCTGCACCTCGTGAACCCCGACGACCTCGACGCCCTCGTGCAGCGCTGGCCGGACCTCGCCGAGCGCATCTCGCCGGTGGTGCGCGCGGTGCTCGTGCTCGACCACGCGCAGCGTCCGCTGCGGCTGGTGACGCGGCGTGCGGACGACGACCGGCGCGAGCTCGAGGGCTGGGTGACGGGGCGCCTGCGGAGCGAGCTGCACCTCGCGACGGACCCGGTGGGCGGCCTGCGGCACTGGCACGGCTCCATCGACGGGCGCAGCGTGCTGCTGTCGGTGCTCACCCGCGAGAGCGCGGGGCGGCGCTACCACGTCGTCGTCGAGGCCGACCTCGCGGCGGTGCAGGGGACGCTGATCCCGCGGCTCTTCGACGACCCGCTGGTGCGCGGACGCTTCGCCGTGACCGACGAGGGCAACCGCCTGGTGTTGGGCACGGCGCTGGGGTCGGCGCGGGAATTCGTGGTGTCGACGCCGTTCCCGACGACGCTCTACAAGTGGCGCCTCGCGGTGTCGCCGCGGCAGGCGCCGGAGCTCGAGGCGCGGGCGCGGCGGCGCGGCGTCGTCGAGGGGTCGTACGTGGCGCTCTCGCTGCTGGTGATCCTCGCGGGCGTGTCGTTCCTGCTGTTCGCGGCACGGCAGGAGGAGCGGCTGAACACGCTAAAGAGCGACTTCATCGCGACGGTGTCGCACGAGCTCAAGACGCCGCTGTCGCTGATCCGGATGTTCGCGGAGATGCTCGCGAGCAATCGCGCGCCCACGCCGGAGAAGCGGCAGCAGTACCTCGACATCCTCGTGCGCGAGAGCGAACGCCTCAGCTCGCTCATCGAGAACGTGCTCGACTTCGCGCGGCTCGAGCAGGGCCGCACCGCGTACGAGTTCGTTCCGTCGGATCTGGCGCAGGTGCTCCGACGCGACGCCGACGCCTTTCGCGTGCGCCTCCCCGGCGAGGGACCGCTGCTGGCGCTGGACCTCTCGTCGGACCTGCGTCCGGTGCGCCTCGACGCGCGCGCCATGCAGGTGCTGCTCTTCAACCTCCTCGACAACGCGTTCAAGTACGCCAAGGGCACCGACGCGGTGATCATTCGCGCGCGGCAGGACGGCGCCCGCGCCGTCGTCGAGGTCGAGGACCACGGCCCCGGCATCGACGCCGAGGACGCGCGCCGGGTCTTCGAGCGCTTCTACCGCGGGCGTGCGGTGCGATCGGGCGGTCCTCGCGGCACGGGCATCGGCCTGTCGCTGGTGCAGCACATCGCGCGGGCGCATGGCGGCGACGTGAGCCTCCACGCCGCGTGGCCCAAGGGGACGGTGTTCCGCGTCACGCTGCCGTCGAGCGCCGACGCGTGAAGCCGCTCGGTCAGGGGCCCTTGTCGGACGGCGGGTCGGAGACGAGGCGGTTGCGGCCGGCGTCCTTGGCCGCGTAGAGCAGCGTGTCGGCGCGCTCGAGGAGCGCCTCGGGCGCGGTCATCGACGCGTCCAGCGCCACCACGCCGAAGGACGCCGTGATCTGCAGCGTGCGGCCGTCGACGTCCCAGCGCGCGGCGCGCACGCGCTCCTGGAGGTCGCGTGCGAGCACCGTGGCGCCGGCGAGATCGGTCTCCGGCAGCACGATGGCGAACTCCTCGCCGCCGAGGCGTCCGAGGGCCTCTTCGCGGCGCACCCGCGCGAGGATGATGCCCGCGAAATCGCGCAGCACGGTGTCGCCCGCGAGGTGTCCGAAGCCGTCGTTCACCTGCTTGAAGAAGTCGAGGTCGATGAGCACCAGCGACAGCGGCCGGCGGTACCGTCGCGCGCGGCGGAACTCGGCCTCGAGGCGCTCGCGAAAGGCCGCGTGGGTGAGCGCGCGGGTGAGCCCGTCGGTGATCATCGCCGTGCGGATCGTCGCGAAGAACTGCCCCTCGATGTCCGTCGCCGCGATGAACTTGAAGATCGTGCCGCCGACCTGGATGCGGTCGCCGGAGTCGAGGCGCCGCACCTCGAGGCGCGCGTCGTTCACGAGGGTGCCGTTGGTGCTCCCGTCGTCGACGATCCACCACGCCTCGTCGCGGTGCTCGAGGTGCGCGTGGGCGCGCGACACCTTCGGTCCGTCGAGCTGGATCGCGCAGCCGTCGCCGCGGCCGAGGGCGTAGCGGCCCACGGCGGGGTCGAGCTCGAAGCGCCGGCACACCTCGCGGAGGTCGCTGGAGTGCACGACGACGAGGGAGCCCATGGGACCGCCGGCCCAGCTGGGCTGCAGCGGACGCACGGCCGCGATCTGCGGCTCGGTCTTGCGCTGCCGGTCGGCGAGCTCCAGCGGCATGTGCGATCGACGGGGTTTCACGGTGCTTCGCGGGGGTGGATGGGCACGGTATGGACCATTGGCGGGCGACGTCAAACCACACGGTGCGCGGGAGCACTGGCGTTCGCCTCGGGGTTCGGGGCATCGTCGGCGCCGTGAGCGAGACGACGTTCAGCGCGTTCCGTCCGGTCCCGCGGACCGGCGTCATCTATGTGACCACCGAGGCGCAGAAGCTGGGCTTCCGCTTCGGCGCCGAGGGCTGGTGCAACCTCGGCCAGGGGCAGCCCGAGACGGGGCCGCTGCCCGGCGCGCCGCCGCGCATCGAGGGCCTGCCCATCGCCCTCGACGACCAGGAGTACGCGCCGGTGCCGGGGCTCTGGGAGCTCCGGGAGAGCGTCGCGAGCATGTACAACGCCCTGTACCGCCGCGGCCTGCCGTCGCAGTACACCGCCGAGAACGTCTCCATCTCGGGGGGCGGGCGCGTGTCGCTGCTGCGCGCGGCGGCGGCGCTGGGTCGCATCAACCTCGGACACTTCCTGCCGGACTACACGGCGTACGAGGAGCTGCTCGACGTGTTCCGGCTCTTCTCGCCGATCCCGATCCTGCTCGAGGGCGACAAGGGCTACGCGTTTCCGCCGGACGCGCTCGAGCGCGAGATCGTCGGTCGCGGCCTCGGCGCGGTGCTGCTCAGCAACCCGTGCAACCCCACGGGCAAGGTCATCGGCGGCGCGGACCTCGCGCGCTGGGTCGAGCTCTCGCGGCTCCACGACTGCGCGCTGCTCCTCGACGAGTTCTACTCGCACTACCTCTGGAACGCGCCCGGCGACCCCGCTCCGATGGAGAGCGCCGCGCGCTACGTCGAGGACGTCGACCGCGACCCCGTGGTGATCTTCGACGGCCTCACGAAGAACTGGCGCTACCCGGGCTGGCGCATCACCTGGACCGTCGCTCCGCGCACGGTCATCGAGGCCGTGGCGAGCGCCGGGTCGTTCCTCGACGGCGGCGGGTCGAAGCCCATGCAGCGCGCGGCGTGCGCGGTGGTCACCGAGGCCCACGCGCGGGCCGAGACCGCGGCCATCCACGACGTCTTCGGACGCAAGCGCGCGCTGCTCGTCGAGGGCCTGCGGCGCATCGGCGTCACCCTCGACGTCGAGCCCGAGGGCGGCTTCTACGTGTGGGGCTCCGTGGCCTCGCTGCCCGCGCCGCTCAACACCGGCATGGAGTTCTTTCGCTCGGCCCTCGCGGAGAAGATCATCACCGTGCCCGGCGAGTTCTTCGACGTGAACCCGGGGAAGCGCCGCGGCGGTCGCTCGTCACGCTTTCGCGACCACGTGCGCTTCTCCTTCGGCCCCGAGGAGTCGGTGCTGCGCACGGCGCTCGGACGCCTCGAGGGCATCGTCGCCCGCGCTCAGAACCGGTAGCTCAGCGCCCCCGCGGGGACCAGCGCCCAGGTGAGCGCCTCGAGGCCCTCGCCGCTGCGTCCTCCGCGGCTCCACGCCATGCGCGCGTCGAGCTCGACGGTCGCGGCGATGCGTCCGAAGCCGACGCGCACGCCGACGGCCGCCGCGGCCTCGACGCGGTGCGCCTGCAGGTCGAAGGCGAGGGGCTGCACCCCCGAGGCCGCCACCGTGGCATCGGCGTGCAGGTACGCCGCCCGCAGCGCGAAGTACGCGTCGTAGATGTTGCGGCTCGAGTACCCCGCCACGACGCCGAGCTCGCCGCCGTAGACGTTCGAGCGCTGCAGCGCGAAGTTCGGGATGATCGCGTCGTCGGCGCCGGCGATGAACGCGAAGCGCCCCGCGAGGCCCGCGCTCAGCGTGAAGTTGCCGGCGTGCACGAACTCGCGCCGGGCGCCCGCGCGCAGGGTGCGTCCGATGAGCGCGACGCTGCCCTCGGACTGGGCGCCGAGGCCCGCGCGGCCGGACACATACGGCACCACGCCGGGCGGTGCGAGCGCGTACGCCACCGCGGCGCGGAGCGTGTCGTCGGTGGACGGATGGAGCTGGCGGGCGGTGTCGAGCACCGACGGGTCCAGCGGAGCCTGGTAGGCCACGCCGACGTCGAGCTCGATCTTCTGGGGGGGCAGCACCCGCGCCGGGGCGAGCACCGGCGATGCGGTCGCGCAGCCGGCGAGGAGCCCGAGGGCCCCGGCGGCTGCGCGGCGGATCACTTGCGGAAGCGCGACGGGTAGTTGTTCGCGGTGGCGCGGGTCTTGAGCGCGCCGTCGTCGGGGTGGAGCTTGAGCGCGCGCTCGATGAGGGCGCCCTCGATCTCGGCGTGCTTCGGGTCCGGCAGGCAGCACTCCACCGGGCACACGGCCTGGCAGGCCTCGTGGTCGTAGAACCCGACGCACTCGGTGCAGAGCTCGGGGTCGATGACGTAGATCTCGTCGCCCTCGCTGATCGCGTCGTTCGGGCACTCGGGCTCGCAAGCGCCGCAGTTGATGCAGTCCGTGGTGATGTGAGTGGCCATCGCTTCTCCGTCCGCTGCCGCAAGGGCTCGCGGGTGCGGGTTCTGTAATCAAGCGCGCGGAGGCCGTCAACACTCCGCGGGCGCGCCGCGCTTGACGCGCAAGCATTTCGTAGCGCATCGCAAACGTTCCATCGCGATGACCACCCCCACGACGCCTCCGCGCGAGCATCCATACGCCCCGTTCATCCACGGCATCGAGAAGCCGGTGCGCTACCTCGGCGGCGAGCACGGCGCCGTGGTGAAGCCCGCTTCGCCGGGCATCGCGCGCATCGCGCTGGCGTTCCCGGACCTCTACGACATCGGCATGAGCCACCTGGGGTTCAAGATCCTCTACGGGATCTTCAACGGCCACCCGTCGCTCGCGGCGGAGCGCGTCTACGCGCCGTGGGAGGACATGGAGCGCGCGCTGCGCGAGCGGGGCCTGCCGCTGGTGTCGCTGGAGTCGGCGCTGCCGCTGCGCGACTTCGACGCCGTGGGGTTCTCGCTGCAGTTCGAGCTGACGTTCAGCAACGTGCTGCTCATGCTCGACCTCGGGGGCGTTCCGCTGCGCGCGGCGGACCGCGGCGAGGGCGATCCGCTGGTCATCGCGGGCGGTCCCACGGCGACGCACCCGGAGCCCATGGCGCCGTTCTTCGACGCCATCGTGCTCGGCGACGGCGAGGAGGTCGCGCCGAAGCTCGTGCTGATGTGGAAGGCGCTGCGCGACGCGGGCGTTCCTCGCGCCGAGCGTCTGCGCCGCCTCGCGACGCTCGAGGGCGTGTACGTGCCGTCGCTCTACGACACGGGCATCGACGCGGACTCGGGGCGCGAGGTGGTGCTGCGCGCGCGCGTTCCCGAGGCGGCGCTGCCGGTGCGCCGGGCGTTCCTCGAGAGCCTCGACGCGCACCCGTTTCCGCACGACGGACCGGTGGCGGCGACGGAGACGGTGTTCGACCGCATCTCGGTGGAGATCGCGCGCGGCTGCACCGAAGGCTGCCGCTTCTGCCAGGCGGGGATGATCTACCGCCCGGTGCGCGAGCGCTCGCCGGAGAGCGTCGTCGAGACCATCGTGCGCGCGGTGAAGGAGGGCGGCTACGACGAGGCGTCGCTCACGTCGCTGTCGACGGCGGACTACTCGTGCATCGCGCCGCTGGTGAAGCGCGTGATGGAGCGCCTCAAGGGCGAGAAGGTCTCGCTGTCGGTGTCGTCGCTGCGCGCGTACGGGCTCGGCGAGGAGCTGCTCGACGAGATCCAGAGCGTGCGCGCGACGGGGCTCACCTTCGCGCCGGAGGCGGGCACGCAGCGCATGCGCGACGTGGTGAACAAGAACGTCACCGAGGAGCAGCTCATGGAGACCGCCGAGCGCGTGTTCTCGCGCGGCTGGTCCAAGATGAAGCTCTACTTCATGATCGGCCTGCCCACGGAGCAGGACGAGGACGTGCTCGGCATCGTCGACACCGGCCGCAAGGCCCGGGACGTCGGCCGCACGGTGCAGAAGGGCCGTCCCCCGACGGTGACGGTGAGCGTGTCGACGCACGTGCCGAAGCCGCACACGCCGTTCCAGTGGTGCGCGATGGACACGCTCGAGAGCATCCGCCGCAAGCAGGGGCTCCTTCGCGACGCCGCGCGGCGCGGCAAGGTGGACCTCAAGCTGCACGAGTCCCTCGGCAGCACCCTCGAGGGCATGCTCGCGCGCGGCGACCGCCGCCTCGCCGACGTCATCGAGCACGCGTACCGCGGAGGCGCGCGCTTCGACTCCTGGGAGGAGCGGCTGCAGTGGAGCGCGTGGACGGCGGCGTTCGCGGCGCACGGCGTCGACGGCGCGGCGCTGCTCGGCACGCTGCCCGTGACGGCGCGGCTGCCCTGGGACCACCTCGACGTGGGCCTCGAGGACGGCTTCCTGCTGCGCGAGTACCGCAAGGCGCTGGCGAGCCGGCTGTCGCCGCCGTGCGGCAAGGCCGTGGGGCAATTCATCCACCACACGAACCTCGAGGACGCGCGCGCCGACGCCCGCAAGCTGGTCTGCTACGACTGCGGCGTCGCGTGCGACCTCACGACGATGCGCGAGGAGCGCTTCGTGGCCCTCGAGAGCCTCGCGGCGCGTTCGCGTCCGGCGCCGCCGGCGGTGCGCTCGATGACCCCGGAGGAGCGGCGTCCGCGGGCGAACTTCGCGCAGGGCGAGCCGCGGCGGTGGAGGCTCTCGTTCTCGCGCACCGGGCGCGCGGCCTTCGAGAGCCACCTCGACCTCGTGCGGCTGGTGCCGCGGGTGTTCCGTCGCGCGGAGCTCCCGATGTTCTACTCGCAGGGCTTTCATCCGAAGCCCGAGATGACCTTCGGTCCGGCGCTCGCGCTGGGCATCGCGGCGCTCGACGAGTGCCTCGACGTGAAGCTCGCGTGCGACGCCGACGCGGCGACGATGACGGCGCTCTTGAACGGCGGGTGCCCCGAGGGCCTGCGCTTTCACGACGCCGTGCGCCTCGGCCCGACGGACCCGGCGGTGAGCAAGATCGTCGACGTGACGTCGTACGTGATGGCGGTGCCGTGGACGTGGCTGCGCGGTCGCGGCCTCGCGGATGCGCCGGCGGTGCAGGCGGAGCTCGACGCGCGGCGCGCGGGCTCGCCGTTCGTGCAGCGCGTGGCGGGCGGGCTCGGCAAGCGCGTCGACGTGGCGAGCTTCCTTCGGACCCTCGAGGTCGACACCCCCGAGGCGATCGATGCGCTGGCGCGGGCGGGCTATGCGGGGTCGCTCTGCGCGGTGGCGTTCTCGACGCGCGTGCTCGCGTCGGGCGCGGTGCGTCCGTCGGAGGTGGCGGCGGCGCTGCTCGGCGAGGACGCGCCGGTGCGCTTCGTGCGCGTGGTCGCAGGGCGCTTGCTCGACGACGGTCGCGTGGCCGGTCCCATGGACCTCGCGGCGCACGTGGTGCCGCGCCGCGTCGAGACCGCAGCCGTTGCGTTGACACTCGAAGAAACCGGGTGCTAGAGGGCTCGCGCGTCGCGAGGACCGCACCTCGCCGCAGCGCAGCCGCGCCGCAGGAGGAACGATGACGAAGTCGATCTCGCTGTTCTCGGGCAACGCGAACCCGGCGCTCTCCGCGGCGATCGCAGAGAACCTCGGCGTGGCGCTGGGGCGCTTGAAGGCGGGTCGCTTCTCCGACGGCGAGATCGCCGTGGAGATCGGCGAGAACGTGCGCGGCGCCGACGTCTACCTGCTGCAGTCGACCTGCGCGCCGGTGAACGACTCCATCATGGAGATGCTCATCATGGCCGACGCGCTGCGCCGCTCGAGCGCCGAGAGCATCACCGCGGTGATCCCGTACTTCGGCTACGCGCGGCAGGACCGCAAGGTCGCGGGCCGCACGCCGATCAGCGCGAAGCTCGTGGCGGACCTCATCACCACGGCGGGCATCGACCGCGTGCTGACCGTCGACCTGCACGCGGGGCAGATCCAGGGGTTCTTCAACATCCCCGTGGACAACCTCTTCGCGATGCCGGTGCTGCTCGAGGAGATCCGCAAGCTGGGTCTGAGCGAGCCCGTGATGGTGTCGCCGGACGCCGGCGGCGTGGAGCGCGCGCGCGCCTACGCCAAGCGCCTGAACGCCTCGCTGGCGATCATCGACAAGCGCCGCGAGCGCGCCAACGTCTCCGAGGTGATGAACATCATCGGCGACGTGCGGGACCGCGACTGCGTGCTGCTCGACGACATGATCGACACCGCGGGCACGCTCACGAACGCCGCGCGCGCGCTGGCCGACGCCGGCGCGCGACGGGTCTACGCCGCGGCGACGCACCCGGTGCTGTCGGGTCCCGCGATGGCGCGCATCGCCGACTCGCCCCTCGTCGAGGTCATCGTGACGGACTCCATCCCGCTGCGCGGCGAGGCGCTGACGAACCCGAAGTTCCGCGTGGCGTCGCTGGCCGCGCTGCTCGGCGAGGCCATTCGCCGCATCGACCACTCGGACTCGATCAGCTCGCTCTTCGTCTGAGCGTCAGCCCGCGGCGTCCATCGCGGCGGACGCGTCGGGTCGCGGGGCGTCGCCCGATGCGCCCGCGTCGCCAGCGTCGCCCGCGGCGCCTCCGAGGTCGTCGGAGCCCGCATCCGCCGGGGGCTTCACGGGGACGTCGTCGGGGGGCGTGCTGGCGTCGTCGCCGGGGCCTGTCACGTCGTCGAGGCCGGTGGCGCCATCGGACGTGGCCGCCTCGGCGCCCGCGCCGTCGCCGAGCGCGTCGGGCGATGGGGCGTCCGTCGGCACCGTTGCGCACGTGCTCGTCATGGAGATGCAGAGCCCGCTGATGCAGCAGTACTGCACCGTCGACGGCTGATCGGGCGTGCGGCACGGCGCGCAGTCCGCGGTGGACGTGCACGACGCCGGGCACACGCCCTGGCCGTCGGTGCCGGGCCGGTCGACGGCGCCGGTGTCGACGCGGGGCACGTCGACGACGGCGTCGACGGTCGTGGTGACGTCGTCGGGCGTTCCGACGTCGGCGGCGCTCGCGTCGCCCTCGGGTGCGAAGGCGCTGGTGTCGTCGCCGCCGCACGCCGCGAGGGCGGAGGTCACCGCCACGAGCCTCATCCACGCCAGGGTGCCGTGCTTCATCACAGCCGAAGGTGCCACCGCCGGTGCCTCGGCGTCGAGGGCGCACGATTCCGGGAACCCGCGCCGCTTCGCGGTGTCGAGGCCCATGGTGCGCCGCTGCCGAGGTCCGGCGATGCGCGCGCGCCCCGAGGAGGACACGATGCTCACGCTCTTTCGCGAAGGTGGCTGGGGAATGTTTCCGACGCTGGTGTTCGGGGTGCTCATGCTCCTCGCGGCGGCGCGCTACGCGCTGAAGCCCGAGCGGCGTGTGGTGCCGCTGCTGCTCGCGCTCGGCGTGCTGACGCTGTCGAGCGGCGCGCTGGGCTTCGTGACGGGCCTCATGGCGACGTTCCGGTACATCACCGGCGTGCCCGCGTCGGAGCGCTGGATCGCCCTCGTGGGCGTCGGCGAGTCGCTCGTGAACGTGGCCTTCGCCCTGTGTTTCCTCGTGCTCGCGAGCATCGCGGCGAGCGTCGGCGCGCTGCGCGGGGCCCGCGGGGCGGCCGCGTCGGCCTAGCGCCGGGGACACAGTTACGTTGTTGCATTCCCGGTCCACGCGCCGCGAAGGTGCGGAGCTCGTGCCGCTGCTGGTACGCTCGCCCTCCATGCGAAACCAACGGTTCCTCGGCGGTCTGGTGGTGCTGGGCGCGGTGGCCGCGTGCAGCGCCGACGCCGGTGGTCCTGGGCCGACGGACGGCGGGCGTTCGATGGACTCCGTCGCGGATGCTGGCGGTGGCGCGCCCGACGTCGTGGCGGGGGACGGATCGGTGGCGAGCGACGTTCCGCCGACGGACCTCGGGGCTGCGATCGATGCCGTGACCGTGCGCGACGTGCCCGCGGTGGACGTGCGCCCCGGGGACGTCGGTCCGCTCGGCGCGGGCATCGGCGAGGGGTTGTCGCCGGACGCGCGTCCCGAGGCGCGGGTGACGTGCAACCCCGCCGCGGTGACGGCTGCGCGGGTGACGGCGGGCGCGGCCGATCGCTTCGTGCTTCGCGGGCGCGTGGTGACGCCGACGGGGGTCCTGGCGGCGGGCGAGGTGCTCGTGAGCGGCAACACGCTGGCGTGCGTCGCGGCGAGCTGCGCGGGCCGTACGGGCTACGCTGGCGCCACCGTCATCGACACCGGCGGGATCATCGCCCCGGGCATGATCGACGCGCACAACCACCCGCAGTACGACTTCCTGCCGCCGTGGACGCCGCCGCGCCGCTTCACCCGCGCGGACCAGTGGCAGGCGACGACGCAGTACCACGACTTCACGCAGGTGCTCCGCGACAACGAGGGCACGGCGACGTGCCAGATGGTGAAGTGGGGCGAGCTGCGGGCGCTCGTCGCGGGCACGACGACGCTGCAGGGCGCGCCGAACCGCACGTGCGTGACGGGCACGCTCGTGCGCAACGTCGAGTACGGCGCGGACTTCGAAGGCATCGACACGCACCGCCCGAACACCCTCGGCATCGGCACCGTGAACGCCGCGGACGGCGCCGCGCTGCGCGCCGACATGGATTCGGGCGCGTTGACCGCGTACATCCTTCACCTCAGCGAGGGCATCGACGAGCCGGCGCGCCGCGAGTTCGATCTCGCCGTCACGCGCACGCTGCTCACGCGGAGCCTCGTGATGATCCACGGCACGGCGCTCGGCGAGGCGGAGTTCGCGGCGGCCGGGGCCGCGGGCACGAAGCTGGTGTGGTCGCCGCGATCGAACGTGATCCTCTACGGGCGCACGACGGACGTGGGGCTCGCGCTGGATCACGGCATGACCGTGGCCCTCGCCCCCGACTGGACGCCGTCGGGGGGTCCGAACCTGCTCTCGGAGCTGCGGTACGCGCGGTACGTCTCGCACGCGGCGCTGCACGACCGGCTCAGCTCGCAGGACCTCGTCGCCATGGTCACGTCGCGCGCGGCGACGGCGGTGGACCGCCCGCAGGTGGGCTCCCTCGTCGAGGGCCGCTACGCCGACGTGATGGTGATCCCCGACCGTGGCTGCGACGCCTACGACAGCCTCGTCGACGCGCCGACGGCGGACGTGCGGCTGGTGGTCGTACGCGGTCGTCCGCTGTACGGCGACGCCGACCTCTTCGCGGCGCTTCCCGACGCGGCCCGTGCGCGCTGCGAGGCGGTGACCTTCTGCGGGCAACCGAAGTCGATCTGCGTGGCGCTCGCGAGCACTGCCAACGATCTCGGGCAGACGCTCGCCGCCATCGACGCGCAGCTTCGCGCGTTCACGACGCCGTACCCGCTCGTTCCGCTGTGCCCGTAGCGTCGGGCGCACGTCGTCGTTGTGGCGCCGCATCGCGGCGTGGTAGAGGCCGCGCCCGCCGATGCCGCACCCGATGGACCAGGCTCCTCGCGCGACCTTCACCGTGCTGCTGCACCCGCCCATCGCGACGCCGGGCCGTACGCGCCGATGGAGCGCGCACTGCCTCGAGCTGAACCTAGGGGTGTCTGCCGGTACCGCCCCCGCGGTGCGCATGCGCCTCGCGTCGTCCGTGGCTGCGCAGATCGCCCTCGGTCCGCTCGGACCGCGCCGCGAGGTCGACCCCGCGCTGTGGCACGTGGCCCGCGATGCCGCGCTCGTGACGGTGCAGACCGTCGAGACCGAGGCGGGGCCCGTGGCGATCCGGTACCTGCGGCCGAGCTTCGACGCCGTCGCGCTGCCCTGAACGGGGACACAGTTACCTTCTTGCATCCGCCGCGAGACGCCGACGGCGCTGAATGCAACAACGTAACTGTGTCCCCGCTGTCGCGGTCCGCGCACGACGCTGGATGCAACAACGTAACTGTGTCCCCGGGCAGTGCCCGGGCACCGCGGGCCTGGGGCTTGCAGCCGCCGCGTGCGAGAGTGAGCACGCGATGGACCTGACGACGACGACGAAGCGGGCCGCGCTGGGCGCGATGATGGCGGCGGCGCTGGGCTGCGCGGCCACCGTGGAGGGCAACGGCGGCGACGGCTCGGTGCACGGCGACGCCGCGCGCGACACCGGCGGCGATCACCCGGACATCCCGTACTTCGACACCAACGCCTACGACGTCTTTCGTGACGACGCGTGCGGCGGAAACCCGGCGCCGGTGCAGCGCGCGTACGAGTGCGATCCGGTGCACGACACGGGTTGCACCATGCCCAACACGGCCTGCTATGCGTACATCGAGTACCCGATGGTGCGCTGCGGGAGCGAGGTGTACCGGGCGCGGTGCTTTCCCGTCGGGACGACGCCGAACGGGGCGTTCTGCCGCAGCGGCCTCGAGTGCGGCGCCGGCGCGGGGTGCTTCGTCACCGGCGCCATGAACCGCTGTTTGCAGCTCTGCGCGCTCGACGGCACCGAGCCCCGCTGCCCCCGCGGAACCGTCTGCGAGCCGTCGGACCTCCCCGACTTCGGGGCCTGCCAGTGACGTCGCGACGGTGGCTGCTGGCGCTTCCACTGGTGTGCGCGTGCGGGGCGCGGACGGGGCTGCACGTCGATCCGCCGCCGCCGCCCTGCGCCACCGACGCCGACTGCGACGACGGGGTCTTCTGCAACGGCGCCGAGACGTGCCGCGAAGAGCACTGCATCTCCGGCGCGCCGCTGGTGTGCCTCGGCAGCACGGACTGCGTCACCAACGCCTGTGACGAGACGGCCCGCGCGTGCGTGCGCACCTTCGCCACCCCCGACGCCGACCACGACGGGTACCGCGCGCCGCTCGCCGGGCATCGTCCAGGCAGCCCCGGGAGCTGCGGTGACGACTGCGACGACCACGCCGCCACGGTGCACCCCGGCGCCATGGAGGTCTGCAACGGCGTCGACGACGACTGCAATGGCATCATCGACGATGGCGCCACGCTCACCCCCACCGGCGACGCCGTGCGCGTGAGCGAGGACGCCGTCGCTCCGAGCGGTCCTGGCGGCGTGCAGTGGACCGGCGACCATTACGGCATCAGCTATTGGGGCTACGCCGAGAGCCAGTCGCACGTGTACTTCCGCACCATCGACCGCAGCGGCGCGCCGAGCTCGACGCAGCAGCAGCTCTCGACGACGCCGAACGACGCCTTCGGGGCCTCGCTCGTGTGGAACGGCAGCGTCCTCGGCGCCGTGTGGCAGGACCGCAGGGACCCCATGGGCGGCTACGAGATCTACTTCAACCGCCTCACGCCGACGGGCGAGCGCCTCGGTCCCGACGAGCGCATCTCCTTCGCGCCGGGCTTCTCCGTGAACCCCGCCATCGCGTGGACGGGTTCCGAGTTCCTGATCGTGTGGCAGGACGAGCGCGACGCGCTGTCGAGCGGCAACTACGCGATCTACGGGCAGCGCCTCGACGCCAACGGGCGGCTCATCCTCGCGAACCAGCGGCTCACGCGGCTCGCCGGCACGAGCGAAGGTCCGAGCATCGCGGTGAACGACACGGGCGTCGCGCTCGCGTTCATGAACGAGCGCAACGGGCGCCGCGCGATCAGCTTCGGCACCATGGGCCTCGACCTCACGGCGCGCCTGGCGCCGGTGCAGATCTCGCCGCCCAGCCAGAACGCCGTCGGCGTCACCGTCGTCTGGAACCGCGATCGCTGGGTCGCGGCCTGGTACGACGACGACCCCGCGTCGCCGGACCACGAGGTGTGGGGCGCCTCGCGCAACGCCGACGGCACCGCGCACACCGTCGCGCTGCGCCTCACCATGGACCCGAACTTCAGCCGCTATCCGAGCCTGCTGCCGCTCGGCGACCGGCTGCTCATGACCTGGGCCGACGACCGCGACGGCGGCGCGTACACCATCTGGGGCCGGCTGCTCACCGCCGACCTCGCGCCGCTCGGTCCCGAGTCGCGGGTGACGCGCACGAGCATGGGGATGTCCGCCGGGGTCGATCCGCTGCTCGCGCGGGGGCCCGACGGCGACGTCGGCGTGCTCTACCGCGACCAGCAGGGCGGACGCATCCAAGCCTGGTTCACGCGGCTGCAGTGCGCGATCCCGCGCTGACGGGAGCTCAGTCGAGGGTGCCGCCGTCGAGCGTCGCCGCGCCGCCGTCGGGCGCCGCGTGGCAGCCGGTGCCGTCGAGGCCCGGGATCACCACGACGAGGTCCTGCGAGCCGAGGTTCGGGCGCCCGTTGCCGTAGAACTGCACGCGCGCGGGGAACCGCTGCGGCGCCGCCATGCGCGGGATCGTCGCCTGGAGGTCGAGACCGAAGGTGAGCCGCGTGCCTGGGACGACCCCGTAGAACGTCGTGGCGTCGGTGCGCGTGACGTTCGTCGACGGGTCCGCGGAGAGGGGGCGCACCGCGCGGACGAAGGGCGTCACGGGGTGCGCGGCGTCGAGGTCGACGATGCGCGCCGACGCGTCGAAGCGCACCTGCTGCGTGAACGTCTGGATCGCCGTGACGACGCGCGTGTCGAGGCCGTTGCCGTCGGCGCTGATGTCGAAGACCAGCGGCGCTCCGCTCGCGGCCACGGCGCCGGTGTCGGTGGCGAGGTGCGCGAGGTCGGAGCGTCCGGAGTACGGCTCCACGCCGGAGTTGATGCCGATGACCCGGGCGTTGATGCGCGCGAGGGCGGCGACGGCGTCGGCGTAGGCGTGCGGCGGGCGCGCGGCGGCGCAGCCCGGGCGATCGAGCGGGCAGTTCGACGGCGTCAGGAAGCTCGAGGGCACGTACGCGTTGCTGCCGAAGGGACCGTTGTGCGCGGGCGCGTCGGTGATGAGCACGATGATGCTCTGCGCGTTCGGGCGCAGGCACGCGAACCCCAGGCGTCCGGGGGTGGCGCAGGGGGCGCGGGCGGTGATCCAGGGCGCGTAGCCCTCGCCGGTGGCGACCTGGTAGAGCGCTTCGACCATGGCCTCGGGGTTGTCGCCGCCGCCGCCGGTGGTGATGCCGTCGACGGCGCCCTGCACGTTCGCGACGCCGCGCTCGATGGGCGTGACGAGGGTGAACGGGATGTCGCCGGGGTCGCCGTAGGCGATGCCGTTGGGCGCCGCGAGGGGGAAGTCCGAGTACGTCGCGACGCCGAACTGCACGTCGGCGATGGCCTGCGCGATGGCCGGCACGATGGTGGCCTGGAGGTTGGCCTTGATGTTGTCGATCTCGCCGTCCATCGAGCCCGTGTGGTCGATGAGGAAGAGCACATCGGCGACGCTCACCGTGGGGCGCGTGTCGATGGCGACGGTGACCAGTCCTGCGGCGGGGTCGAGGTCGACGCACAGCTCCATCGGGCGCGGCGCGTCGGGACCGTCGGCGGCGTCGCGGGCGGCGTCGGTGGTCGTGGCGCTGGCGACGTCGGGCAGGCGCAGACCCGTGCGGGCACCGCAGCCGGCGAGGGCGAGGAGCGCGACGAGCGGGACCTTGCGGAGCATCGCGACAGTGTAGGCAGCGGACCCGGGTCGGTCCAATGAAGGGTCAACCGCGGGGTGATGAAGGCCCGCGGGCTCGGAGCCGCGCGGCGTCGCGGGCAGCCTCCCAGCGCTCGCGGTCGTCGGCGAGGGCGTCGAGCCACGCGATGCGCACCTCGGGCACGGGCTCGCCGGCGGGGGGCGAATCGCGCAGCGCATCGGCGAGGTCGACGAGCTGATCGGCGCTTAGCGCGGGCTCGGCGAGGCTCCCGCCGAGGGCCTCGGAGGCGCGCACCACCTGCGACGGCTGCAGGTCCCCGCGGCGCACGAGGTCGTGCACCGACGCCGCGAGCACGCCCAGCGGGAGCCGCGTCTCGACGTGCACCGCGGCGGCGATGGGCGCGAGGGCGTCGGGCGGCAGCAGCCCGTCGGCGAAGAGCACCACCGCGGCCTGGAGATAGTTCGACACCGGAACGACCCGAGGGCCGTAGATGCGGAAGAAGCTCGGGTCGCTGCGGCGCTCGAGGTGGATGAAGATGCGCTGCACGCGCGCGGCGTCGCGGTCCACGGCGTGGGCGAGGCGGATCACGTCGGAGACCACGTCGGGGTAGCTGCGACCCTGCTCCATCACGGCGATGAGCTCGCGGTCGTCGACCTTGCCCGCGAGGATGTCGGCGTAGAGCGAGTAGACCAGCGCGTCGGCCTCGGCGTCGTCGCCGAAGAGCGTCTCCGTGGCCGCCTGCGGAACGCGGGCCCGCGAGGCGAGGAGCGCCGGGAGCTTGTATCCGAGCTGGTCGCGGAGCGCGCGAAAGCGGAGCCGCAGCAGGTTGCGGATGCTCGGCTTGAGGGTGAACTCGTCCCAGGTGATGCCGTCGAGGCGGAGCTTTGACTCGAGGGTGAGGCGCATCTGCTCGGGGCTCCCCGACAGGATCGTCACCCAGCACGGCTGCGCGGCGCGAAGCTCGCGGATGAGGCGTGCGGCGCCGGGTACGCCGCGCTTGCGCTCGGGCGTCTCGATGGCCGTCTTCAAGAGGTCGAACCAGTGGTCGAACTCGGTGTGCAGGTAGGTCTTGTCGAGGTCCCAGCGGAAGACGTGCCGGGGATCCGCGGACGGCGCGCTCACGTGCGCGAGGCTAGCATCGCGCGACGACGGCGTCGCCGGACGAACATCGCGGCCAGGGCGAGTCCAGCGACGGCGCCCGGGGTGCGTGGTGCGCCGCGGGGCGAGGTGCGGCAGGCGCAACCACCGGCGGCGCCGGGCGTGGCTGCGGGGGCGGCGTCGGCGCGGGCGTCGGAGGGGGCATCGGTGGCGCTCGCGTCGGCGGTGACGACGTCGGCGGAGGGCGCGTCGGCGGTGCCCGCGTCGGGCGTTCCTGCGTCGGGGAACCCCGCGTCCGCGGGCTCGACGTAGGGGGTCATGGCGACGAGGCGCGAGAGGTTCTGCGCGGCCGTCGTGTAGCCGAGGGAGCACGACTCGATGGCCTGGTCGAACTCGGCGACGAGGTCGTCGGTGACGGCGTCGGGTGTGGCCCAGAGCACCCAGACGACGTCCATGTCGCGCGGGGTGTCGGGGTAGGCGGGCGAGCGCGCGCCGTTGGCCGCGAGGATGTCGCCCATGGCGACGTCGACGCGGCGGCCGGTGAGGGTGACCTGGCGGCCGTTGAACTCCGGCGGCGAGTCACGGGTGACGTTGCGCGGCGCTCCCGCGGGCGCGTCGATGAGGAACGTCGGACGCACCGCCGACGCCGGGATGAGCCCCATGTTGTAGAGGTCGAGGTCCGAGAAGCGGAACGACGGCTGCTCGGTGCGGAAGTGCCCGGGCGAGGTCTCGGTCCAGAGGTTTCCCTCCATGGGCGAGCCGCCGGAGTTGAGGAAGTAGCTCCAGTGCGCGCGGTTCACGACCATGCCGGTCATCGTCGTGTTGCCGCGGCCGAGGAGCGCGTCGCGGGCCAGCGGTGCGGGGCCGGCGTCGACCGGGGGCGCGTCGCCCGCGGCGCCATCGGCGAGCACCGCGCCGTCGGTGGCGGCGTCGGGGTCCGAGGCGTCGGCGATGCCCGCGTCGGCGCCGGCGTCACCCGGTACGCCCGCGTCGTCGACGCCGGTGGGGAACGCGCCGATGCGCGACGTCGCGCCGAAGCGGTGACCGAACTCCTGCGTGCAGAGCAGGTAGCGTCCGTAGTTCACGGTGCGCGGGTCCGTGTAGAAGCGCACGGTGTTGAGCCAGAGAAAGCCGTTGAGCGAAAAGCCCGTGCCGATGGTGCGGTTGAGGTCGAAGACCTCGACGTGCGAGTCGATGGGGCTCTGCTGGCCGATGCCGCGCACGTCGTTGCGGATGGGCAGGTAGAACGCCACGGCGTTGCCCATGCCCGACGGGATCTGCATCGTCGCGAGGTACTGGCCCTCGTGAAAGCCGTCGACGTTCTCGAGGGCGTTCGTGGCCTCGCTGATGAACGTGTACATGTCCCGCGAGTTCGCGATGGGGATGGTGTCGTTCCACTCGGGCTGGCCGGGGTCGTCGGTGAGGATGTAGCCGTGCCGCGTGACGCGGGCGACGGTCACGCCACGCGCGTCGGGCGTGGCGAGGGTCGCGGCGGTGGCGGCGAGCGTGGCGGCGAGCAGGCGGCGCGGGGTGGGCTTCACGGGAATGCGGATCTCCGGGCGAGGCTTCGAGGGGAGCGCACCCTAGCATCGCTCGGCGGAGCGAAAGAAGCGGTGCGGCGCGCGGACCCCGGCCGTGAGTGCGGCAGGGGTCGCGAAGGAGTAGAACTCCCGCCGTGCAAGACGCGGGCGGTCCAGGAGCGTATCGGGACGAGCGGGAGTCGCTGGTGGCGGAGAACGCGCGGCTGCGCTCGGAGCTTGCCGGGGCGCGCGGCGCGGCGCTGGGGCGCGGGGTGCGCTTCGCGGTGCTCGCGGCGACGCTGGTCCTCGACGCGGTGCTGTTCACATTCATCGTGCGATGGATCAACGCGCCGTCGGACCGCGCGGTGTACCTGGGCCTCGGCGGCGCCGTGGCGCTCGTGGGGCTGAACGTCGTGGTGGCGCTGCGCGTGCTGCGCCGCGGCTGAGGAGCGTCGGAGATGGCGAAGATGAACACGGTTTCGTTTGGTCCTTCGAGCGTGGGGCCGGCGCTGAAGCGGCTGGTGGTCGCGGCGGGCGTGGTGGCCGTCGCGGGTCTCGTCGGCAGCGCGAGCTGCACGCGGGTGGACCCGGGGCACGTGGGCATTCGCGTGCACCTCGCGGGCAACGCGCGCGGCGTGCAGGACGCTCCCATCGTCATGGGCTGGGTCGCGTACAACCCGCTCACGGAGCTCGTCGTGGAGTTTCCGACGAGCGTGCAGAACATCGTCTGGAGCCGCGACGTGCACGAGGGCGCGCCGACGGACGAGTCGATCACCTTCGCGTCGAGCGAGGGCGTGAGCGTGAACGCCGACGTGGGCCTGGCGTTCCACATCGAGCCGCAGCGGGCGCCGGCGCTCTACCAGCGCTTTCGCCAGCGCGACGTGCTTCTGCTCGCCCACGGTTACGTGCGCAACGTCGTGCGCGAGGCGCTCAACGAGACCGCCGCGCTCATGCCCGTGCAGCAGATCTACGGCGCTGGGAAGACGCAGCTCTTGAACGAGTCGCTGCACCGCGTGATCGAGCGCCTCGGCAACGACGGCTTCGTCATCGACCAGCTCACCTTCAACTCCGCGCTGCGCCTTCCGGACAACGTCGTGGCGGCGATCAACCGCGCCATGGAGGCGACGCAGAACGCGATCCAGGCCGAGAACCGCGTGCGGCAGATTCGCGCCGAGGCGGAGCAGAACATCGTGCAGGCGCACGGCGAGGCCGAGGCGGCTCGGCAGCGGGCGCAGGGCGAGGCCGACGCGCTGCTCATCCGGTCGCGCGCCGAGGCGCAGGCCAACGAGGTCATCCGCTTGTCGGCGAACCACGACGTCATCGCGTACCGGCAGATGCAGCGCTGGGACGGCCACCTTCCGGTGGTTGCGAGCGGCGCGAACACGCCGATGCTCACCGTCGACACCGCGCAGGTGCTGCAGCTCCCCGAGGCCGAGCGTCGCGCGCGGCTCCGCGAGCTCCTGGGCGGGCAGCCGGCGACACCGACGACGCCAGCAGCTGCTCCCGCGGCGGGTCAGGCAGCGGGGGCGGCAGCTCCAGCGGTTCCGGCAGCGGCAGCGGCGGCACCGGCGCCTTCGATCACGGCGGTGCCGTAGCCTTGACGAGCTGGCGCTTCGTCGTCATACGAGATGTATGACGGCGGACCGCGCACAGCGCATCAACGCGCGACTCCCCCCGGAGATCGCGCGCAAGCTCGCGTACCTTCGGCGCCGCACCGGAGCGTCGACGACGGAGGTGGTGCTCGCCTCCGTCGAGCGGTATTTCGACGCGGTCTCGGCCGATGAAGGCGACGCTGCGGCGGCGCTGCGCGAGGCCGGCTTCGTGGGCTGCGCCGAGGGGCCGGCGGACCTCTCCGGATCCTACAAGTCGGCCTTGACGAGGTCCCTCGGGCGCAAGGCGTGATCCTGGCGGACACGGGGTTCTGGCTGGCGCTCGCGAACCGGTCCGACGCGCACCATGCGCGCGCGGTGGAGGCGCTCGCGAAGCACCGCGGTCCCTACGTCACGACCTGGCCGGTGATGACGGAGACGTGCCACCTGCTCGCGACGCGCCTCGGCGCCGACGCGGCGGCGGCGTTCGTTCGCAGCGGTGCGCTCGGGGCGTACGAGCTGTTCGTGCTCGAGGCGTCGCACCTCCCACGCATCGAGGTGCTCATGCAGAAGTACCGCACGCTGCCGATGGACCTCGCCGACGCCTCGCTCGTGATCGCCGCCGAGACGCTCGAGAGCGGCGCGATCCTCTCGACGGACGCGCGGAATTTCGGGGCGTATCGATGGAAGCACCGGAAGCCCTTTCGCAACCTGCTCTTCGACGATCGCTGAGCGGGGCCGAAGGTCAGGGCTCGCGGCAGCCGTCCTCGACCCAGCGCAGGGCGCTCGCAGGCGAGAGCTTCCAGTTCGCGGCGATGCGCACGCGGGCGGTGCATTCGCCCGATTCGTCCCATGCCGTGAGCATCGCGTGGGGATCGTCCTCGTCGGGGGCGATGTCGAGGTCGACGCGCACGCGGCGGCCGAGGGCGGTGGTCACGGGCACGCTCTTGTGGAGGAGGGCGCGGGCCTGGTGGGCGTGCCGCGCGAGCACCTCGGAGGCCGTCTTCACGAGGGTGTTGAAGGCGTTCTGGTCGAGGGGCTTGGGGTTCTTCTTGTCGCGCCCCATGGTCCACGGACCGACGAGGGCGGGCTCGGGGTCGCCGTCGCGGGTCATCTCCACGGCCCAGCCGTCGTCACCGTCGTTCTTGATGACGCGGGCCGTCCAGCCGTCGTCGTGCCAGCGCCGCGGGTCGTGCTCGATCATGCCAGCGGTGTAGTCGATGGCGGGGCGGGGGCCAACCGGGCGCGGCGAGGACCGGTCTCAGCATCGATTTCGCTCGAGCTTCTTCGTACCCCGGGCTTCAGCCCCATCACTTCTACACATCTACGAGCTCCCGGTGGGGAGGATCATTTCCCCACTCTTCCCGACGAAACAGCTCGCATTGCCCACGCCCGGCGGACGAGCAGCCGGGCTCTGCCCTGTCGGGATCGTGCCGGCCGCGGCGGCGGGGCGTCCGAAGAGCAACGGGACGGAGTAAACCGCGGGCGAAACGCCGGCCGCGGGAACGCGCGCGAGGCCCAGGCCCGGCCGTCCGCGGCCGGTACGTTCGCGACGCGCAGAGCCCGGACGCTGTGCTGCCGGGCGTGAGCGCGGCGGGCCAAAATCGCGGAGCATCAGGCAGAACGGAAGCTGTGGTCACGGTCTCGCGATGTGTAGAAGTGATAGGGCTTCAGCCCGTGGAACGATGGACCGG
>CAIMWA010000357.1 GCA_903845045.1 uncultured delta proteobacterium | reverse complement strand
GGCGTGAATGCAACAACGTAACTGTGTCCCCACGGCGGCCGCCGGGGCGTGAATGCAACAACGTAACTGTGTCCCCGTCGAAGCTCCCGTCGAAGCTGTCCCCGACAAACCACAGTGGTGTCACGGGGTTGTTGCTCGGCTGGGCGAAGGTGCGTTCGTACGGAGGCGCACCGATGCTCGCTGCGATCGAAACGACGTCCCTGGAGATCGCCAACGACAACGCCGCGGGCGTCCGCGCCGTGCACGCCCCCGCGGCGCCGCACGACTGGATCACCGGCTTCGACCTGCGCGTCGAGCGGTGGCTCCTCGCGCACGCCGCGAAGCCCTCGGTGATCCCCGAGGGGACGACGGAGGCGCAGTGCGCGTGGGCGATCCGCCGCGCTTGCGTGATGTCGGCGCTGCTCGGCGCGGCGTCGGGCGTGGCGAGCACGCTGGCGGCGGTGATCGCCGTGGAGACCGGCGGCGCGGGGCTCGCGGTGGCGGCGCCGGCGGCGGCCATGGTCGCGGCGGCCGAGGTCGCGGCGCGGGCCGTGGTGCACGTCGGCCTCGCGGCCACCCTCGGCAAGGTGCACGGCGAGGATTGCGATCCCGAGAGCCCCTTCGGGCGGTCGCTGCTCGGCGAGCTGCTGCGGGCCGACGCCGTCGAGCACGCGCGGGAGTCCGAGGTGGTGCGCGACGCTGCGGCGGTCGGCGGGCGCGAGCTGGCCACGAACCTGCGGGCGTCGGCGGCGCGGCGGTCCCGGGAGACGACGCGGGGGATGGTTCCGGTGCTCGGCATCGTGCTCGCCTCGGTGGACGCGTGGCAGGGGACGAAGCGCGCCGGCGAGGCGATGCTTCGACGGCTTTCGCGCGCGAGCTGAGGTAGGCTCCGGCGCCGTGCGGCGCGGGTGCTTCGTGGCGGCGGTGATGGCGGGCTCGCTCGCGGGGCTCCCTTGCGCCGCGCAGACCGCGCCCGCACGCGACGTGCAGCTCCTCGCGCCGGGCGGCGGGTGGACCGACGGGGCGCTCCTCGCGACGTCGCTCACCGCGGCGCTCGTGGGCAATTTCGCGCTGCAGCCGCCGTCGGACGTTCCCGCGCCGTTCGACGGCCACGGGCACCGCGCGCCGGACGACGGCATCGACCTCGCGTCGACGGTGCTGCTCGCCACGGGCCTCGCCGCGGGCGCCGCAGGGGCCTGGGCCACGGACCGCTTCGCGCTGCATCGCGGCGGCTGGGAGCAGCTCCGCGGGGTGCTCGTGCTGGGCGAGTCCGTGGCGCTCACGCTCGGCCTCGTGTCGATGCTGAAGAACCTCGGCGAGTGCCGCCCGCGCGCGTGGGACGACGCCTCGCAGCGCTGCGTCGGCACCGTTCCCGGCATGCCCGTGCGCGAGGACCGCGTGTCGTTCCCGTCGGGTCACACGTCGCCGCTGGCGGCGCTGGCGGGCGCGTCGCTGGGGCTCGCGGTGCTCCCCGCGGGCGGGCGCCGCGCGTGGGCCCCGATGGCCGGCGTCGCGGGCGCGCTGGCCCTCACCATGATGGTGCTGCGCGTGGCCGCGGGCGCGCACGACTGGGTCGACACCGGCACGGGCCTCGGCATCGGCCTCGCGGCGGGCTTCGGCACCGCGGCGCTGCACACCCGCGCCTTGCCCGTGCAGCTCACCGCCGGCGCCAACGGCCTCGCGCTGCGCGGAACGTTCTGAGCGGGGCCCTCCCCCATGGCCCCCTCCCACGAGTGGGAGGGGGCGCGGAATCGACAGAATGCGACGCGCACCGCCGGTGCGAGGGAGTGACGGAAACGCTCGTCGTTCCCGCGCCTTCTGCCCCCTCCCACTCGTGGGAGGGGGTCGGGGGAGGGCACCCCGACCGCACGCGCCCCTACCGCACGCGCCCCTCGAGGATGCCCGCCGTCACCGGCACGTACCAGCGCCAGAAGAACACGTCGTCGAGGGAGGGGTGCCGCGCGTCGAGCACGGTGCGGTTCCACCAGAGCAGTCCCGCGCGCTCGGGGTCGCCGCGGTCGACGCCGCTGTCGACGAAATCGCCCGCGAAATACCACGCCCGCGGACCGTGCCGGCGCCGCGTGAGCGCCGGGAAGTGCGTGCGCAGCCCGTGCCTCGCGAGCAGCGCGCCGCCCGCGTCGGTGGCGTGCACCACGTGCTCGTACAGCACGTCGGCGTCGGTCGCCTCGACGACGTCGAACCAGTACGCCCAAGCGCTGTCCGGCGGCATCCACTCGGGCGCGGCGCCGGTGCGCTCCTGCGTCACGATGTCGGGACCGAGCTCGATGCCGGCGCGGAGCACCACCATGTCGGCGTCCTCGCGCACGAGCACCAGGCCCGCGCCGCGGATGTCGAAGGGCCGGCCATACACCCGCTCGTAAACCCTGCCGATCCAGCGCGGCACCTCGCGGCGGTCCTGGAGGTCGGTCCAGTAGCGTCCGACCCAGTGCGTCCAGCGCACGCCGAAGGTGCGCTCGAGGGTCGCGCGGGGGCCGTCCTCGGTGGGCGAGGCGAAGGCGTTGAACTCTCCGAGCAGCAGCCCGCCGCGGTTCGCGAAGCCCTCGATGGCGTTGGCCTCGGCGTCGGTGACGCCGCCGTAGATGCGGTCCGAGCGCTCGAGGGCGGCGATGTCGCCGGGCTGCTCGTAGTCGCCCACGTACACCCCGTAGGTGTCGGCGAGAAACAGCACGTCGGCGGTGCGAAGCTGCGCCTCGGTGATGTCGTGGCCCGTGCGGACCACCGGGTCGTAGCCGATGTAGTCCAGCGGCGGCGTGTTGTAGCGCCCGTCGGGGCGGCGGATCTTGAGGGCGTGGAGCAGCCACTCGAAGCCCGCGTGCTCGCGCCATTTGCGGAACGGCACGGTCTTGTCGACGACGACCACGTCGAGGGTGCGCGGGCGACGCAGCCACCACGCGATGTGCGGCGCGCGGATCGCGAGCACCACCACCGCCACGATGGCGACGGGCACCCGGATCGCGTGCGCCCACCCGCGGAGCTTCACCCCCGCGGCAACGAACCACGCAGCGACGCGGCTCGGTTGCCTGCGCCGCGGTCGTCGAGAGGCCGCCACGCGCAGAGCCTATCCCGGCTCCGCGACGGACGAAAACTTCCCGGCGGAGGCCTTCGCCCGCCTCAGGCCGTGTCGCCCTCGCCGGCCGTGCGGCGCACCCACAGGAACGCGTCGCCGCGCTTCTCGCCGGGCGCCAGGTGCTGCGAGAGCACGCCGGTGCGCCGGTAGCCCGCGGACAGGAACATCGCCCCGAGCAGCGGCGAGTCCACCGGCGACATCGCGAAGGTGCAGCCGATCTCCCGCGCCTTGAGCGCCTCGTGGAGCCCGTGCAGCGCGCCGGCGAGCACCCGCGCCTCGTCGGTCTTCGTCGGCACGATGGCGATCTGGACGTACGCGTTGCCGAAGGGCTCCTGCAGCTCGGCGGTGATCATCTGCGTCGTGGTCTTGCCCTTGGCCACCACGTTCAGCCGGTCGCCGGAGCGCAGGAAGCGCTCGTCGAACCACGCCGCGGTCTTCTTCGTGCGCGCCGGGACCATGCCCTGCGCCGTCACCTGCAGGTCCGTCAGCACCTCGATCTTGAGGCCCTTCACCGCCGTGACCTCGGGCAGCAGCTTCTTCGCCTGCGTCAGGATCTTCTCCGCCGCCGCCGTGTCGGCCGGCTTCGTGAGCGGGCCGCCGTCCTCGTCGACGAGCGGCGGGTCGCTGATCACGCGCCCCATCAGGTACGCGTCGGAGCGCTTGTAGTACCCGGGGATCGTCCCCTCGCGGGCGTAGCCGACCTTGGCCCAGCCGAGGCTCTCCTCCTTCTCGACGAAGGTGTAGATGCGCGCGATGCCCTCGCGCCGCGCGACCTCGTCGAGGCGGTGCTGCTTCAGCGGAAAGTTGCCGGCGAGGAAGTCGACGAGCCGCGCCGTGCGCTGCCTGCGGTTGACGATGAGGCTCACGTGGATGCCCTCACGCCGGTACGAAACCTCTTCGATGACGGAGCGCTGGCTCGTCTGGACCTGCATCGACATGTCGTTGTACCCCGAAGGTCCGGGCTCTCCCGGCGATCACCCCGCGCCGCGCGCGGAGCGTGGTGTTTCGCGACGCCCTGTAGTCAAGGGTTTTTGTGAAGTCAACAGGTTTTTGACAGCGTATGTCAGGCTTCCGTCGCGCTCACGGATGCCGCGCGGCGTTCTGCGTGATGTGCAGCGTGCTTCGAAGCTGGTCGCCGGCGCGAAACGAGCCCACCCAGACGTCGTAGGTTCCCGCCGGCGCGAGGGGCAGGTCGACGGTGGGGTTCGTTCCGCCCCAGGAGTCGTCGCTGCACACCCAGCGCCCCGCCGAGTGCACGAGGAGCGTCGTGTCGCTCGGGGCGGTGACGTAGAGCCGCAGCCCGGCGGTGGGGGCCATGACGCGCAGGGCCACCGTGGGCACGGCGGTGACGAAGCCGAAGCACCCCGGTCCGAGGCCGAGGAGCCGCGCGTCGACGGCGCCGCCGGAGACCACGGAGACCTCCATGGGGTCGGGGATCACCGTGGGGCCGACGGTGCGGTTGCCCGAGAGCGCGCGTCCGCCGGCGAGCACCAGCGCGGCCTGCGCCGAGAGCTGCGCCCCGCGTGCGGCGAGCGCCAGCGCCACCCCGAGAACCGCCGCCCTGCACCCGCGCTGCACGCCCACGACGGGGGCGATGCGTAGCAGAACCCCGGGCGCGGTGCATTCGGGGTTTGCCCCGCGGGCGCGTCGTGCCCGATGGTAGGCGCCGAGGAGCGAGCGTGACGAAGAAGCGCGACCAGGTGCAGGCGGTGGCGGCCGAGGACGAGCGCACGGGGCTCCGTCCCGAGACGCTGAAGAAGGCCTTTCTCGACCACGTGCAGTTCTCGCTGGGAAAGTTCCCGGCGTCGGCGACGGTGCACGACCGGTACATCGCGGTGGCGCTCACCGTGCGCGACCGGCTGGTGCAGCGCTGGATGCAGACGGCGCAGGCGTACAACGAGGCCGACCCGCGACGGGTGAACTACCTGTCGGCGGAGTTCCTGCTGGGGCGCACGCTGCGCAACAACCTGCAGGCCGTGGGCATCTGGGACGACATGCGCGCGGTGATGGCCGAGGCGGGCCTCGACCTGGCCGACCTCATCGAGCAGGAGCCCGACGCGGGCCTGGGCAACGGCGGCCTGGGGCGCCTGGCGGCGTGCTTCCTCGACTCCCTGGCGACGCTCGGGTACCCGGCCTACGGCTACGGTATCCGCTACGAATTCGGCATCTTCGAGCAGGCCATGGAGAACGGGTGGCAGGTCGAGCGCCCCGACGAGTGGCTGCGCTTCGGCAACCCCTGGGAGATCGTGCGGCCGGAGTACACCGTGCCCGTGGGCTTCTCGGGGCACACCGAGGAGTTCCTCGACCACCAGGGTCAGTGGCGCGTGCGGTGGGTGCCGAGCGTGCGGCTCGTGGGCGTTCCGTACGACACGCCCATCGCGGGCTTCGCCGACGGCAACGTGAACACCCTGCGTCTGTGGCGCGCCCGCGCGAGCGAGGAGTTCGACCTCGGCGTCTTCAACCAGGGCGACTACGTGCGCGCCGTCGAGGAGAAGAGCATCACCGAGACCATCTCGAAGGTGCTGTACCCCTCGGACAACACCTGGGCGGGGCGCGAGCTTCGCCTTCGGCAGCAGTACTTCTTCGTGGCCTGCGCCATCAGCGACATCGTGCGGCGCTACCGCCGGCGGCACCCGGACTTCTCGCAGTTCGCGAAGAAGGTCGCGATCCAGCTCAACGACACGCACCCCGCCATCGCCGTGGCCGAGCTCATGCGCGTGCTCATGGACGTGCACGGCGTCGCCTGGGAGCCCGCCTGGGAGATCACCGTGGCGACCATGGGGTACACGAACCACACGCTGCTCGCCGAGGCGCTGGAGCGCTGGCCGGTGCACCTCTTCGAGCGTCTGCTCCCGCGGCACCTGCAGATCATCTACGAGGTGAACGCGCGGTTCCTTCGCACGGTGATGAACCGCTGGCCCAACGACGGCGCCCGCGTGGCGCGCATGTCGATCATCGAGGAGGGCACGGAGAAGCAGCTCCGCATGGCGCACCTCGCGACGGTGGGATCACACAAGATCAACGGCGTGGCGGCGCTGCACACCGAGCTCCTGAAGCGCGACGTGCTGCACGACTTCGCGGAGCTGTGGCCCGAGCGCTTCACGAACAAGACCAACGGCGTGACGCCGCGGCGCTGGCTGAAGTCGTGCAACCCGCGGCTGTCGTCGCTCATCACCGACTGCGTGGGCGAGGGCTGGTGCACGGACCTCGACCGCCTCGAGGCCTTCGCGCCCTTCGCCGACGACCCCGCGGTGCGCGACCGCTTCGCGCGGATCAAGCGGGAGAACAAGGTCGATTTCTCGAACTGGCTCGCCGAGCACGCGCACCTGCAGGTGTCGCCCGACGCGCTCTTCGACGTGCAGGTGAAGCGCATCCACGAGTACAAGCGGCAGCTCCTGAACGCGCTGCACGTGGTGACGGTGTACCTGCGCGTGAAGCGCGACCGGAAGGTCCCGGACGTGCCGCGGCTGTTCCTGTTCGGCGGCAAGGCGGCGCCGGCGTACCGCACGGCGAAGCTCATCATCCGCTTCGTGAACGCCCTCGCCGAGGTGGTGAACCACGACCCGGACCTCGACGGGATGCGCGTGCATTTCGCGCCGAATTACGGTGTCTCGCTGGCCGAGCGCATCCTTCCTGCGGCGGACCTGTCGGAGCAGATCTCGACGGCGGGCAAGGAGGCGTCGGGCACGGGCAACATGAAGTTCGCGCTGAACGGCGCGCTGACCATCGGCACCCTCGACGGGGCGAACATCGAGATCCGCGACGCGGTGGGCGCCGACAACTTCTTCTTGTTCGGCATGACGGCCGACGAGGTGGCGGCGCGCTGGGCCGACGGCTACCGCCCGCGCACGCACTACGAGCAGGACGCCGAGCTCCGCGAGGTCATCGACCTGATCCGCTCGGGGCATTTCAGCGTGGGCGAGCCAGGGCTGTTCCAGCCGCTGGTCGACGGGCTGCTCGAGCACGATCCGTACATGGTGCTCGCCGACTACCGCGCCTACATCGACTGCCAGCGCCGCGTCGAGGAGACCTGGCGCGACCCCGCCCGCTGGGCGGCGATGGCGATGCGCAACGTCGCCCACATGGGCCCCTTCTCGTCGGACCGCACGATCCGCGAGTACGCCGACGAGATCTGGGAGACGAAGCCCGTGCCCGTGGGCACGTAGCTCGTCCGCAATGGGGACACAGTTACGTTGTTGCATTCGCGGCGGGCGGCGCGGCCGGAATGCAACAACGTAACTGTGTCCCCGGCGCTACGCCCGCTCGACGGACAGCACGGTGTCGCGCAGCGAGTGCTGCGGGGTCCATCCCATGGCCTCGCGCGCGCGGCGGTCGTCGACCATGCAGACGTAGCGGATGTGGTCGAGCTCGGGCGCCGGGAAGCTCGAGAGGCGGTAGCGAAAGAGCTGCTTCAGCATCGACTTGGCGGCGCCGTGGGGCACCGGCAGCCGGGGGCGTCCGAGCATCTTCAGGATGCGCGACAGCGGCACGGGCTCGGGGCCCGCGAGGTTGAAGATTCCGCGCACGCCGGGGCGCAGCGACCGCGCGATGGCCTGCGCCACGTCGTCGTAGTGGATGACCTGCACCATCGGGTCGAAGCCCAGCAGCGTGGGCGACACCGGGAGCCGCAGGTAGTTGCTCGGCGCGTTGCGCACCGCCCCGAGGATGTGCGTCGGCCGAAGGATCACCGTCTCGCAGCCGGGGTGCCTCCAGAAGAAGCTCTGCGCGAGCATGTCGACCTCGATGAGGTCGCGGATCTCGCTGAAATCCTGGCTGCCCAGCAGCGGCGATGCCTCGTCGAGGAACTGCGGGTTGTCGGGGCGCGGTCCGTAGACGTTGGCGCTCGAGAGCACCACGAGCTTGCGCACCCCGAACTGCGCCATGGACTCGAGCATCTTGCCGAAGCCCACGACGTTCCAGGTGTGGTGCTCGCTCGCCGAGGCGCGCGGGTCGTGCATGACCCCGAGGTGCACCACGGCCCGCACGTTTCCTGCGCGAAAGACGTCGCGGAGCTTCTGGCGGCGCAGGTCGATGCGCAGGTGCGTGACGTCCTTGGGGCGGTCCGGGAACTCGCGGCGGTCGACGCCGATGACCTTCATGGACCGATGCAGCACGCGGCACACGTGCTTGCCCAGGCGCCCCACGGCGCCGGTCACCACCACGGCCTCGCCGTCGGGGGTGGTCGCGGTCACGGCCTCGTCTGCGATGCTCACGGCGAAGGGCTCTCCTCTCGCGCGGAGTCTACGGCATCGCACACCGCCGGGAGCTCTCGCGCGAGGTCGTTGGGCCAGTGCGGGGCGAAGCGCAGCACGCCGTCGGGGCACGACGTCATCACCCCCCGATCCGCGAGCTCCTTGGACCACCACGGCGCATCGTGCGTCGGCGGGATCGTTCCGAGGATGCACGACCGCTGCCCCGCGTTCGCCCCGCGCAGGCTGCGGAACCCGCGCTCGACGAGGGCCGCCTCGAGGCCGTCGAGGTACGCGTTGACGTGGGCGTACACGTTCGCGACGCCCAAGCCCAGGAGCACGTCGAGGCTCGCCTCGAGCGCCGCGTAGCCCGCCGCCGACGGGGTTCCGCCCTCGACGAGGCCGGCGTCGTCGCGAAAGCCTTTGTCGTGGCTCAAGAGCCCCGGTCCGCGCAGCAGGAACCCGAAGGCGTCGTCGTGCGAGAGCCACCCAGCGAGGTGCGGGCGCAGCGTGCGCGCGAGGTCCGCGCGGAGGTACAGCATGCCCGCGCCCTCGACGCCCATGAGCCACTTGTGGCCGCCCGCGGCGTAGGCGTCGACGCCGTCGCGCTCGACGTCCACGGGCACGGCGCCGAGGCCCTGGATGCCGTCCACGCACAGCGCCGCCCCGACCCGATGCGCCCGCTCGGACAACTCGCGCAATGGCATGCGCAGCCCCGTCTGGAACTGCACCGCGCTCACGGCCACCACGCGCACGCCGCCCGCACACACCGCATCGACGGCGGCCAGGAAGCGCTCGGGGTCGGTGCGCGCGAGGTCCGCGTCGACCCAGGCGATGTCGAGGCCGAAGAGCGCCGCCGCGCGCTGCCAGGGCGTCACGTTCGCCGGAAATTCTCCCTTGAAGAGCAGCACGCGGTCGCCGGGCTTCCACGGGAACGCCATGGCGACGTGGGTGACGCCGAGGGACGTGTTGGGCACCAGGGCGATCTCGCGCACCGAGGCGTTGATCATCGACGCGAGCTTCGTGCGCACCCGCTCGCGCTGCGCCACGGCCCCGCCGAAGGCCCCGGCGCCGTGCGTCGCGAGGGCGTCGAGGTGCGCGTCGACGGACGCCCGCAACGGCGCCGACGGCGGCGAGAGCGCGGCGTGCGCGAGGTATGCGCGGGCCGCGAGTGCAGGGAACAGCGTTCGGTCGCCGAGGCGCGGTGCGGGGAGCATGAGGGTCGGCCAGGGTACAACGGTCCGGGGCGGCGCTGGCCCCGGGCTGCACGATGCGGTAACCGACGACGCATCGCCCCGATGAACCCCTTCGAGAACCTGCAGGCCCTCTACGCCGAGCGCCCCGTCATCCTCGCGCCCATGGAGGACGTCACCGACGCGGTGTTCCGCAAGCTGTGCCGCAGCGTCGGCGCGCGCTTCTGCGTCACCGAGTTCGTCAACGTCGAGGGCTTGCTGCGCGGGTGCCGCAACGCGAAGCGCAAGATCTCGCTGCCCGAGGGCGATGCGCCGACGGTGATCCAGATCTACGGGAGCGACCCGGAGCGCCTCGCCGAGGCCGCGTCGGTGGCCGAGTCGGCGGCGCCGACGGCCCTCGACATCAACTGCGGGTGCTGGGTGCCCAAGATCGCCGCGCGCGGCGCCGGCGCGGGCTGGCTGCGCAACCCCGCGGCGATGGTCGCCATGGCGAAGATGGTCGTGCAGCGCGTGGCGCTCCCGGTCACGGTGAAGACCCGCATCGGCTACGGCCCCGAGAGCGACATGCCCATCGTCGACCTCGCGCGCCGCCTCGAGGACGCCGGCGTGCAGGCCCTCACGGTGCACTGCCGCACCGCGCAGATGGGCCACTCCGGCGCGGCCGACTGGAGCTGGGCGGCCCGCGCCCGCGAGGCCGTGAGCATCCCCGTGGTGGTCAACGGCGACATCAAGACCGCCGACGACGCGCGCCGCGCCCTCGCCGAGACGGGCTGCGCGGGCACCATGGTGGGCCGCCGCGCCATCGACCACCCGTGGATCTTTCGCGAGGCCCGCACGCTCCTCGACACCGGCGTCGAGTGCGCGCCGCCGACCTGGGACGAGCGCATCGAGCTCTGCAAGGTGCACCTCGCGGCCAACGTCGAGGCCCGCGGCGAGCGGCACGGCGTGGCCGTCACGCGCAGGCACCTCACGGGCTACCTCAAGGGCATTCCCGGTGCCGCGGCGCTGCGCCAGCGGCTCGTGGTCACGGACTCCATGCAGGGCTGCTACGAGCTCCTCGACGCGTCGCGGGAGCAGGTCGCCGCGCGCGGCACGGAGGCGGCGTGAGCTCGGCGTACGGGGCCCACGTCGCGGCGCTGCAGGCGTCCTACGAGACGGTGCTCGCGGCGCACGGCCTCGACGCCGTGGTGGTGCACGGCGGAAGCGCCCGCAAGCGCAGCGACTTCGACGACCAGTGGTGGCCGCTGCGGGCGACGCCGCACTTTCAGCACTGGGTTCCGTTGAGCGAGCCGGGGGCGGCGCTGGTGGTCCGCGCGGGGCACCGTCCGAAGCTGCTGCGCACCACCGCCGTGGACTTCTGGGAGCAGGCCCCGGAGCCGCGCTCGATGCACTTCGTCGAGGCCTTCGACCACGTCTCCCTCGGGAGCCCCGATGCGGCGCGGGCGCACGTTCCGCAGGGGCGCGTGGCGTTCGTCGGCGACGACCTCGACACCGCGGCGCGCTGGGGTCTCACGGCGAACCCCGCGGCCCTCGTGGCGGCCCTCGACGCGCTGCGCGTGCGCAAGACGGCCTACGAGATCGACTGCCTCGCCGAGGCGAACCGCGCGGCGGCGGCGGGCCACGAGGCGCTGCGACGGGCGTTCTTCGGCGGCGCCGACTCGGAGCTCGAGCTGCACCTCGCCTACCTCTCGGCCACGCAGCAGGACGACCCCGAGACCCCCTACAAGAACATCGTCGCGCTGGACCGCCACGCCGCCACGCTGCACCACGTGGCGTACGCGCGAGGCTCCAAGGAGGGCGCGCGCACGCTGCTGCTCGACGCGGGGGCGACGTGCTTCGGGTACTGCTCGGACATCACCCGCACCTGGGTGCGCGATGGCGGCGACGCCACCTCCGGGGCGTTTCGCGCGCTCGTCGAGGGCGTCGAGGCGCTGCAGCAACGCCTCTGCGCGGCGGTGCGCGTGGGCGACCTCTACGAGTCGCTGCACGACCGCGCGCACGACGAGGTCGGGGCGCTGCTGGCGTCCGTGGGCGTCGTGACGTGCTCCGCGCAGGAGGCCGTGGCGAGCGGCGTGACGCGGGCGTTTCTGCCGCACGGCCTGGGGCACTCGCTGGGCCTGCAGACGCACGACGTGGGCTGCGCCGTGGTGAAGCCGCGGTCGGACAACCCCTTTCTGCGCAACACCCGGGTCATCGAGGAGGGCCAGGTGTTCACCATCGAGCCCGGCGTGTACTTCATCGACGCGCTGCTGCGCCCGCTGCGCGAGGGCCCCAGCGCGGGCCGCGTGGACTGGCGCCTCGTCGACGCCCTCGCCCCCTTCGGCGGCGTGCGCATCGAGGACGACCTCGTCGTGACCGGTCCGCGCAGCGTGCGCAACCTCACCCGGGAGCTCCTGCCGGTGGGCGGCGGGGCTTCGTAGCCGACCCCCCGGGGGGGGTGGCCAACGCCGCGCTGGAACCGTTCGCCGCCCAGGCGTACCGTGCCTGCCACGATGCGGAAGACACGTTGGTGGGCGCTCCTGGCGGTGGTCCTCGCGGCGGCGCTGCTGGTGCCGATGCTCGCGCTGGCTCAGCGCACCGGCGGCAGCTTCGGCGGGTCGCGCTGGGGCTCGGGAAGCTCGTCGCGGAGCTCGTCGGGCGGATCGTGGTCGCGGCCGTCGAGCGGCACGTCGTGGTCGCCGCGGCCCTCGTACGGCGGCGGCGGGGGCGGCTCCTACGGGGTGTCGCCGATCATCCCCATCGTAGGCGTCGGCTCCAACGCGGGCGGCGGCGGGGGCGGCGGGCTGTGCTGCGCGCTGCTGTTCCTGCTCGTCGTCGTGGCCGTCATCGTGATGGTGCAGCGCAAGAACGCCGGCACCGCGGCGCTGCAGGGCCAAGCGCCGCCGTTCATGCCCATGGGCGCCGCGCGGCAGGACACCTTCGCCGTGGGCGTGCTCGCCGTCGCCTTCGACTCCCGCGCGCGGGCGCAGATCCAGCAGGGCATCGGGCAGATCGCCGAGCGCAGCAACATGGCCGCCGACGGGCTCCCGCGCGCCGCGGCGGAGACGGGTCAGCTGCTCGGGCAGTTCGCCGAGGCCGCGTACATGACCCAGCACGCCATCGGCGAGGGCCTCACCATGCAGGCCGCGCAGCAGAATTTCGACGCCGCGGTGAACGACGCGCGGGGGCGCTTTCTCGTCGAGACGGTGCGCAACGACGCCGGCGGCGTGCGGCACGTGCAGGGTCCGGCCTCGCGCGCCCGCGCCGAGGAGGGCGGCGGCTTCGTCGTCGTCACCGTGGTGGTGGGCCGCCGCGGGGGCTTCTTCGGGTTCCGCCCGCCGACGGACCGCGCGACGCTGCGCCAGGACCTCGCGCTGCTGTTGCAGGGCGACGCCAACCTCAACGCGATGGAGGTCGTGTGGCAGCCCAGCGACCCCAACGACGTCATGTCGTCGGCGGAGATGGCGCAGGTGTTCCCGGCGCTGCGCCCCATCGACCCCGACGCGAACGTGCAGCGCCGCGCCTGCGGGTACTGCAAGACCGTCTTCGCCGCGGAGCTTCGCCAGTGCCCGAATTGCGGCGCGCCGGCAGGCGGTTGATCACGCCGCGCGACGCGGAGTCGTTGCCACCACGGCGCCGTTGGGATATGCGCCATAGGACCATGCCCCTTGCCCGTGCTTCGCTTGTGCTCACCGGGTCGTTGCTGCTGTCCCTCGGGTGCTCGAGTTCGACCTCCACGACGCCGACGACGGACGCGGGGACGGCCGACACGGGCAGCGCCGACGTGGCCGTCGACACCGGGCCGGTGGACACGGGTCCGCCGCCGCGCACCCCGCAGGCGATCTACGGCGCGTGCCGCAACGACGCCGAGTGCGCCGACGGCAACACCTGCCTGACGGCCACGGCCACGGGCATGCCGAGCGGGCAGTGCAACCGCGAGTGCACCACCGACGACGAGTGCGTGCTCATGACCGGCGGCCAGGCCGTCGACGGCTACTGCCAGCCCGCCAACGCCGGCGGGCACCGGTACTGCGCCCGCGTGTGCGTCAACGGCATCGACTGCGAGCGCGACGGCTACTCGTGCCTCGGCATCAACGCGGGCACGATCCACGCGGTCAACATCTGCATCCCGATCTGCACCGACGCGACGTGCACCGAGGGGACGATCTGCGACCACGAGAGCAACCGCTGCCGCGTGCCGGGCGACGGAGGCACGCCGCCGGGTCGCACGCTGGGCCAGACCTGCGTGGCGAACAACGACACCACGGCGACGCCGGCGACGACGTGCCGCTCCTCGCTGTGCAGCCCGCAGGTGGTGCCGGACTCCCAGGGGCACCCGTACCAGACCGGCTTCAACGGCGGGTCGTGCTACACGCGGTGCATCCTTCCGCAGGGCTACAACAGCAGCAACATCTGGCCGATGCAGACGCTCCCGCAGTCGAACTGCCCGGACAGCGCCGTGTGCTGGATCAACTCCACCATGGCCGAGGGTGACATCGGCATCTGCCTGCCGTCGTGCATGTCCAACAGCGACTGCCGCGCGAGCGAGGGCTACGAGTGCCGCAAGCAGTTCAAGGTCGGCACGCACACGTACACCTTCGACAACGGCATCTGCACCCGCATCGACTGCTCGGTGACCGGCCACGCCTGCCCGACGGGCTACATGTGCCGCATCACCCACCCGACGGCCACGACGAGCACGGGTCAGTGCATTCCGTCGACGATGTGATTCGAGTCCCGAACAACCACGAACCCCCCCGACACCCTCCGAGGAGCTCCATGAAGACCATCGCCTACGGCCTCATGTTCGCCACCTTCGCCCTCGCCGGGTGCGGCACGGCGAACACCACCCCGGCGGACTCCGGCACCACCGCCGCGGCCGACACCGGCGTCACCGCGCCCGTCGACGCCTCGACCCCGGTCGCCGACGCCGGCTCGGCCGACGCGGGTCCGGCGTACCCCGCGGGCCCCTACGGCTCCCGCGTGGGCGCGCTCTTCCGCCCGTTCACGCTGCAGGCGTGCAACCGCGACGGCGCCGACGCCACGTGGCGCTTCGACGGTCCCGACTTCTGGACCTCGGACCTCACGGTCATCAGCATCGCCGCCGAGTGGTGCGTGCCGTGCCAGATGGAGTCGTCGATGCTGCAGGCGCAGATCATCGACCGCTACGCGTCGCAGAACGTCCGCTTCGTGCAGATCCTGGTGCAGAACACGGACCAGACGCCGATCTCGGCGAGCCACTGCAACAACTGGGTGAACCGCTTCCACCTCACGTCGACGCCGGAGCTGATGGACCCGGAGTTCATCCTCCAGCCGTTCGTTCCGATGACGGCGTTCCCGGGGAACATCATCGTCGACCGCTGCGGGCGCATCCTCTGGCGCGAGTACGGCACCACCACGGGCCTGACCTCGATCCGCACCGCCATCGAGGACCAGCTCTCGCACCTGCAGTACCCGAACTGCCCGGCCAGCTGACCTCCCGCGGGACCGCCCCGTGCGCCGATCACGCATCGCGGCCTTCGTCGCCGTCCTCGCGCTGCCCGGGAGCGCGTGGGCGCAGGGCCTCGTCGCGCGGCTGCCGGGCGTCGGTCCCACGGCCTTCACCATCACCGACACGACGCTGCTGCGGTTTCGCGGGTCGAACTTCGACACGAACCCGCACGACGACGACTTCTTCTCGCTGACGGAGCGCATCGACATCGCCGCCACCGCGGCGCCGTGGCGTCTCTCGCTGCGCCTCGACGGCTTCTCGCCCTGGAACCACGACACCACGTGCACGCCGGACCAGGCGGCGTCGTGCTACCTGCACTCGGACTACCGCCCCGGCACCTACGACGGCGCCGAGACGTACCTTCCGGAGCGCATCTCGCTGCGGTGGCAGCGCCGGGGCATCACCCTCGAGGGCGGTGATTTCTACCAGGTGTTCGGCCGCGCGATGACCCTCGCGTTCCGCAAGGTCGACCCCATCGGCCTCGACAACGCGCTGCGCGGCGGGCGCTTCGAGATCGACCGGGACCGCTACACCGTGCGCGGCTTCGCGGGCCTCGCGAACCCGCAGAACCTCGACCCCATCTCGCTCGCGGTCTTCAACGACCCCGGGGACTTCCTCACCGGCGCTTCGCTGGCCGCGCGCGTGGGTCCCGACGAGGACGTGGAGCTCTCGGCGCACGCGGTGCACACGAACTTCGCGTGGGTGCCCGACGCGCAGCGCCAGGACGCCGTCGACGTCGCGGGCTTTCGCGTCGATGTGCCGTCGCTGCTGGACGGCGACCTGTCGATGTACGGCGAGGCGAACTTCCTGACGCGCACGTCGCACACCGGGCAGGCGACGGCCGACGGCGTTGCGCGGCACAGCCTCACGACGCAGGGGCGCGCGGTGTACGCCGCGGCGCAGGTGGTCCGCGGGCGCTTCACGTTCCTCGCCGAGTGGAAGGACTACACGCACTACCTTCTCGCGCCGACGGAGAGCGCCAACGCCGCGCCGCAGGACGTGGCGCGCATCTACAGCCAGGCTCCGACGCTGGAGCGCGACGACCAGCGCATCTTCACCAACGCCAACGTGCGCGGCGCGCGGCTGCGCATCGACTACACGGTGGCGCCGTCGCCCTGGATCTTCACGCTGAACTCCGTCGCGTACGGCTGGGCCGAGAGCTACGACAGCCTCGGCAACGCGCTCGATCCGTGGGACGCGACGCACGGCATGATGACGTCGCACACGTACTTCATGGTGCGGCACCGCGCGCGCACGACCTCGCGCCCCACGGCGTCGACGGACGCGGCGGCGGGCGGTCGCGGGAGCTCCGGGGCGGGGACCGCGTCGGCCTCGGCGACGGGCGCGGTGGCGCCGGCGGCGGCGGGCATCGGCGGCGTGCAGGTCACGCGGGTGAGCCGCGGGGACTACAACCTCACGGCGAGCATCGGGTACCGCCGGGAGTTCCACACGGGCACCGAGCAGGTCGCGCCGGGCGAGACGCCCAACTGGCAGGCCGGGGACATCAAGCACGAGAGCATCCAGGCCGACGTGGACCTGGCCTTCGCGGTGGGCGCGCACGACTCCCTCGAGGTGCGCGTCGACAACCGCATCGAGCGCAACTACACGCTGGACCGGCTCACGGGCTCGCTCTTCGACCTGCCGCAGACGGCGGTGGGCATGCGCGGCGGCGTGGCGCTGTCGTGGTCCCACGGGCTGCCGCTGGTGGTGAGCGGCGTGCTGCGCTGGGACAACACGTCGACGCTGCGCACCTTCGATGCGCTTCCTTTCGGCATGCGCAACGCCGGGGGCAACCCGGTGACGCCGGTGCTCTTTCCGTCGGCCGAGGTGCGCTGGAACTTCACCGCCAACAACTTCGTGCGCCTCTTCGGGGGCATGACCCCGGGCGGGCGCGTGTGCTCCGGCGGCGTGTGCCGCGACGTGCCGCTCTTCCAGGGCGCCATCGCGGAGCTCGTGCTGCGACTCTGAGAAGGACCACCCCGTTGACCCACGATCCGCCCCGCCCGCATGGGCACGCGCACACCCATTCGCACGAGACCCCGCACGACCCGAACGACGTGGAGCAGCTCGACGGAGCGATCTTCGGCGAGGGCCAGCCGTGCTTCGGGTGTTCGCCGACGAACCCGCTGGGCATGAAGCTGAGGCCCGTGCGCGAGGGCCGCGCGGTGACCGTGAGCTACGTTCCGCCGCTGGAATTCCAAGGTCCTGCGGGGGTGATGCACGGCGGGCTGGTGACGACGCTGGCCGACGAGCTCGCGGGCTGGGTGGTCATCGGCGTGCGCCGGCAGTTCGGCTTCACCGGCGCGATCACGTGCCGGCTGCTGCGCCCGGTGCGCATCGGCGTCGAGGTGACGGGGCGCGCGACCATCGTCGACGAGACGCCGCGGTCGCTGAAGATCGACGTGCGGCTGCGGCAGAGCGGCGCCGAGGTGTACCGGGGAACGTTCACCTTCGTGGTGCTCGACGAGGCCGGCACGGAGAAGGTCATGGGCATGACGCTGCCCGAGGAGTGGCGACGGTTCGCGCGGCGGACGGCGGGCTGACTCCGGACCTCACCCCCCA
Organism: uncultured delta proteobacterium; assembly: GCA_903845045.1. Classification (GTDB taxonomy): domain Bacteria; phylum Myxococcota_A; class Polyangia; order Polyangiales; genus SCUS01. The sequence continues at coordinate 31,999 of CAIMWA010000357.1, read as the reverse complement.
ACCCCCTCTCCCTTCGACTCGCTCCGAGCAGCGAGTCGGCGGGAGGAGGGGGAGCCGGAGGACATCGCGACGCGTTCGGCCCCTCGCCCGCCGACCCGAGCGAAGCGAGCGGTCGAAGGGAGAGGGGTGGCGCGAAGCGCCGGGGTGAGGTCTCGGAAGGGTTGGCGCGCGGCCTACAGCCGCGACATCAGGAGCTGGCGCTGCAGCACGAGCGCCTGCGGGAGCGTGGCCGAGAGCTTGTCGAAGAGCTCGCCCTGGAGCTCGAACTCCTTGCGCCACTCCTCGAGGTTGATGGAGGTCGCCTGGGTGACCTTCTCCATCGTCGACGCGTCGAGGCCCGACAGGTCGAGGTGACCCGCCTTCGGGACCCACCCGAGCAGCGTCTCCTGGGCGCCCACGCGGCCGTGCGCGCGGTCGATGACCCACTTCAGCACGCGGGTGTTCTCGCCGAAGCCCGGCCACAGGAACTTGCCGTTGGCGTCCTGCCGGAACCAGTTGACCTGGAAGATCTTCGGCGGGTTCGGGAGCACCTTCTGCATCGCGAGCCAGTGGCCGAAGTACTCGCCCATGTCGTAGCCGCAGAACGGGAGCATCGCCATGGGGTCACGGCGCACCACGCCGACCTGCCCGGTGGCCGCGGCCGTCGTCTCGCTGCCCATGGTCGCGCCGAGGAACACGCCGTGCGTCCAGTTGAACGACTGCATGACCAGCGGGACGGTGGTGGCGCGGCGGCCGCCGAAGATGATCGCGGAGATGGGCACGCCCTTCGGATCGTTGGCGGCCTTGGAGAGCACCGGGTTGTTCGTCGCCGGCGCGGTGAAGCGCGAGTTCGGGTGCGCGGCCTTCTCCGACGAGCCCTTCTTCCAGGGGCGTCCCTGCCAGTCGGTGAGCTCGTCGGGGACCTCGCCGTCGATGCCCTCCCACCACACGTCGCCGTCGGCGGTGAGCGCCACGTTCGTGAAGATGGTGTTCTCGCGCACCGACGCCATGGCGTTGGGGTTGCTCTTGGTGTTCGTGCCCGGCGCGACGCCGAAATACCCCGCCTCGGGGTTGATGGCCCACAGCCGTCCGTCGGGGCCCACGCGCATCCACGCGATGTCGTCGCCGACGGTCCAGATCTTCCAGCCGTCGAAGCGCTTCGGCGGGATCATCATGGCGAAGTTCGTCTTGCCGCAGGCGCTCGGGAACGCCGCGGCGACGTAGGTCGTCTCGCCCTCGGGCGACTCGACGCCGAGGATGAGCATGTGCTCGGCGAGCCACTGCTCGTGGCGTCCGAGGTAGCTGCCGATGCGCAGCGCGAGGCACTTCTTGCCCAGCAGCACGTTGCCGCCGTAGCCCGAGCCCACGCTCCAGATGGTGTTGTCCTGCGGGAAGTGACAGATGAAGCGGCGGTCGGGGTTCACGTCGAGCGTCGAGTGCACGCCGCGGTTCCACTCGCCGTCGGCGCCGAGCATGGAGAGCGCCGGCGCGCCCATGCGCGTCATGATGCGCATGTTGAGCACCACGTAGATGCTGTCGGTGATCTCGACGCCGACCTTCGAGTACGGAGAGCCCACGGGGCCCATCACGTACGGCACGACGTACATCGTGCGGCCCTTCATGCAGCCGTCGAAGAGCTTGCCCATCTTCGCGTAGGCCTCGTCCGGCGCCATCCAGTTGTTCGTCGGACCGGCGCCCTCCTTCGTCGGCGTACAGATGAACGTGAGGTGCTCGACGCGCGCCACGTCGTTGGGGTTGCTGCGATGCAGGTAGCAGCCCGGGCGCTTCTGCGGGTTCAGCGGGATCAGCACGCCCGCCGCCACGGCCTGCTCGGTGAGCGCGCGGCGCTCGTCCTCGGATCCGTCGACCCACACGATGTGATCGGGCTTCGTGAGCTTCGCGGTCTCCGCGACCCAGCGCTTCAGCGCCTCGTGCTCGACCTTCATCGTACCCATCGTCGTCTTTTCGTCGGTGCCCATTCCTGAACCTCCGTGCTGCGTCCCGGCCGCGCCGGAGACAGTCTCCCCGGTACCGGCCGTTCATTTCGGCGCGGACACTACCACCGTGAGACGTGCTCCAACAGCCGCACCGGCGCGCCTTCGACGCCACGCCGCGTCGGGCGCAGCGCGTCACGCGACGGTCGCTTGTGCGGCGTCGCCATTCGGGTTTAGAAGCCGTCCGCCAGCGTCGTTGGCGGAGGCTGCTTCTTGCGTTCGCGCGTTCACCCAGCACAACTCGCCGTCGGCGCCAGGGCTCTCGCCCGCGCGCTGCTGTTCTTGGCCTGCGCCGCCGCGGTGCTCCTCGTGGGCTGTACCAGCCCGGGGCAGCCCGTGGACCTCGAGGGCGACGTGTCGCTCACGCTGCTCCACACGGCGGACTGGCACTCGCGGCTGTTCCCCTACTACCAGCAGGTGAACACCACCGACGTGGGCCTCGGGCTCGACCCTGCGAAGGCCCCCTTCGGCGGCGCCGCGCGCATGAACTACCTCATCCAGCGCGAGCGCCGGCACGCCGACCGCGTGCTGCACATCGACTCCGGCGACTGCTTCCAGGGCGCGCCGATCTTCAACTTCTTCAACGGCGAGGCCGAGGTTCGCGCGCTCGACCACACCGGCGTCGACGCCGTGGTCATCGGCAACCACGAGTTCGACCGCGGCGCGCTCAACTTCGCGCAGCAGTACAGCCGCTGGGCGACCTTCGAGATCCTCGCGTCGAACTACCTCTTCGACGACCCCACGACGCCGGGATCGCCGGCCCTCGGGCGCCTCGCCAAGCCCTACGCGTTCTTCAACGTGCGCGGGCTCAAGGTCGCCGTCATCGGCTTCGGCAACCTCTCGTCCATCACGTCGGTCTTCGACCAGCCGAACCGCCTCGGCATCACGGCGCTGAACACCCTCGAGACCGCGCAGCGGTACATCGACATGGTGCGCACCGAGGGCGCCGACGTCGTCGTGCTCGTGAGCCACCTCGGGCTCGGCGACGACGTGAACATGATCAACTACACCACCGGCGCCGACGTGGTGCTCGGCGGCCACCTGCACATCGTCCTGAACCCGACGCAGGAGGTGCAGGACTGCCAGGCCTTCGACCAGCAGGGCAACCACTTCATCCCCGAGCTTCGCAACGTCGTGCAGCCCGCGCAGGACCCGAGCACCGTCGCCGCGTGCCCCGCGGGCCAGTGCTGCTCGGCGAACGGCGTGTGCCCGCCGCAGGGGACGCGCTCGTACTGGCAGCTCGCCCCGGGCTACGCCGCCCGCCGGTGCGTTCCGCGCACGGTGCTGCTGCAGCACAGCGGCGCGTTCATGAAGTACCTCGGGCGCCTCGACACGGTGTTCTCCCGCGACGCCACGCGCATCTACCCCGGCCACCCGCAGGACTACGATCCCCGGGACCGCTGGGAGGTCGTCTCGCACCGCTACACGCTCTTCCCGGTGGACAGCACGGTGCCCGAGGAGCCGACGATGAAGCAGCTCCTGGAGCCCTACGCGCGGGCCCTCGACACGCTGGCGAACCTCGACACGCTCATCGGCTACGCGCCGGCGGAGATCTCGCGCACGGCCACCGGCGGAGGCGACTCGCCGCTGGGCAACCTGGTCTCGACGAGCATGTGGCTGCGCCTCGGCGTGCAGACGGACTTCGCGCTCACGAACACCCTGGGCATCCGCGACGCCATCCCGCCGGGGCCGGTGACCATCGACCAGATGTACAACGTGTTCCCGTTCGACAACTCCATCACCACGATGAACCTGTCGGGCTTCGAGGTGCGGGAGATGTTCGACTTCGTGGCGCGCCGCAGCTCGGGCCGCGGGTGCAACTCGCAGGCGCAGATCGCCGGCGCCCGCGTGGTGCTCGTGTGCGGCACCCGAGCGCACCGACGCGGCGGGCGCGCACCTCGTGAACTGCGCCGACACGATCAACATCGGGCTCACGTCGCGGCAGTGCAACAACGACGACGACTGCAACGCCGGCGGCTTCAACGCCGTGCCCGCGGAGCGCCGGTCGCTCTGCGAGCCCCGCGCGCACCGCTGCATGTCGCCGCTGTCGCTCACGGCCTCGTACGCCGTCGCGGTGAACAACTACATCGCCGGCGGCGGCTCGGGATTCTTCGTGCTGCAGCGCAACACCACGCAGGTCGACACCGGCGTGCAGCAGCGAGACGCCGTCATCGACTACGTGCGCAACGCGCGTCCGTGCGGCTACGACGCGAGCGTGACGGTGACGCGCAACCGCGCCCGCGGCGTCACGGACCCGGCCATGCTCTCGATCCCGCAGCACGCCGACGACGGCCTGCGCGACTGCAGCGCCGACGCCGACTGCATGTCCGCCGACTTCGTCTGCGCGTGCGAGGGGCGGCAGTTCTACGACGACGCGTCGCGCACCTGCGGCAGCGTGTCGACGTGCCCCGCGAACAGCGGCCGCTGCGTGCTCCGCGCGTGCCGCGACGACGTCGAGACGCTCGTGCGCCGGTCGTGCCCGAGCCTCCCCAACGCCGCGGCGACCCGCGCCTGCGACTGCACGGCGACCACGCGCGCCGCGCTCACGTGCAGGATCCTCTCGTGTTTCGACACCTCCACCGGCTCCGTCGAGGACGGAAGGCTGCGCATGGTGAGCCAGTGAAGCGCTCTCTCCGAGGCATCGTCGCGCTCGTCGCGCTCGTCGGCTGCGGCGGCGCGATCACCGACACCGCCCAGTCGGACCGCGTCGGCGGCGTGGTCACCGTGCTCGTCACGACGGCGGGCAACCGCGGCACCCCGGCGATGCCGCTGCCGTTCTCCAGCGACGGCGTGCCGTTCACGATGCGCATCGAGGTGCGCGGCGCGACGAACCAGCGGCTCACCGGGTTCAACGGCTGGGTCGCGATCTCCGTCGCGCCGGGCGACCTCGTGGGGCTGAGCGGCCCCGACGGCACGGTGCTCGGCAACCAGGTCAAGCTCACCAACGGCGTCGCCGAGAACCTCGTGGTGAGCGTGTCGCGCGGCTACGGCATCGCGCGCATCTGGGCCGAGGAGCAGGGCTACGTCCCCGTCGACGCGCGCCGTTCGCCGCCGCCGCAGTGCTCCAACGGCCTCGACGACGACCACGACGGGCTCCTCGACTACCCGGCGGACCCGGGCTGCCTGGCGGCCAACGACGACTCCGAGCGCGCGGGCTCGTACACCATCGGCACGAGCGAGCCGATCTACTTCGACCTCCCGGAGATCATCGACGTGCGCGGGCGCTCGGCGGTGTCGCCGCTGCTCGGCGAGCGCGTGACGATGCGCGGACGCAACACGCCGGACGCGCCCACGGCGGCGAGCCCCGCGCACCGCCTCGTGGTGACGCAGACGACGAACCAGGGCTTCTTCGTCACCGACGTCGACGACACGAGCTGCAACGGGCAGCCGTGCTTCAACTCGCTGTACTCGTTCAACTTCAACACGCCGCAGGGCATGCGCCCGTGCGACCTCGTCGACACGCTGACGGGCTCGGTCTCGCAGTTCGTGGGCACGACGCAGCTCGCGCAGCCGGGCTTTCACGTGGGGATGCAGTGGTTCCCGAACGACATGGTGTCGGGGCAGTGCCTGATCCCCGACGCGGTGGAGATCACCGGGACGCTGCTCGCGACCACGGCGACGATGGAGCCGTACCAGTCGTCGCTGGGGCGCGTGACCAACGTGACGCTGCCGACGAAGGTGGGTCCGGGGCGCGCGCCGAACGGGATCCCCACGGCGGGTGCGACGAACTGCGACCTCAACGGCGACGGCGTGGTGACCTACACCAACGGCAACCTCGAGGGGCAGTGCTCCAACAACTGCGCGGCGGACCCGACGTGCAGCGAGTGGACGAACTGGCTGCGCTACGGCCAGGTGACGGTGACGCTGGCGGGCGCGGGCGCGGGCATGCCGCGCATCTCGGTGGCGGCGCAGTCGGTGAACGCGACCTTCGATCCGCAGCATCCGCGCGGGCCGACGGCGACGGTGACGGGCAACCTGCAGCAGATCGGGAGCGCGTGGATCGTGCTGCCGCGCTGCGGGTCCGATTTCGTCGTGCAGGGTGACGGGCAGTCGGTGTGCATGCATCCGCGGGACTGCTGCCTGCACGAGCGCTCGCAAGGCGACACGGAGTGACGGAGAGGGTGACGGAGATCGCGATGAATCGCCGCTGGAGCGCAGGGATTGCAGTGTTTCTGGGTGCGACGGGCGCGTGGGCGCAGTCGCAGCCGACGGACGCCACGGCGACCGGATCGTCTTCGCAGGGCGCCTCGGCGCCGGCGACGACGGTCGCGGGCACCTCGGCGACGGGGACCGCGACGCCCGATCCGGGCGCGGGCACGCAGGCCATCCCGCGGGGATCGCTGGGCGTGGCCGAGCGCCTGGCGCTGCCGGGCACGGCGGCGAGCGAGCAGGGGAGCGGCGCGCGTCCGACGAGCCACGACTTCATCGACACGCGCATCACCTGGACCTTCGGCGACGACGACGTGCTCGCCCCGACGGGTCAGCGCGTTCCGGTGTCGCCGCTGCCGCGCATCGGCGACCGGCAGCAGTACCAGCTCTTCTTCGACGCGCTGAACAGCCGCTACGCGGGCCGCGAGAACCTCACGCACCTCGCGATGTACGCCCGCGCCCCGGGCTTCATCGACCGCCTGAACACCGAGGCCGCGCTGGTGCTGCGCGTCGACCTCGCGGCGCTGTCGAGCGGCTCGGGCAACCTCAACCAAGCGTTCTACGACGCGGGCACGTACCTCCGCATCTCGTACGCGCTGGGTCACGGGAGCGGCAACAACGACAACCTGTCGGTGACGTTCTTCCCGTTCGACACCGACCGCTTCCGCATCGGCTACCTCTGGGACCTCTCCTTCGGCGGCAACAGCGTCTTTCCGCGCCGCGTCGGACCGGCGCCGGGCGTGAAGCTCGGCCTCGACGTGGGCGCGCTCTCGCTCTGGGCGGGCTTCAAGACGGCGGGCATCGTGGTGCCGCTGCAGGTGGTGACGTCGTCGTCGGACCTCGACGTGGTGCGCGTCGAGGAGACGCAGTACGCGGCGCTCGCGGGGCTCACTTTGCGCGGCGGCGAGAGCTTCCGCTTCGACCTTTCGGGCGGGTGGTTCCAGCAGGGGCGCTTCGACCTCACCGGCGTGCGCGGGCAGCAGGTGTACCTCTTCGGCGGCAGCGCGCGGCTCGTGTACTCGCACGGCCTGCGCGTGACGCAGTCGCTCGACATGATGCTCTACCGCAACGACCCGACGACGCCCTTCGTGGCCTTCGCGCCGGAGACGTTCTCGCCGGGCACCGTGCAGTACGCGTTCTCCGCGGAGTTCACGGGCCTCGCGCAGAACCTCGCGAACGTCGACGTGCCGGGCCAGACCGCGCTGCAGGCGGGCTTCGCGGGCGCTCTCCAGGGGCGCATCAAGGCGGGGTACTTCTCCGCGAGCTTCACCGGGCTGTACCGCGACGTGGCGTTCCTGCTGCGCGACGTGCCGAGCTTCATTCCGTTCCAGACGGTGCCGACGAACGCGCAGACTTCGCCAGAGTACTTCTTCGCGGGGCAGATCGACTACACCCTCGCGCGGCTCCACATGACGCCGAGCCTCATCGTGGGCGTGCAGCTCCCGGCGACGTTCAGCTCCACGGTGCAGGAGGGCGCGCTGCTCTCGTCGCGCACGCTGGTGATCCGCCGCGCGGGCAACTTCTCGATCCTGCCGCCGGGCACGGACCGCGTGCCCATCGTGTCGGCGCGCGCGTCGTTCCGCTGGGACATCTCGCGCATCATGGCGGGCATCTTCTGGCTGCAGTACGTGCTCGACGGCAACAGCACGCTGCTCCAGGTCGACGACACGGGCACCCGGCAGGTCCGCGTGTTCCAGTCGCCGAGCCAGTTCGGCTTCGGCGTCACGGCGCAGGCGCGGTTCTGAGCGTTGCCGCGGCGCGGCATGGGGACACAGTTACGTTGTTGCATTCACGTGGCCACGTGGGCCCTGAATGCAACAACGTAACTGTGTCCCCGGTCCCTGCTCGTCGGAGCGCGAGTGCAACAACGTAACTGTGTCCCCGTCGCTTGACCTGCGTGCGCGCCGTTGGCTAAGCCTCGTTGTTCCGCAGACGCTGCACGAACCACCCCCCGCTCGAACGGAGCCGCGATGACCGACAAGAAGTCCGCCGAAGTCCGCACCGAAGAGACCGTCCGCGCCGCCCGCCGCCCGTGGCGCCGCCCCGATTTCGTCGAGTCCTCTGCGTGCGCCGAGATCGGCGCGTACTCGTTCCAGGCCAAGTGATCCGTTCGGGGTGCGGGCGGCGCTGACGCCTCGCCCCGCCGACCGCGTTCGATGCCGCTGAACGTACTGGTGCTCGGGTCCTCCGCGGGCGGAGGGCTTCCGCAGTGGAATTGCGCGTGCCCGCAGTGCGTGGCCGCCCGCAACGGCGACGCCGCGGTGCCGCCGCGCACGCAGTCGTCGGTGGCCGTCTCGGCGGACGGGGTGCGCTGGGTGCTCTGCAACGCCTCGCCGGACGTGCGCACGCAGCTCGCACGGCACCCGGAGCTCCATCCGCGCGCGCTGCGGCACAGCCCGGTGTCGGCGGTGGCCCTCACGAACGCCGACATCGACCACGCGTCGGGGCTGCTGATCCTTCGCGAGGGCGGCGCGCCGCCGGTGTACTGCACCCCGCGGGTGGAGCGAGCCCTCACCGACGGACTGCGCGTGCTCCCGGCGCTGCGGGCATACGGCGACGTGCACGTGCGGGGGCTCGTTCCGGGCGACGAGGCGGTGCTGCGGGACCGCGCCGGCGACGACCTCGGCGTGCGCTTGCGACCGTTCACCGTGGCGAGCAAGCCCCCGCCGTACCTGCTCCCGCTGCTCACCGCCGCCGAGGCCGCGGACCTGCACGCCGGCGACACCCTCGGCTTCGAGCTCCGCGCCGAGGGATCGCCCGAGACGGTGGTCTACGTTCCCGGCGTGCGCGACCTCGACGACGCCCTGCGCGAGCGCCTCGGGCGGGCCTCGCTGGTGCTCATCGACGGCACCTGCTTCACCGACGACGAGCTCGTGCGCGCGGGCATGTCGACGAAGACCGCCCGGGTGATGGGCCACGCTCCGCTCGACGGCGACGGCGGGCTGCTCGCGTTCCTCGACGGGGTGCGCGGTCCGCAGGTGGTGCTGGTGCACATCAACAACAGCAACCCGGTGCTCTGCGCGGGCAGCGACGCCCGCCGCGCCGTCGAAGCCCGCGGCGTGCGCGTGGGCATGGACGGCGACCGCTTCGCCGTCGGCTGACGCTCAGCGCACGTCGGTCACGATCTGGTACGCGAAGGTCGCGGACGGATCGGGATGGATCGTCACCTGTGCGAACCACGTCGACGCGCCGGCCGTGCGCGGGAGCGTCACCGTGGGGCATCCGTCGGTCATCGTCGTGACGGCCTCGGGAACGGGCTGCGGGTACGCCGTGAGCGCGGGCGCGACGGCGATGTCGCTGCGCAGCAAGGTGAGCGACAGGTTGGGCGGGCACGTCGTGCCGGTGCGCGGCGTCACGCTCACGCGGATCGCCTGGCCCGCGGCGGCGTCGAAGGTGAAGCTGTCCATGTCGCAGCCGGCGATGGTGCCGACGGCCGGGAAGTTCGTGAGCCCGCCGGCGGGGCCCAGCATCATCGCGTTGACGTAGTCGTCGTTGGCGACGCCCTCCTCGGACTGCATCGGCTGCGTGAGCACCTTGTGGCAATGGCTGCACGTCACGCCGGCCTGCGGGCGCATGTCGTCGCAGGGCTCGCCGTGCTCGAGCGTTCCGTTGCCGCACTCGGGGCGCACGGCGGTGAGCGCGTACACGTTGCCGCCGGGGAGCCGGCTGTCGATGCCGAGGTAGTACGTTCCGTCGGAGGTCGGCCGGAAGGAGAAGTGCTCGCCGCGCCCGACGCCGCACATGTCCGACGCGGACGACGCCGAGCACTGCTGCTCGTTGCACACCGGGAGGATGTAGAGCGCCGGGTCCGCGCCGATCACCGGGTCGACGTGGAAATGCCACGTCTCGCCGGCGCGCATCGGGAACGCGAAGAAGCCGTCGTTGCCGGGCAGGTCGTTGCCGGCGCAGGCCGCGAAGTCGCGGTAGTTGTCCGTGAGGTGCGTGGTGTCGACGGCCACGAGCTGCTGCAGCGCGGCGGGGAGCGTCTGCACGGCGGCCGGGTCCTCGCACCGGTCGGCGAGCACGGTGCGGCCCTGGTAGAGCGCCGGGTCGAAGGTGACGGTGCACCCCGCGGTGACGGCGGCGACGAGCGCGGTGCGCAGCATGCGGGCGGTGGACATCATCGCTGGAGGTACGGGTTCTCTTCGATGGCGGGGTGCGACGAGGCGCCTGCGTCGCGGCCGACACGGCGAGTTGCGCGGGCGGGCGCCGCGGGGGCGGTCACCGCGGGCGCCGGAACGACGACGGGCACGACCACCGGCGCGACCACGGGCGGAACGACGACCTCGGGCACCGCGGGCGGCGGGGCTGCGACGGCTGCAACGGGGGACGGCGCGGGCAGAGGCGACACCGCGGGCGGCGGTGCGGCGAGGGTGTGCGGCACGGCCCCTTGCGACGTCGGCGCGGGCGCCTCGCGACGGCTCGACACCACGGCGACGAGGGCGCCGAGGACCACCGCCGGCACGCCCACCATGGCCGCGCGGCGCAGCGGGCTGGCGGACGGCGTCGACGGGGTGCGTCCAGGTGGCGTGGAGGGCGGGACGGGCATCGGGACGCGGGAGTTGACCTCGATGGCGGGGATGCTCGCGCTGCGCACCGTGGGGGACACGGAGCCGTCGGCGGAGGTCACGACGGCGGCGTTGGGGGCGGCCACGCGCGGGGCGCTGAGGGAGCCCTTGGCGTGGTCGCGCACGAGGGCGCGGCGGGCGGCGAAGGGCTCGGCGAAGTGCTCGCGCAGCAGGTCGGCGAGCTCGTGCGACGTCGCGAGGAGCCCCGCCGCCGACGCCGCGGACTCGAGCGCGAGGCCCATGGCGCGGGCGGTGGCGAAGCGCGCGGCGGGGTCGCGCTGCAGCGCCGTCATGCACACCTCGTCGAGGGACGCGGGCACGTCGGGCTTCACGGTGCTCGGCTTCTCGATGACGGCGCCGACGACCTGCATGAGCGCGCCGAGCTCCTGGTCGGCGTCGAAGAGGCGGCGGCCGGCGAGCACCTCCCAGAGCACGATGCCCATGGCGAAGACGTCGGCGCGGCGGTCGACGGAGGCGGCGCTGACCTGCTCCGGCGACATGTACGACGGCTTGCCCTTGATGAGCCCGGGGCGCGACGCGACGATGCGCGAGGCCGCGAGGGCGATGCCGAAATCGGTGATGCGCCCGGTGCCGTCGGAGCCGACGAGGAGGTTCTGCGGCGACACGTCGCGGTGCACGATGCCGAGGGGATGACCGTCGTCGTCGGTGAGGTCGTGCGCGGCGTGGAGCCCGGCGAGGCCGTCGACGAGGGCGCGCAGCCCCGCGCGCACGCGGACCTTCCACGGCAGGTCGAGGGCGAGCCACTGCGCCACGGTGACGCCCTCGATGTAGTCCATGACGAGGTAGAAGCTGTTGTCGCTCTTGCAGACGTCCACGATCGGAACGGCGTTCGGATGGTGGATGCGCGCGGCGATGCGGGCCTCGTCGAGGAGCATGTGGACGAACTCGCCCTCTTCGGCGAGGTGCGGGTGCATCACCTTGATGGCGTAGAGCCGCTGGAACCCGCCGGCGCCGGGGAGCCGCGCGAGCCAGACGCTCCCCATGCCGCCGCGCGCGAGCAGCGAGATGAGCTCGTAGCGGTCGAGCATGCCGCCGGGGGTCATCGAGTGGATGTCGCTCATGGTCAGAACGTTCCCGCGAGGCCGAGGGTGGGGCGTCCGTCGTGGGCACCGGCGGTGGGGAGCAGCGCGACGTCGCGACGCGGACCGGACCAGTCGGTGAAGAGCGCGCCGATGAGCACCGTCGCGGCGCCGACGGCGGCGGCGGTGCCGACGAGCACGTTGGTGCGCAGCTCGCTCGACACGCCGCTGCGGTAGAGCGTCTCCGTGGGCGTGGCGACGTAGGTGTCGCGCGCCGACAGCGTGTCGAGGCCGGACCACACGAGCACCGCGCCGGTCGCCACGGTGGCTCCGAGGCCGACCCAGAACACCACCGGCGAGAGCGGGCGGCGCGGGTGCGCGTCGACGTGCGGGTCGGTCATCGGGCGAGTCACCGGGGGAGCGACGACGATCACCGGCGCGGGCGTCGGCGCGACCACCACGGGCGGAGGTGCCTCGAGGGCGAGCTCCACGGACTGCCCGGCGACGGCCTCGAGGGTGCGCGTGCGCTCGCCGCGTCCGGGCCAGCGCGACGCGAGGGTGTGCGTGCCGGCGTCGACGAAGAACGCGAGCGCGCCCGCGATGCCGTCGCGCACGGCGTGCTGGTCGACGGAGACGGCGCAGTCCGGGGTGCACGTGAGGTGCACGCGGGCGAGGCGCGGACCGAGCTCGGCGAGGACGGCGTGGGCGAGCTGCGCGCTCTGGGCGTCGGCGGCGTCGCGGGCCTCGGCGACGAGGGCGAGGGTCGCGGCGCGGGCGGCGTGGCCGGCGGCCTGGTGGCTCCGGATGGCGCTGCGGAGGGCGGCGGCGGACGGCGCGGCCTGGTCCGCGAGCTCGAAGAAGTCGGCGGCGCGGGAGAAGTCCTGCGCGAGCTGCGCGCGCTGGCCCTGCTGGAACGCGGCCGCGGCGGCCCCGACGTCACCCGCGGGAGCAGCGGGCGCAGGGACCTGGGCGAGCGCCGCCGGGGTGGCGAGCGCGATGGCGACGAAGACGGGCAGACGCATGCGCGAAGCCGACACCGTACCGCAGGCCGGGGGGCGCGGTCACGCCGTCGGCGGGGAATGCGCAGGCGCCGACGTTCGAGGCGGGTACGATGCGCGCCGCGGGGCCGCGCGAGCGACGCGCCCACGGAGGACCCATCGATGACGTACGAGCTCTTCTATTGGCCGGGCATCCAGGGGCGCGGGGAATTCATCCGTCTCGCGCTCGAAGACGCGGGGGCGCCGTACGTCGACGTCGCGCGCGGACCCGAGGGCGTGAAGGCGATCCAACGCGTGCTGCGCGGCGAGGGCTTCGACGGTCCGCCGCCGTTCGCGCCGCCGGTGCTCGTCGACGGCCCGGTGGTGATCGCGCAGGTCGCGAACATCCTCGACTACCTCGGTCCGCGGCTGGAGCTGGCGCCGAAGGACGACGCGGGGCGGCACCAAGCGCTCATGCTGCAGCTCACCGTCGCGGACCTCGTGTCGGAGGTCCACGACACGCACCACCCGGTGAGCGTGGGGCTCTACTACGACGACCAGAAGGTCGAGGCGCGGCGTCGCACCACGCACTTCGTGGGCTCGCGGCTCGCGAAGTACCTCGGGTACTTCGAGAGGGTGCTGTCGCGCAACGCGGCCGGCGCGCAGCTCGTCGGCGAGCACGTCGGGTACGTCGACCTGTCGCTGTTCCAAGTGGTCGCGGGGCTGCGGTACGCGTTTCCGCGGGCGATGGCGGCGGTGGAGCCATCGGTGCCGCGGGTGGTGGCGCTGCACGACCGCGTGGCCGCGCGTCCGGGCATCGCCGCGTACCTCGCCTCGCCGCGGCGGCTGGCGTTCAACGAGCTCGGAATCTTCCGGCGCTACCCGGAGCTCGACCTCGTCGCCGGGGAGTGAGCGGGGCCGTCACTCGATGGTGCAGGCCTCGTCGAAGCCGAGCCGCGGGTTGCGCGGGTACAGCTTGGCGGGGTCGCCGTAGCCGAGGTTGATGAGCACCGACGAGCGCCACGAACGATCGGCGAAGAACGCCGCGTCGACCTTGGCCTTGTCGAAGCCGCCCATGGGTCCGCAGTCGAGGCCCAGCGAGCGCGCGGCGACGATCACGTACGCCGCCTGCAGCGAAGTGTTCTGCAGGATCATCGCTTCGCGCGCGGCCTCGGGCATGCCGCCGAGGGACGCGCCCATCTCCGGCCGCGCCGGGAACAGCTTGCCCATCTGCTCGTAGAACTTCGCGTCGCCGGCCACGATGGCCGTCGCCGGCGCCGCCATGGTCTTGTCGACGTTGCCCGGCGCGAGCGCGGGGCGGAGCTTCTCCTTCGCCGCGGCGCTGGTCACGAAGACGATGCGCGCGGGCTGGCAGTTGGCCGCGGGGGGCGCCATGCGCGCGAGCTCGTAGATGCGCCGCAGCAGCGACGCGTCGACGGGGCGGTCGAGCCAGGCGTTGTGCGTGCGGGCCGCGAGAAAGAGCTGATCGAGAACGGCCGCGGAGAGCGGCTGCGTGGGGTGGTTGGGGTCCATGGTGCGCGGCAGCGTGACGTCGGGGGCGCGACCCCGCAAGGCGAAGACGCGGTCAGTCGCGCGTCACCCCGAAGTCGAAGTGCCGCGACGTGATCGCCGCGGCCCAGAGCTGCGTGAGCGTGACCACGTTGTCGAGCGGTCCTGCTCCCCGCGGGAGCGCGAGGCGGAGCGACACGTTCATGGCGTCGTCGCGGACGTGCCCCGTGCAGTGGAGCCGCACGCGGTCACCGCCGAGGACGCCGCCCACGTCGGCGCGGAAGCGGTCCATGCTGCCGCCGTCGAAGACGAAGGTTCCGCCGGTGAGGCGAAGCGCGATGGGCGCGGGCGTGGCGATGCGCGCGCTGGCGGCGAGCTGCGTCAGCGAGAGGCGGAGGTCGCCGCGGGGCTCGCGCACGACGATCTGCAGCGCGCCGCGGATCCCGGTGACGTGCGCGGCGGGGATGCCGTGGATCGACGTGACCAGCGTGATGCCCTCGACGTCGATGTGCTGGAGGTCGAGGGTGGCCTCGTTCCCCGTCGCCGGGGCGCCGCTGCCACCGGGGCTGCGCGAGCTCGTCGCGGTGTCGATGGAGAGTTCGCCTGCGGCGTCGTCGTGGAGGAGCACGCGTCCGCCGGTGACCGTGGCGTGCGGCGACACGAAGCGCCCGCGGAGCAGCGACGACCACCGCACGTCGACGACGGCCGCGTCGGCGGTGATGACCACGTCGCCGTTGGGCGCGATGAAGCGCAGGCCGCGCGCGCGGAGCCCGTGCCGGGAGATGGCCTCGACGGAGGCCACGCGGAGCTCGCCGCGGATCTGCGCCGTCACCGCGGACTCGACGTGCCGCGCGACGAAGGCACGCCCGCCCGCTCCGTGCAGCCAGACGAGGGCGGCGAGGAGCATGAAGCCGAGCAGCGCGAGCAGCGCGAACGCCGTGGCCGCGAAGCCCGCCGCGTGGTGCGAGGGCGCGGGCGGCGGCCGCGAGCGGACGACGGAGAGGTGTCGATCGACGGTGACGATCATCGCCGGGCGACGTTGCACGCGGCGCTCCGACGGCGCGGCGCGGCGCCCCGGCAACGGCAACGAGGCAACGGTGTCCCCGGCGGCCGGCGGCGCGCGCGCATCGGCGCCACAGGTGGGGCGGAACTCCGCACGCGGCGCAGGGGCGCTGGCGAGGCGCCCGGCGGCACGCCCGTTGCGATGACGGGCGGGGTGAACACCCAGCACCTTCCCCCGCCCATCGCCCGAGAGGACGCACGCATGAACACGGTACCGATTCCGCCGAAGCTCACCGCCGTACCCGAGATCCGCCGCCGCGCGCGCGAGCACGTCGAGAACGGTGCGGTGATCGAGGGCTACCGCGCGGACCGCGAGGCCGTCGTCGAGATGCTCAACGTCGCGCTCGCGTCGGAGACGGTGTGCGTGCTGCGGTACCGCCGTCACTACTTCATGGCGCAGGGCCTGGAGTCGAAGGCCGTCGCCGCGGAGTTCCTGCAGCACTCGACGGAGGAGCAGGGCCACGCCGACCAGATCGCGCACCGCATCACGCAGCTCAACGGCGAGCCCGACTTCAACCCCGACGGCATGCTCGCGCGCTCGAACACCGAGTACGTCGAGGGCCGCTCGCTGCTCGAGATGATCCGCGAGAACCTCGTGGCCGAGCGCGTCGCCATCGAGACCTACTCGGAGATCATCCGGTACCTCGGCGACTACGACACGACGACGAAGCACATGCTCGTGGGCATCCTCGCGACGGAGGAGGAGCACGCCGTGGAGATGTCCGACCTTCTCGCGCGGCACGGGTCCCGCGCGCGCACCCAGTAACACCGCGCGAACGTTGCTCCCGGGGGGGCTCACCGCACGGCGACGCCGACGAGGCGCCCGATGACCGCGGTGACCCCCATCGCGAGCGCGCCGCCGACGGTGATGCGCACCGCGGCGGGGATCATGCGCGCGCCGCCGAGGCGTCCGCCGAGGGCGCCGAGGAGCGCGAGGCTGGCGAGCGAGACCAGCGCGATGGCGGGGACGTGGTGCGTCGCCGGCGCGAGCAGCAGCGCGGCGATGGGCACCAGCGACGACACCGCGAAGCTCGCGGCGGAGATCCACGCCGCCTGCCAGGGGCGCGCGGACGAGGCGACGTCGATGTGGAGCTCGTCGCGGAGGTGCGCCGCGAGCCGTGCTTCGTCGCCGCGGGAGAGCTGCTCGGCGTCGGCGCGTTCGGCGTCGCGCTGCGCGGCCACGGACACGAACTCCCCGACGGCCATGGACATGGACCCGGCGGCGAGGCCCGCGATGCCCACGAGCACGATGGCCTCCTTGGACGCCGCGGTCGCCGCGATGCCCAGCATCAGGCTCGCGGTGGACACGATGGCGTCGTCGGAGCCCAGCACCGCCGCGCGGAGCCACCCGGCGCGGCCGCCCCGATGCGCTTCGTCGTGCAGCGAAAGGGTCCGAGGTGCGTGGCGCATGGTCGCGCGGAGCCACGCACGGCGTGTGCCGCATCGCCGCGCGCGAGGTCGTTCGGGGACCGAACCATCGGGCACGCGTCGTGCGTTGCGCTCCGTCGTTCGCACGCGCCCCGAAGTTGTTTCGATGCGCGGCGAAGTCCGAAGGAGCCGACTCATGACCACGACGAAGAACAAGGTTTCCGAGGCGATCGAGCACACCAAGAACGTCGTCACGGAGACGGCGGCGAAGGTGGGCCACTCGGCGTCGGAGGCCGCGCACAAGGGCGGTCACGCCATCGCCGACGCGGCGCGGGACGCGGTGCACGTGGCCGGCCAGAAGATCGAGAGCGCCGGCGACAAGATGAAGCACGCGGGCAAGTAGTCCGTCGGGTGCGGGAGGGGCGTCGATGCCCTTCCCGACCCTTCGGCGGCGACGGTTACGAAGCGGGCGGCGTCGGAGCGGGTGCGGGCGCGGGAGCCGGAGCGGGGTCCGGCGTCGGCGGTGGTGGCGGTGGCGGCGCGGGGTCCGGCGTCGGTGGCGGCGGCGGCGGCGGCGTGGGGTCCGGCGTCGGCGGCCCTGCATCGACGACGACCGGCGTGGGCGGCGGCGGCGGCCCCGCATCGACCGGGACGGCCGGCACCGGCACGGGCAAGCCCGCGTCGCCGAAGCCGATGTGCAGGATCGGAACGTCCCACGGCACGCCGTCGTGATCGTGGTCGTGGTCGTGGTCGTGGTCGCGGTGCTCTTCGTCCGGCGAACGCACGGCGCCCGGCGGAAGAGCGCCCGGCAGCGGCGTCGGTGGAGCGAGCCCGGCGCGCGGATCGATGGGCGGCAGCGGTGCGGGCAGCGAGCCCGGCGGCGCCGTCGTCGCGACACCGGGCGTGCCCGCGGGCGAGGGCCTCGGGGCGGGGCTCCGATGCGTGATCGCCCACGCCGCCGCGGCGACCACCGCCGTGAGCACGGCGACGCCGACGACGATCTTCGCGGCGCTCCCGCGCGGTGCGGGGGTCGGCGCGACGGGCTGCGGCGCAGCGAACGCCGCGGGCTGCGCGGGAACCACGGCGCGGGCGACGTGCGCGGCGATCTCGGCCTGCGAGAGCGCCATGGTGGCGGGCATCGCCGGCGCCGGGGGCCTCGCGCTCGCGGCCGCGGTGAGCAGCGCGACGAGCGGCGGAAAGGCCTCGCCGGCGTCGCGGAACCGCTGCGAAGCATCGCGCGCGAGGCACCGCGTGAACCACGCGTCGAAGCCCGGCGGGATGCGGTCGCCGACGCCCAGCGCCGCGGCGCGCACGCTCGCGGGAGGCAGCGCGTCGACGAGGAGCTCGCGGAGCAGGAGCGGCATGGGCGCCTTCGGGTCCTCGGCGACGAGCCAGTAGTAGCGCCCGGTGAGGATCCAGAAGGTGATGAGCGCGGCGGACCAGACGTCCGTCGCGGGCGTCTTCGGGAGCTCGGCGTCGGTCTGCTCCGGGGACATCCAGACCGGCGAGCCGAGGGCGCTCGTGGTCTTCATCGGCGACGACCCGTGCAGCAGCTTCGCGATGCCGAAGTCGAGCACCTTCACGGTGAACGGCTCGCCCTCGCGGCGCGGCTTCGCGAGGAAGATGTTCTCGGGCTTGAGGTCGCGGTGCACGACGCCCCCGCGGTGTGCGGCCGCGAGCGCGTGTCCGAGCTGGCGCAGGAGCTCCGTCGCCGCGGCGAGCGGGAGCGGTCCGCGCTCGGCCACGGTCTTCGCGAGGTCGTCGCCGGCGAGGAGCTCCATCGCGATCCAAGGGATGCCCAGGGCGTCGTCGATGCCCGCGGCGAGCACCTCGACGACGTGGTCGCTCTCGATGTGCGCCCCGGCGGTGGCCTCGCGGGCGAAGCGGGCGCGCATGCCCGGGTCGCTCACGAAGCGCGGCAGCATGGTCTTGAGCGCGCGGAGCTTCTGCGTGCTCCGCTGCTGCGCCACGTACACCGCACCCATGCCGCCGGAGGCGAGCAGGCGGACGACCTCGTACTCGCCGCCCAGCACCGTGCCCGGTGCGAGCGTCTTCGCTTCCCTCGTCATCGCTCGTTGGTATCGGGTTTCACCGGCGAGGTCCACGCGCGCAGCGGCCTTCGCGCGGGCTTGCGCGCGGGCGCCGATGCCGACGTAGGATGGGCGCGACCACGCTGCCGGTGAGGGCCGGCGCGGATCGTACGGAGGACCATGTCGACGCCGACGCTGCCGGAGCAGGATCCATTTCCCATCATCCGTTCGAAGCAGCTGGAGTCGCGGCGCTCGGAGCGCGCGTACGACTACACGCGTCCCGACGGCATCGCCTGCCTGAAGGATCTCCCCGCCTCGGAGAAGCCCGGCGCGTCGTACATCGCGCGCATCGCGGACTCGGACAAGCGCGTGTCGAGGCACGCGTCGAAGCGCCGCGTCGAGGCGTACGCGGAGGACGACCACGAGCCCTTCGAGGTCGCCGGCTTCGCGGCGTTGAACTTCGCGGACTCGGTCAAGGCGTTCTGGGACGCTGCGGTGCACGCCGCGGCGACGAACCCGAAGCGGCCGGCGTCGTCGATGGAGGAGCTCGCGGCGCTCACCGACGGCCTCGAGGACGTTCCGTTGCTCGACCGCCTGCGCGCGGCCCCGGAGCGATGGAACGAGCTCTTCGCGCGGCAGCGCCTCGCGGGCCCGAACCCGCTGCAGCTCGAGCAGCTCCGAGAGCGCCGGCTGCCCGACCACTTTCCCTTCACCGAGGACCACTTCGCGCGGGCGTACGCGGCGCTCACGACGAAGGGCGCCGGCGCCGACTCGCTCGCGCGGGCCATCGCCGAGGGGCGGCTCTTCGTGTCGGACTGCAAGGTCCTCGACGGCGTCGCCACCACCTCGAACGAGGGGAGGCAGAAGTACCAGGCCGCGCCCATCGGCCTCTTCGTGCGGCCCCTCGACGGCTCGGCGCCGCTGCTCCCGCTGGGCATCCAGTGCGCGCAGCGGCCGTCGGCGGAGGCACCGATGTTCACCCCCGCGGACGGCTGGCGCTGGCGCATCGCGCAGGCCTTTCTGTCGCTCGCCGAGGGGAGCATCCACGAGGCCGGCGAGCACCTCGGGCTCACGCACCTGGTGATGGAGGCCTACGCGCTGGCCTCGGCCCGCTGCCTCGCGCCGGCGCACCCGGTGACCGCGCTGCTGACCCCGCACTTCAAGGGCACGCACTTCATCAACGCCACGGCGCGCAACAGCCTCATCGGCGACTTCGGCACCCTCGACCAGATCATGCCGCAGCCCATCGAGGCGACGCGCGGCCTGTGCGCCCGCTTCGTCTCGACCTTTCGCATCGACCAGGCGGACCCCGCGACGAGGCTCCGCGCGCGCGGGCTCCTCGACGCCGACGCGCTGCCCGAGGCGCCGTACCGCGAGGACGCCCTGCCCCACTGGGACGCCATGCTCGCGTGGGTCACCGATTACCTGCGCTTGTATTACGTCGACGACGCCGCGGTGGCGGGCGACGTCGAGGTGCAGTCCTTCGTGCGCGAGCTCGGCGCCCGCGACGGGGCTCGCCTCGCTGGGGTGCCCGAGGTGCGCACCGTCGATGCGCTGGCGCGGCTGCTCTGCGTCGCGACGTTCACGGGATCGGTGCAGCACGCGGCGGTGAACTTTCCGCAGTACCCGTTCATGGGGTGGGTCGCGTGCATCCCCGCGGCGCTCTACGCGCCGCCGCCGACGCTCGCGACGCCGGACACCGAGGCGAGCCTGCTGGCGGCCATGCCCCCGCTCGATTGCGCGGCGCTGCAGATGTATTCGGTGTTCCAGCTCTCGGCGATCCGCGACGACGCGCTCGCGAAGTATCCGCCCTTCGAGGACGCCCGCGCGGCGGGTCCGCTCGCGACGTACCGGGCGCGGCTCGAGGCGCTGGAGTCGTCCATCGCGGCGCGGGAGGCGACGCGCGCTCTGCCGTACCCGTACCTGCTCCCGTCCCTCGTCCCCGCCTCGATCATCATCTGAGAGGACCCACCGATGGCACCCTGCCTTCCCAAGAACGATCCCGATCCGGCCCGGCGTCGCGCGGCGATGGAGTCGGACCGCGAGCGCTGGCAGTTCGACCGAACGCAGCACGGGTTCCCGCTGGCGGCGGACGTCGCGCACGGGGAGTCTTACTCTGCTTCGTATCTTCTCCGCGCCGTGGCGGCGAAGGGCGAGCTCTTCGCCACGCGCCTCGCGGCGTCGCACACCGACGCGCTCGTCGAGGCCCGCGCCGAGTACGAGGCGCTGAAGCGCGCGGGCGCGGACCCTTCGACGGCGAGCGACGGGACGCTGCGCGAGCGCCTCGCGGCGGCGATGGACGAGCGGCTCTATGCGCCGATGGTCAGCGTCGCGCACGTGGACGACTACGCCGCGCTGTTTCACGCGCTGCCGATGCCTGCGACGCGTCCCTTCGCCGACGATGACGGGTTCTTCGCGTGGCAGCGCCTCGCGGGCTGCAACGCCCTGCACCTGCGCCGGCAGACCGAGGCCGACGCGCGGTTTCCGGTGACCGAGGAGCACTTTCGCGGCGCTTCGGGGGACGGTGACGGCCTCGCGAGGGCGCGCGCCGAGGGGCGCCTCTACGTGCTCGACCTCACGGCCCTCGAAGGCATCGCGACGGGCGCGACGCTGGGCTGGCAGCGCTACTGCGACGCCCCGCAGGCGCTGTTCGTGCGCGCCCTCGACGGGGCGTTTCGCCCGGTGGCCGTGCAGTCCAAGCCTCGCCCTGGGCGCCACGCGCCGGTGCTCACCCCGCGGGACGGCACGCGCTGGCGCCACGCGCGGCTCGGCGTGCAGACGGCGGACGCGGTGTGGGCCGGCGCGGTGATGCACCTCTCGATCTGCCACGCCCTCGCCGGCGGCGTGCAGGTCTGCACCGCGCGCGAGCTCGCCGCGAACCACCCGGTGCGACGGCTGCTCTGGCCGCACTTCGAGATGACCGCGGCGGCGAACACCACCATGAAGACCGACGTCATCGGCGTCGGCGGGTACTTCGACCGGCTCCTCGCGCCGACGCTCGAGGCCTCCATCGACCTCGGCGTGCGCGCGCTGCGGAGCCGCTCGATCCGCGACTCGGCCCCGTGGCGCGACGTCGCGCTGCGCGGCTGCGACGACCTCGAGGCGCTGCCCGCGTACCCGCTGCGCGACGACGGGCTCCCCATCGCCTTCGCGCTGCGCACGTGGATCAACGCCTACCTCGCGCTCTGGTACGGCGACGACGCCGACGTGGTCTCGGACCCGGAGCTCGCGGCGTGGCATCGCAGCCTGGGCGACGCCGACGGCGCGGGGCTCCACGACGTGCCCGCGCTCACGTCACGCGCGGACCTCGCCGATCTGCTGACCACCTTCGTGTTCCACATCACGGCGGTGCACGCGTCGGTGAACTACGACGGCTACGACCACTACGCGTGGCCCGCGACGTACCCGTCGGCGCGCTGGGCTCCGACGCCGGGCCCGGACGACGAGCCCACCGAGGAGGACCTGCTCCGCGCGCTGCCTCCGCTCGGCATCGCCGACCGCATGCTCGACCTCACGATCCCGCAGCTTCGGCTGCGCATGAACACCCTCGGGCACTACGCCGCCGACGCCTTCGGCGACCCGCGCACGGCGCCGCTGGTGGCGGCCTTTCGCGCCGAGCTCGAGCGCATCGAGGAGGCGACGGCGGCGCGCGATGCGGCCCGCCCGTGGAGCTTTCCGTACCTCCTCCCGTCGCGCGTCGCGCAGAGCATCCACGTATGAGCCTCGGCGCCTACGAGACCGTCGAGGTGCTGCACGAGAGCGCGCGCACCCGCGTCGTGCGTGCGCGTCGCGTCGCCGACGGGCGGCCGGTGGTGCTCAAGGAGCTTCGCTCGGCGTTCCCTTCGCCGGAGGAGCTCGGGGCGCTTCGTCGCGAGCACGAGGTGCTCGACGCGCTGGGCGGCGCGGGCGCTCCCGCGGTGCTCGCCTTCGACGTCACCGAGGGAGTCGCGCGCATCGTCATGGCCGACGCGGGATCGCTCTCCCTCGCGTCGCTGCTCGCGGCGCGCCGGCCGACGGTGCGCGAGGCGCTGGCGCTGGCGGCGCAGGTCGCCGAAGCGCTGGAGCACGTGCACGCGAAGGGGCTGCTGCACCTCGACGTGAACCCCGCGAACGTCATCGTCGCGTCCGACGGCGCGTGCGTGCAGCTCATCGATTTCGGCCTCGCCACCGACGTTCCGCGCGGCGTGGCGAGCCCGCGGCCCATCGCGTTCATCGAGGGGACGCCCGCCTACCTCGCCCCGGAGTCGACGGGCCGCACGAACCGCTCCGTCGACGCGCGCGCGGACCTCTACGCCCTCGGCGTGACGCTCTTCGAGCTCTTCGCGGGCGCGCTCCCGTTCACCTGCGACGACCTGCTCGCCTACGTGCACGCGCACCTCGCGCGATCGCCGCCGGAGCTCGCGCGGGAGGTCCCCGGCGTGCCGGCGCTGGTGTCGAAGCTCGTCGCGACGCTGCTTCGCAAGCGCCCCGAGGAGCGCTACCAGAGCGCCGCCGGCGTGGCCGTGGACCTTCGCCGCTGCCTCGACGCGACGCTGCGCGGAGACCCCGACGAGGCCTCGGAGCTGGCGTGCCGCGCGCTCGGAACCCGCCCGGAGCTTCCGCAGGAGCTGCGGGGGCGCGAGGCCGAGCTCGCGACGCTGCTCGACGCCTTCGACGCGACGCTCGGCGGAACGCGCGGCGCGGT
This sequence comes from uncultured delta proteobacterium, assembly GCA_903845045.1. Lineage (GTDB taxonomy): Bacteria > Myxococcota_A > Polyangia > Polyangiales > SCUS01. The sequence goes on along the minus strand of CAIMWA010000357.1, from coordinate 8,639 downwards.
GCTGGTGTCGGGCGAGCCGGGCATCGGCAAGACGGCGCTGGTCTTCGAGCTGCAGCGGCCGGTGACCGTGGCGCGGGGGCGCATGCTGCTCGGCAAGTTCGACCAGTTCAGCCGCGACGTGCCGTACAGCGCGGTGGCGCAGGCGCTCGGGGGGCTCTTCGAGGAGCTGCTCGCGGAGCCGGCGGAGACCGCGGCGGCGTGGCGCGACCGCATCGTCGCGGCGGTGGCGCCGAACGGCCGCGTGCTCGCCGACGTCGCGCCGGGCGCCGTCGCGCTGCTCGGGCCGCAGCCCGAGGTGGAGGAGCTCGGCCCCGCGGAGACCGAGCACCGCCTGCAGGAGACGCTGCGCCGGGTGTTCCGTTGCGTGGCGGGCCCAGGGAGCGCGGTGGTGCTCTTCCTCGACGACCTGCAGTGGGCCGACCTGCCGTCGCTGCGCCTCGTCGAGTCGCTCTTTCGCGACGCCGAGCTGCAGCATTTCCTGCTCGTGGGGGCGTGGCGCGACACCGAGGCCTCGGCGCGGCACGCCATCGGCCCCACCGTCGATGCGCTGCGCGGGGCCGGGTCGAAGGTGTACGAGCTGCACCTCGGTCCGCTCTCGACCGTCGACGTCGCACGGCTCCTCGCCGACGCGCTGCAGTGCGACGCCGCGGCGGTGCGCGACCTCGCGGCGGTGCTGCACGAGAAGTCCGGCGGCAACCCGTTCTTCCTGCGACGCCTCGTCGACGAGCTCGGCGCCGACGGCACGCTGCGCTTCGACCGCGGCGCCCTCGCCTGGTGCTGGAACCTCTCGGACGTGCGCCGCAGCGCCCTCGCCGACAACGTCGTCGCGCTGCTCCGCGGCGAGATCGAGACGCTCTCCGGCGACGCACGGCGATGCCTCTCGACGGCGGCGTGGATCGGCGCGCGCTTCGACGTCGAGCTGCTCTCGCGGGTGACCGGCGTGGAGCCGGGCGCGCTGCTCGGCGAGCTCCATGTTGCCGCGCGTCGGCGCTTCGTCCGCCCCCTCGACGACGAGCCTCGCGACGCCGGCGGGCGCCGCGGGCGTGCCTTCGCCTTCGTGCACGACCGCGTGCAGCAGGCCGCGGGCGAGCTGCTCTCCCCCGACGACACGACGAGCGTGCGGCTCGCCATCGCCCGGGGCATCCTCGCGCTGCGCCACGGCGCCCCGCAGGACGCGGAGATCTTTCGCGTCGCCGAGCACTACGACGCCGCCATCGCGCGGGTGACCGACGCGGAGGAGCTCGCGCGGGTGGTGGCGCTGCACCACGAGGCCGCGCGGCGGGCGCTGCTCAGCGGGGCCCACGCGGCGGCGCACCGCTTCGTGGAGTGCGCCCTCGCGAGCGCCGGCGACGACGTGTGGGATCGCGACGAGGTCCTCGCGCGCTCGCTGCAGATGCTCTCGGCGCGGGCGGCGTGGCTCGTCGGCGACCACGCGCTGATGCGGTCCCGCGTCGACGCGCTGCGCACGCACGCGCGCACGGCGGTGCAGGCGCTGCAGGCCGAGCAGGTGCTGATCCAGTCGCAGATCGCGCGGTGGGAGCTGCACGAGGGCATCTCCGGCGCGCTGGCCGCCCTCGCGCCGGTGGGCGTCGTGCTTCCGCGGCACCCGGCCCTCGAGGACGTGATGCGCGCCATCGGCGAGGCGCTCGCGGCCATCGGCGCGCGCACGACGGAGGACCTGCGGGCGCTCCCGGTGGCCGACGACGCCACGGAGCTCGAGCTGCGGCGCGTGCTCGTGGGCATCTCGTCGGCGAGCTACGTCGCGACGCCGAACCTGCTGCCGGTGCTGAGCGCGCTGCTCGTGGTGCGCTCGGTGGAGCGCGGGCTGTCGCGGGAGTCGGCGTACGGCTTCGGCGTCTTCGCGTTGAGCCTCTGCGCGGGGTGACACCTGGGGCTCGGCTACGAGTACGGGCGCCTCGCGCTGCGGCTCCTCGAGCGTCTCCCGGACCCGGCGCTCGGCGGCCGCACGCGGCACGTCGTGAACCACTTCGTGCGCTGCTGGACCGAGCCGCTGCGCCCCCTCGTGGCCGAGGCGCAGGAGATCGCGCGGGTGCTCCTCGACGCCGGCGACCTCGAGTTCGCGGGGTGGTCGCTGCACGCCAACGCCGTGTACGGGTACCTCTCCGGCGTCGACCTCGCGTCGCTGCGCGAGACCGTCGACCGCTCCAACGCGCTCATGGCGCAGCACGGGCTCGAGGCGCCGCGGCACTGCACGCTGCAGTTCGCGACGCTGATGCGCGCGCTCCGCGGCGAGCTCGCGGACCCCACGCGCCTCGTCGGCGACGGCTACGACGAGGTCGCTGCGCTCGAGCGTTACCGCGCGATGAAGTTCCGCGGCGCCGTGCTGGTGCTGTCGGTGTGCATGCTCACGGCGCGGATGCTCTTTCGCGACTACGCCGCGGCCCGCGAGGCGTCGCGGCTGGCCTTCGAGTTCCAGGACGGCGCGGCGGCGATCTTCTACCAGTGCACGTTCCGCGCGTACGCGGCGGTCGCGGAGCTCGCCGACGTCGAGAACGCGTCGGCCGACGAGCGGGCCGCGCGCATCGCGTCGGTGCGCGGCTGGCGCGTCGAGGTCGCCGCTGCGGCAGAGCGCGCGCCGCACAACGCCGGCCACCTGCTCGCGCTGATGGACGCGGAGCTCGCGCGCGCCGACGGCGACCTGGTGGCGGCCATCGAGCAGTACGACCGCGCCATCGCCGCCGCCGAGGCGGGGGGCTTCGTGCACGACGAGGCCCTCGCCAACGAGCGCGCGGGGCTCTTTCATCTCGGGCGGGGAGCGCGCAGCGTGGCGCGGGCGTACCTGCAGGAGTCGCGCTTCGCGTGGCAGCGCTGGGGCGCCACGGCGAAGGTGGCTCAGCTCGACGCGCTGCACGCGGACCTGCTCGCGCGCTCGGCCCTCGCCCCGCCAGCGGCCACGCCGTCGTCGCAGGGAACGGCGGCGGCCACGCTGGACCTCGACACGCTGCTCAAGGCCTCGCAGGCGATGTCCGGCGAGGTGGCCCTCGACGGGCTCCTCAAGCGCGCCATCGCGGTGCTGCTCGAGAGCGCCGGGGCGCGCAAGTGCGTGCTGCTGCTGCGAGGCCGCGAGGGGCTCGCGCTCGAGGCCGAGGGGCGCGTCGACGGCGCGGGCGTCGAGCTCCTGGGCGGTGCGGCCTTCGAGGACGGCGCGCGGGTGCCGCCGAGCCTCGTGCGCCGGGTGTGGCGGCGCGGCGCCCTCGAGGTGCACGACGACGTGAGCGCGCTGCACGAGTTCGCGACGGACCCGTACCTGCGGACGTCCGGTCCGTGCTCGGCGCTGTGCGCGCCGGTGCAGTACCAGGGGCGCGCGCTGGGCGTCGTGTACCTCGAGAACGACCTCGCCACCGGTGCGTTTCGCGCGGACCGGGCGCGCGTCGTCGAGGTGCTCGCGCCGCAGCTCGCGATCTCCGTCGTCAACGCCCAGCACCACCAGGAGATGCTCGCGGTGCACCTGGCCGCCAACCGCACGCTGGAGTCCAAGGTCGACGAGCGCACCCGGGACCTCACCACCGCGCTGGCGGACCTCAAGCTCGCGCAGCAGCAGATGATCCAGTCCGAGAAGCTGGCGGCGCTCGGGCAGCTCGTCGGGAGCATCGCGCACGAGATCAACACGCCCATGGGGGCGATCCGCGCCTCGGCGCAGAACCTCAGCGAGAGCGTCCGCAACGCCCCGCGCGAGTGGTCCGCGCTGCTCGGCTACCTCGACGCCGAGCGCCTGCAGGAATTCTTCGCGCTGCTCGAGGGTGCGCTCGCGCCGCGGGAGCCGCTCTCGACCCGGGAGGAGCGGGCCGTTCGTCGCACGCTGACGGGGGTGCTCGAAGCGCAGCGCGTCCCGAACCCCGGGGTGTGCGCCGAACAGCTCGTGCAGATGGGCGTACGCGACGACGTCGGACCGTTCCTCACGTTGCTGCGGTCGGCCGAAGGACCCCGGGCGCTGCGGCTCGCGCACGACGTCAGCGGGCAGAGCCGAGGCTGCGCGGCGATCCTCACGGCGGTGGAGCGGGCCGCGAAGATCGTCTTCGCGCTGAAGAGCTACGCGCGCCACGGACTCCGCGGGGAGCGGGTGGAGGCCAACCTCATCGACGGGCTCGAGGTGGTGCTCACGCTGTACGGCAGCCAGCTCAAGGCGGGCGTCGAGGTGGTCCGCGAGTACGACGCGGAGCCGCGGCTCTCGTGCTTCCCCGACGAGCTCGTGCAGGTGTGGACGAACCTCGTGCACAACGCGCTGCAGGCCATGAGCTTCGCCGGCAAGCTTCGCATCGCCGTCAGCATCGAGAACGGGAGCGCGCTCGTACGCATCACCGACGACGGGCGCGGCATCGACGAGAGCGTCCGCGATCGCATCTTCGAGCCGTTCTTCACGACGAAGCCCCTCGGCGAGGGCAGCGGCCTCGGGTTGCACATCGTGCGCGAGATCGTCGATCGCCACGAGGGCGACATCCGCTTCGAGAGCCGGCCCGGCGAGACCACGTTCACGGTGAGCCTCCCGTGCCTCGCGTGACGCGCCGGGGACAGTCGATCGCGTGTCCGACGAGAACCTCCGCCGACCGTTGAAGTGACGCCGCGCCCCGCGCCGCTGCGGTTCTGGTCCTTCGGCGCCGACTCCTCCCCTTTGCGTCGACCGGCGGTAGCATCGCGCGCGGGAACCGCTCCGATGAGCAACGATCTTCCATCGACACGCCTCGAGCGTCGGCAGTCGACCTCGCGCGCCGAGGCCGGGCGGGCCATCGGTGGACGCTATCGGCTCGACGAGGTCATCGGGCGCGGTGCGCACGGCGAGGTGTGGAGCGCCGACGACCTCCTCGCGGGCGAGCGCGTCGCGGTGAAGCTCCTCGCGCGCGGCGCCGGCATGGAGCTCGCGCGCGTGCGCCGGGAGATCGCGCTGCTGCGGCTGCTCCGCGTGCCCGGCGTCGTGCGGCTCCTCGACGAGGGCGACGACGGCGCGCAGTCGTTCTTCGTCACCGAGCTCGTCGAGGGAAGGCACTTCCCCGGGGCGCCGCTTCCGCTGCCCTGGGAGCGCGTGGCGGGCCCCACGCTGGCGCTGCTCGAGACCCTCGCGCGCATCCACGCCGCGGGCGTCGTGCACCGCGACATCAAGCCGGGGAACGTGCTCGTGAGCGCCGCGGGGCGTCCGACGGTGCTCGACTTCGGCATCGCGTGGACGTCGCAGACGGGGCACCTCACGGGCCGCGGCGAAATCCTCGGGACCCCCATCTACCTCGCGCCGGAGCAAGCGCTGGGCGACCCCGTGGGCGCCGGCACGGACCTCTTCTCCCTCGGCGTGATGCTCTACGAGACGCTGACCGGTGCGCTCCCCTTCGAAGGGCACAACACCTTCGCGCTCGTCGGCGCGCGGCTCCTCTCGCGCCCCACGCCGCTCCGCGAGCACAACCCCGCGGTGCCCGAGCGCGTCGCCGCGGTGGTCGAGCAGCTCCTCGCGCGGGAGCTCGCCGACCGGCCGCGCTCGGCCACCGACGTGCTCGGCATGCTGCGCGGGCAGCCGGTGGCGCTGCTGCACGAGCCGACGCTCCCGCGGCTGGGCGGCGACGAGCCCGTGCTGGCGCTGCTCACGGCGGTGCGCGCCGGGCGCTCCGTCGACGTGCTCGGCGCCGCGGGATCGGGCCGCACGCGGTGCCTCCACGACCTCGCGACGGCGCTGAAGGCCGAGGGGCGGCCAGCGCTTCGCACGAGCCCGGGACGACGGGCCTTCGAGAGCCTCGAGACCATCCTCGGCGCGCCCGACGCGGCCGCGGGGGCGACGCTCGACGACGTCGTGGCGGGCATCGAGTCGGCCCTTCGCGGGCTGCTGCGCGCGGGCGCGGTGGTGCTCGTCGACGACGCCGAGCGCGTCGATGCGTGGTCCGCGGGGGTGCTCGCGCGGTGCCGCGCCGTCGGCTCCGTCGTGCGGGCGCGGCTGCCCTCGGACGCGGTCGACGACGGGGTGACGCTCCAGCCCCGTGGATAGGGCAAGCAATGGGTCCAGCAAATTCGAAAGTTTACAGAATCTCCAGAGTACGCAGCACGTCGGCCCGCTGACGCGCGTCATGTCCCCCTCGGAAGCCCTCGACGGGCGCCACGCTGGACCCTCGGGTCGTGCCGATACGTCGTCACCGCCGTCAACTCCACAGATCGCTTAGGCAGCAGGTATTCTCGGCAAGTAGCTGCCCCCGGGACCCCGTTCATCGTCGTCGACTACACGGAGACGAACCTAAGCAACGAGACGATAACCGGCACGGCGGATTCCCTGAGGCTGCGTGATGCGCACGGACGGACGTTCCGAACGTCGTCGCACGTGATGACTGCCCTCGCATTCTCGGGCGGTCGGCACCACGACCTCATTCTCTCCGAGCTTCAACCTGGCGTTCCCCATCCGTCGCAGGCGGGATTCGAGGTTCCCGCTGATGTGTTGACGATCGGTCCAGTCGACATCATCTTTGAGGAGCGGGGTATGATGGGTTCCGATACGGCAACAGTTCGTGTCGTCTTTCGACGGAACTCGTAGCGGAGCCACCGAAGACGCGTCCACGACGCTCACCGCTGCGACGAGACTACGGTACGACCTCGGGGTCGACAACCCGCCGCGCGATCTTCATGATCTCGTCGAAGCGGGCGTCACGAAACGCCCGGTACGTCCGGATGTCGAGCGTGAGCTTCGAGGGATCGCCTGCCCACGGTTCTGCGAGAAGATGGCGCTCGACCGGCACACCACCGGCCTTCATGCGCGTGAAATGACCGTCCGGGGACTCTGCTCTCTTCCGAATGTTGTCGCGTGCTCCGACGAAGCGAAAATTGCCGAGGTGATTGATCTCTTCGCTGTCGAGTCCGAGCGGCGTTAGACGTGCTCTCGGATAGATGTGGTCGACGTGAGGGCTGTTTCCCGAGAAGTGGCTCTCGTAGAGCGACGTGTCGAACTTCTCCCGGTATACGAGGTTCAGCACCATCGCCCGGGTTCGCGAACCGGACACGTTCTGCGCGTTGAGCTCGGTGTCTCGACGATACCCGGTGAAGAAGAGCTTCACGTCCTCGAGCGGGAAACCACCCGTCGCAGCAACCATCTTCGGGTATAGACCCGTGAGGAGCTGATCGGTCGACGCACCGAACCAATTGAAAAGCTGGGCCTTGTGGAAATATCCGGCGATCCGTTGCCGTTGCGTCGGGCCAGGTCCTGGGTGATGGTAGAGGTAATCAACGACCGGAATGAGGCTGACGGTGCTGCGGACGAGCTTCTCGGACGACACCCGAATGTCCTGTCGCATCAGGTCGTGAAGCTGTTGAAAGGCCGCCTCGATCCGAGGCCAGTCGGTCTCGATGCGAGAGATCAGCGCGCTTCCCTCGGTGCCCTTGAACAGCTTCGGGTCGAGGGTGGCCTTGCCCGTGAGGGACAGTACGATCGCCTTGAGAACCCAACTTTTGTCGAAGGAAAGGTCGCCGACGCAGAGTTGTTGAGCGGCGTCCTCGACGCGCTCCTCGATGTCCTCGGAAAGGCCCTTCATCGCAGCGAACATGAGGTCGCCGCCGTCGAGCTTCGTTCCGCCGTTGTTGACGCGCACGAACACTTCCAAGACGCGTTCGTAGGAGTAGTCCGCGACGACGCCGTCCAATTCGTCGTACCAGAAGACGCCTTCGTCGTGCAGGATGCGATGCAGGTCCTTGAGGTTGTCCCCGAGGCGATCAAGCGCGGCGTTCTTCTCTTCTTCGGTTCCCTCCAGACCCGGCTCGATCCGTCGTCCCTCCTGCCGGGCGAGCATCCGATCGTTCTTCTTCGTGTCGAGGGTCCGTAGGTTGTTGAGTCGATACCATGTGGGACCGGGCGAATCCCTCGAGAATCGGATGCCGTACCAGAACCCTTCGGGATCCTGCACATGCCCGCTCGTGAGGTCGACCCAGGCCTCCCGTCGCTCACCCGTTTCGGTCAGGAGTGCTCCGTCGAAGAGCGTGCGAAGCGCTTGCAGACGTTGCTGCACGTCGAGGACAAACAGCCGCTCGACGCCCTCCGAGGACGCGTGTTTGTCGTAGAGGGTATGGAGATCGACGTCGCGCCGGGCCTCATCCATGAACCTTCGGGCCTTGATCTCGTCCCTCGTTCGCCAGAATAGCAAGGTCTGGATCGGGTAGCCGCGGAGGAGGCTGTCGAGCAGCTTACGGACCTGCTCCTCTCCCCACACGAATGGCCGCTGAATGTGCGGCAGGTAGATGAGCTTGTTGAGATCGTCGAGGATCTTGTAGAGCGGTAGGGTCTTCAAAGGTGGCTTCCCAGAGAGGGATTAGACTGCCGACCCGCGGAGGCTGTCAACTCTGGCCGGGGCAAAATGCGGCTCTCCGTTCACTCGTTCTTGAACACGGGCGCGCGGCGACGATCCGCTGGCTGGCTCGGGCGGCGTAATGCAGCGGGGGGGCTGCGAGCGGCGAGCGCCGCAGAGGAGATGGGGGGCCACCTTGGCTCTTCGGGGTGCGAGCGTGGCTACCAGACCCGTCGGGATGTAAATTCCCGCGACGGCGGGCGCGGCCGGGACGTACTTCGGAAAGTCGGAAGCTCCGTTTCTTGGATTCTGGGCCGCCTCGAGCGGGCACGCGCCCCGTGAATTCAAGGGGCTGCGAGTTCGCGAACGAGCCCTTCGAAG
>CAIMWA010000356.1 GCA_903845045.1 uncultured delta proteobacterium | reverse complement strand
GGCTCTTCGAGGAGGCCGGCTACGCGATGCTGTGCGCGCCGCTGCTCTCCACCGTCGCCCTCGGCACCAACGCCCTGCTCCTCGGTCACAGCGAGGATCTTCGCGGTGCCTGGCTCCCGCAGATCGCGGCGGGCGACGCGACGGCGACGGTGGCCTACCTCGAGGGCTCGGCCCGCGGTGACCTCTCGTCCATCGAGACCGTCGCGCGACGAGCCGCCGACGGCTATGTGCTCACCGGCGTGAAGCGCTTCGTGCTCGACGGCGCGACGGCGACGCTGCTCGTCATCGCGGCGCGGATCGAAGGGGCGGGATCCGGCGAGGCCGCGGTGGCGCTCTTCGCGGTCCCCGCGGAGACCCCGGGCGTCACGCGCACCGCCCTCGCCACCATGGACCCGACGCGTCGCATGGCCGACGTCTCGCTGCGCGACGTGCACCTGCCGCTGTCGTCGTTGCTGGCCGAGCCGGGCGCGGGCTGGACGGTGCTCCAGGGCACGCTGCAGCGGGCCTGCGTGGCCCTCGCGGCGGAGCAGGTCGGCGGCGCCCAGCGCTGCCTCGAGATGTCCGTCGAGTACGCGAAGGTGCGCGTGCAGTTCGGTCGGCCCATCGGGTCGTTCCAGGCCATCAAGCACCGCTGCGCGGACATGTTCGTCGACGTCGAGTCGGCGCGCTCGGCGTGCTACTGGGCGGGCTGCGTGGCGGCCACCGGCGACGAGTCCGAGCTTGCCCTCGCCGCCGCGACGGCGAAGGCGTTCTGCTCCGACGCGTTCTTTCGCACGGCCGCGGAGACGCTGCAGGTGCACGGCGGCATCGGCATCACCTGGGAGCACGACGCGCACCTGTACTTCAAGCGCGCGCAGGCCTCGGAGCTGCTCTTCGGAGACCCGTCGTCGCACCGCGAGGCCGTCGCGCGAGGCATCGGCCTCGGATGACCCGCACCGGCGCCCGCGCCCGTCTCCTCGAAGCCGGCTGGGACGTGGACCTCGCGCACGAGGTCGTCGATGCACCGATGCGTCCGTTGCAGGGCCACGAGGTGCTCGTGCGCGTCGAGGCCTGCGGCGTCTGCCATCGCGACCTCATCGACCGCGCGGGGCGCTTTCCTTTCCAGACGTACCCGGTGACGCCGGGGCACGAGGCGGCGGGCGTCGTCGTGGCCGTCGGCGACGACGTGCGGACCTTCGCGCCGGGCGATCGCGTGGGCACGATGCACCGCGACTCCTGCGGCGTGTGCGCGTGCTGCCTCGCGGGCGAGACGTCGCTCTGCGAAGGCGCGGCGTGGGTCTTCGGCATCCTCGCCGACGGTGGCTACGCCGAGCACCTCGTCGCGCCGGAGCGCGCGCTCTACGCCGTCCCCGCGGCGATGCCGGCCGCCGAGGCCGCGGTGATGCACTGCACCTTCGGCACGGCGTTTCGCGACCTCACGACGCTCGGCGGACTGCGCAGCGGCGAGCGGGTGCTCGTCACCGGCGCCAACGGCGGCGTGGGGTCGTCCGCGGTGCAGATCGCGGCGCGCCTCGGCGCCGAGGTCGTCGCGGTGGTCCGCTCGGCGTCGCACGTCGAGTCGCTGCGAGCCCTGGGCGCCCACGAGGTCGTGGTCGCATCGCCCGACGGGCGCTTTCACGAGGGCGTCGGCAAGATCGACCTCGCCCTCGACACCGTGGGCGCCGCCACGTTCCCTTCGGCGCTGCGCACGCTGCGCGTCGGCGGGCGCATCGTCGTCGTGGGGAACATCCTCGCCGAGAAGGTCGCGCTGAACCTCGGGTACATCATCACCCTCGGGCTGCGGATCATCGGCGGCAGCGGCGCCAACGCCGCCGAGATGGCGAGCCTCCTCGCGCTGCACGCCCAGGCGCCCTTCGACGTGCAGATCGACCGGGTGCTCCCGCTGGCCGAGGCCGACGCTGCGCAGCGTCTCGTCCGCGCCGGCGGCCTGCGCGGGCGATGCGTCCTGCGCTGCGGCGACGGTCCCTGACTTTCGTGTTCGAGCAGAAGGAGAAGCGTCGATGAAGCTGGGGCTGATGGTGGGCTATTCGGGCGCGTCGGTTTCCATCGACGTGGACCTCATCAAGGAAGCCGAGGGCCTCGGCTACGACTCGGTGTGGTCCGCCGAGGCGTGGGGCTCCGACGCCGTGACGCCGCTGGCGTGGGTCGGCCCGCAGACCAAGAAGATCAAGCTCGGAACGGCGATCATGCAGCTCCCCGGGCGCTCCCCGGCGAACACGGCGATGACCGCGATGACCCTCGACGCGCTCTCCGGCGGCCGCTTCATCCTCGGCCTCGGAACCTCGGGACCGCAGGTCGTCGAGGGCTGGCACGGCGTGTCCTTCGAGAAGCCCCTCACGTGGATGCGCGAGTACCTCACCATCGTGCGGGCGATCTTCGCGCGGGAGAAGCCGCTGACCTTCGACGGCGTCCGTTACCAGATCCCGTATCGCGGCCCGGGCTCCACGGGCCTGGGCAAGCCGCTCAAGAGCATCCTGCACGGACGCAAGGACATCCCGATCTTCACCGGCGCCATGGCCCCCAAGGGGCAGGCGCTGGCCGCGGAGCTCGCCGACGGCGTGCTGCTCACGTGCATGCACCCGGGGCGCTTCGACGTGCTCGAGCCGAACTTCCTCGAGGGCTTCGCGAAGACCAACGGTGCGCGGAGCTTCGCGAACTTCGAGATCGCGCCAACGGTGGCGGTGATCGTCGGCGACGACGTCGACGCTTGCCGCGCGCCGCTCCGGCAGAGCCTCGCGCTCTACATCGGCGGCATGGGCGCCAAGGACAAGAACTTCTACGGCGAGTACATCCGCCGCGTCGGCTGGGAGGACGAGGCCGTGAAGATCCAGGACCTCTTCCTCCAAGGGAAGCGCCAGGAGGCCATCGAGGCCGTGACCGACGAGATGGTCGACACGCTGCACCTCGTGGGCCCCGCCGAGCGCATCCGCGAGCGCTTCGAGGCGTGGAAGCGCTCGCGCATCACCACGATGATCGTCGGCGCGATGCAGCCCGAGGCGGTGCGCCTCATGGCCGAACTCGCGCTCTGACCGCTCCGTGCTTCAGACCGGGAGGCCCGCGATGCGCAGGCACGCGGCGCTGGCTCCGTAGCGCTTGTTGAGGTGCAGCAGCACCGGCGTGAGCGCCTCGAGCGCCACGGCGTTCCGGAGCACCCCTGCGTCGAGCGCGCGCGCGCCGAGGTCGGCGAGGAGCGCGATCACCGTTGCCGTCGCCGCGGGGTCGTCGGAGCACACGAGCACGTCGCCCTCGATGGCGTGCTCCGGGTCGCCGAGGTGCGTCGAGCTCACGTGGTGCAGCGCCGCGACGACGCGCGTTGCAGCGCCGAGCATGGCCTGGGCCTCGAGCGCCGCGGACTGGCCCGGCGGGAGGTGCACCTCGCGGACCTTCGGCGGCTGCAGCGGCACCGTGATGTCGATGAGCACCCGCCCGGCGAGCTGCGGGGCCAGGTCGCGCAGCGTCGCACCGTGCGCCGCGTAGGGGACGCAGAGCACCGCGATGTCGGCGCCGTCGACGGCCCACGCGTTGTCTCCGCCCTCGATGGCACCGCCGCCCGCCAACGCACCGAGCTCGGCGGCACGCTCCTTCGCCCGCGCCGCGTCGCGCGACCCGATGCGCACCTGGTGCCCCGCGCGCGCCCAGCGCAGCGCGAGCCCGCGGCCTTCCTTCCCCGTTCCGCCGATGACGCCGATGAGCATGGTGCGTTCCCTCTCGCGCGGTACGCGTAAACTGTGCGGTCGCGGCGTGTCGAGCGAAATTGAAACATGTTCCAGTTCGCGGTAGCGTCGTCGTCGTTGGACCCCTCGACGCCGCCGCCCGTGCGATGCGATGGAAGGCTCGAGGTGATCGCGGTGCCCGGCGTCGCGCTTCTCGAAGCGGGCGACGACCTCGGCGAGGTGCTCGTCGCTGCGGTGCGCGCCGCACGCTTCGACCTCTTCGACGGCGACGTCGTGGTGGTGGCGTCGAAGGCCGTGTCGAGGGCCGAGGGACGCTTCGTCGACCTGCGCGAGGTCGAGATTTCGCCCGCCGCGGCGGCGACGGCGCAGGAGATCGGCAAGGACCCGCGGATGGTGGAGTTGATCCTGCGGGAGTCGCAGCGAGTCTCGCGCAAGGCGCCGGGCGTGCTCGTCGTGCAGCATCGCCTCGGCTTCGTCACGGCGAACGCGGGCATCGATTGCAGCAACGCCGTCCCCGCCGGTGCGGCCGCTGGGAGCGGTCCGTGGGCGCTGCTCCTGCCGCTGGCGCCGGACGCCTCGGCGGAGCGTGTGCGCGCGGCGCTGCATGGCGCCTCCGGGGCGCGCGTGGCGGTGGTGATCAGCGACTCCTTCGGGCGGCCGTTTCGCGTGGGCACCGTCGGCGCGGCGATCGGCGTGGCGGGGCTTCCGCCGCTCTGGGATCGACGCGGCGAAGCCGACCTCTTCGGTCGCGTGCTCGAGCAGACCGTCACCGCGCTCGCGGATCAGGTCGCCGCCGCCGCGGACCTCGTGGCGGGGCAGGCGGCCGAGCGCCGCGCCGCGGTGGTCGTGCGCGGACTCTCCTTCGCGCCGAGCGACCGTCCGTCGACGGACCTTCTGCGCCCGCCGGGGCAGGACCTCTACCTGTGACCCGCGCGTGGCGATCGGTGGTCGCGCTCTCTGGCGGCGTCGGCGGCGCGCGGCTGATGCACGGGCTCTCGCGGGAGCTCGACGCCGACGCCGTCACGATGATCGTGAACACCGGCGACGACTTCGAGCACTGGGGCCTCGCGATCTCGCCGGACCTCGACACCGTCATGTACACGCTGGCCGACCTCGCCCCCGAGGAGCGCGGCTGGGGCCTCGCCGACGAGACCTTTCACGCCTTCGACCGCATGGCCGCATACGGCGAGGACGCGTGGTTCCAGCTCGGCGACCGCGACCTCGCGACGCACCTCGCCCGCACGCGGGGCCTTCGCAACGGCGAGTCGCTGACCGCGGTGACCGCTCGGCTCTGCCGGGCCCTGGCCGTGCGGTGCCGCGTGCTCCCGATGAGCGACGCGCCGTGCCGCACGATGATCGAGACCGCCGACCAAGGCGTGCTCCCGTTCCAGACGTGGTTCGTGCGCCACCGCGCCGGCCCTGCGGTGCGTGCCGTGCGCTTCGACGGCGCCGCGAGCCCTGCGCCGGGTGTCCTCGAGGCCATCGCCGGGGCCGAGCTCGTCGTGATCGGACCCTCGAATCCGTACGTCTCCGTCGATCCCATGCTGTCGCTGCCGGGGTTTCGCGAGGCGCTCGCCGCGCGGCCCGTGGTCGGCGTGAGCCCCATCGTGCACGGCGAGGCCGTGAAGGGCCCCTTGGCCGCGATGATCCCCTCGCTCGCCGCGCGGGCGCCCACCGCGGGAGCCATCGCCGCGCACTACGGCGGCCTGCTCCGCGGCTTCGTCGTCGAGGCCGGCGACGAGGGCACCGTCGAAGGCGTACCGACGCTCGGCACCCGCACGCGCATGACCACCCGGGCCGACAGCGCGCGCCTCGCCGGCGAGGTGCTCGCCTTCGCCGAGGCGTTTTGCTGAGCGCGGCGCACGGTCGGACGTGGGTCGTGGTGCCGGTGAAGCGCTTCGCGGCGGCGAAGTCGCGCCTCGCCGGGGTGCTCTCGAACTCCGCGCGGACCGAGCTCGCGCGCGCTCTCTGCGAGCACGTGCTCGAGACCGTCGCGGCGTGCGACGACATCGCCGGCGCGCTGGTGGCCACGGACTGCGACGACGTCGAGGCCTTCGCGATGGCGCGCGGCGCGGCGGTGCTCCGGGACGGCGCGGAGCGGTCGCTGAGCGCCATCGTCGATCGCGCCCTCGCCGACGTCGCCACGCGCGGCGCGACGAGGGCCATCGTGCTGATGTCCGACCTCCCGCGGCTCGCCGCGCGCGACGTCGCCGCGCTCTCCCGCGCCCTGCATCGCTGCCCGATGGTGCTCGCGCCGGACCGCGTCGACCACGGCACCAACGCCCTCGGGCTCGGGCCTCCAGAGGCCCTCGGCACCTGCTTCGGCACCGGCGACAGCTTTCGGCGGCACATCGAGCGCGCGCGCGGCGCCGGCCTCGGCGTCGAGATCTATCGCTCCGACGGCGTCGCGTGCGACGTCGACACGGCCGAGGACCTCGCGCGCCTCGCGCCCTACGCGTCGCGCGGCGGTCGCTTGAGGTGGAACCGGAAGCGCCCGTCGCGGGTCAGCCCCTCGTAGTTGCCGAAGGCCTCGTCGGGGTTCGCCAGGGCGTCCAGCGCGTCGCCGTCCGCGTCGCCGTCGGCGAACACGCGGAGCACGTCGTAGCGCGTGCTGCGCTGCACCGGCTCGCGCCCGGCGTCGCGGATCGTGCGGCGCAATGCCGACGGCGTCATGAGCTGCCCGTGCGCGGACCCGGCGGACGTCGAGATGCTCTCGTTCATGAGCGTTCCTCCGAGGTCGTTGGCGCCGCAGCAGAGCAGCCACTGCGCCTGACGGATGCCCTCCTTCACCCACGAGACCTGGATATTCCGGAACGTCGCGCCGAGCATGAGCCGCGCGATGGCGTAGAGCGCGACGACCTCGTTGCCCGTCGGTCCCGGACGCATTCCGTCGACGAGACCCTTGCGGTGCATCGGCGCCTCGTCGTGCACGAAGGACAGCGGCACGAACTCCGTGAAGCCGCCGGTGTCCTTCTGGATCGCGCGGAGCAGGTCGAGGTGCCGCATGCGCTGCGCGTCGGTCTCGACGTGGCCGTACATCAGCGTCGACGTCGTCGGGAGCCCGAGCGCGTGCGCGCTTCGCACGACGTCGACCCACTCCGACGTGGTGATGCGTCCCGGCGCGATGCGTCGGCGCAGGTCGTCGTCGAGCACCTCGGCGGAGGTGCCCGGCAGCGAGCCGAGCCCCGCGTCGCGAAGCTCCTCGAGGTACGCGGCGAAGGAGACCCCGGCGAGACCCGCGCCGTACTTCACCTCCTCGGGCGAGAAGGCGTGGATGTGGAGACCCGGCGCCGCAGCCTTGATCGCGCGGCAGAGGCGCACGTAGATGCGCCCGTCGACGCCCGGCGCGAGCCCCGCCTGCACGCAGACCTCCGTCGCGCCGAGGGACTGCGCCTCGAGGGCGCGGCGCACGACCTCCTCCTCGCCGAGGAAGTACGCCTCCTCGGAGCGGTGCCCGCGCGCGAACGCGCAGAACCGGCACGCCTTCACGCACGCGTTGGTGAAGTTGATGTTGCGGTTCACCACATAACCGACGCGGTCGCCGGCCTGCGCCTCGCGAAGCGTGTCGGCGGTCATCGCGAGGGCGTGCAGCGCAGGGCCGCGCGCACCGCAGAGCGTGACCGCGTCCTCCCAGCGAAGCTCGACGCCCTCGAGGCAGCGCTCGAGGATCGCGCGCACGGGCCCCTGGACGCCGCGCAGCCGTGACTCCAGCGCGCTCACGCGGCACCTGCCGGCGCGGGGGTGGCGACTTCGCGGGCCCGCGCGAGGCGCTCGAGGCGCGACGCGGCCGCGGCGGTGGGACCCGCGAGCGCTGCGTCGAGGAACCCTGCGCGGTGCACGTAGCGATCGTAGATCGCGAGCCGCGGAGCGAGGGTGTAGCCGTCGCGAGCGCACGCCGCCGCGAGGCGGTCGAGGTGCGGCCATGGGTGCCGCGGGTTCACGTAGTCCGGCGAGACTGGCGAGATGCCTCCGAGGTCGTTCACGCCCGCGGCGAGCAGGGTCTCGACGCCGTCGGCGTTGAGGTTCGGCGGCGCCTGCAACGACACCTCGGGGTCGAGGACGAGCCGCGCCATCGCGACGGCGTGAGCGATCTCGACGTCGTCGGGCTCGGGGCTGCGGCGCATCGACGTACCCGAGGTCGCCCTGAAATTCTGCACGATGACCTCCTGCACGTGACCATGGCGGCGATGAAGGGCGCGGATCGCGAGCAGCGCCTCGACGCGCTCGCGCCGGGTCTCGCCGACGCCGACGAGGATGCCCGTGGTGAACGGGATCGCAAGCTGCCCGGCCTCGTCGATCATGCGCAGCCGCGCGTCGGGGTGCTTGTCCGGCGCGTGGTGGTGCGGCATGCCGGGCTCGCAGAGGCGCCCGCTCGCGCTCTCGAGCATGAGCCCGAGGCTCACGTTCACCGGCTTGAGCCGCGCCATGTCGTCGCGCGTCAGCAGCCCCGCGTTGGTGTGCGGGAGCAGGCCGAGCGCCAGGGCGATGCGCGCCGCTTCGACGAGATAGTCGACGGTGCCGTCGAAGCGCCACGCGCCCAGCAGCGCGCGGTACGTCGGAAAGCTCGCCTCGGGCTTGTCGCCGAGGCACAGCAGCGCCTCGAAGCACCCCGCGTCGACGGCCCGCGCGGACCACGCCCGCACGTCCTCGGGGGTCATCGTCCACTCCCCGGGCTGGCCCGGCGAGCGACGAAATGCGCAGTAGCTGCAGTGGTTCTTGCAGAGGTTCGTGATCGGCAGGAACACCTTCGGCGAAAAGGTGATGCGCCGGCCCCACGCGGCGTCGCGCACCGCGCGCGCGGACCGCATCAGCGCCGGGAGCGACTCCACCGGTGCGTCCGCGAGAGCGAGCGCCGCGTCGTCGGAGAGCGGCGCAGCCACCGCCGTTCGATCAAGGGACATAGTCGAAGGGCATGCTCACGGACTTCACCTCGAGGAAGCCGAGGAGCCCCTCGGGGCCGAACTCGCGGCCGACGCCGGAGTCCTTGTAGCCGCCGAAGGGCGCAGCGAAGTCGATGGCGCAGCCGTTCACGGTGAAGGTGCCGGTGCGCACGCGCCGGGCGATGGCGAGGCCGCGCGCGTGGTCGCTGGTCCAGACCGAGCCCGAGAGTCCGTAGTTCGACGCGTTGGCGATGCGCACGGCGTCGGCCTCGTCGTCGTAGGGGATGACGCACACCACCGGGCCGAAGATCTCCTCGGACGCGACGGTCATGCCGTTGTCGACGTCGGCGAAGACCGTGGGCTCGACGTACCAGCCGCGCTCGAGGCCGCGCGGACGTCCGCCGCCGATGGTGACCCGAGCGCCTTGCTCGCGCCCCGCCGCGATGTAGCCCTCGACGCGCGCGCGCTGGCGCTCGGCGATGAGCGGACCGCAGAACGTCTCGGGGTCCGTGGGGTCGCCCACCTTCTGGCGCCGCACCTCCTCGGTGAGCGCCTCGACGACCTCGGCGTAGCGCTTGCGCGACGCGAGGATGCGCGTCTGCGCGATGCACGCCTGGCCGCTGTTCATCATCGCGAAGGGGAGCAGCTCGGGCACCATCGAAGCGACGTCCGCGTCGTCGAGGAAGATCGCCGCGGACTTGCCTCCGAGCTCGAGGGTGACCGGCCGGAGAAGCTCGCCGCAGATGGCTCCGATGCGCCGCCCCGCCGCCGTGCTCCCGGTGAAGCTGATCTTGTCGACGCCCGGGTGCCGCACGAGGTGCTCGCCCACCTCGCGCCCGGCGGTGACGATGTTCACCACGCCCGGGGGCAGCCCCGCCGCCATGATGGCCTCGGCGAGCACGTACGCGAAGAGCGGCGTCTCCGGCGGCGGCTTGAGCACCACCGTGCAGCCCGCGGCGAGCGCCGGAGCGATCTTCGAGATCGCCACGAAGAGCG
This sequence comes from uncultured delta proteobacterium, assembly GCA_903845045.1. Classification (GTDB taxonomy): domain Bacteria; phylum Myxococcota_A; class Polyangia; order Polyangiales; genus SCUS01. Next base: position 39,905 of record CAIMWA010000356.1, on the reverse strand, counting down.
GAACGTTCCACGGGATGATGGCGCCCACGACGCCGACGGGCTCGTGCAGCACCCAGTTCTGCCCGAGCACGCCCTGGCGCAGCTCGTCGAACGCGAAGGTGCGCGCGAGGCCGACGTAGTAGTCGAGCAGCATCGTCGGCACCTGCGCCTGCGCCGTCTGCGAGAACGTGATCGGCGAGCCGACCTCGTCGGTGATCACCGACGCGAACTCGTCGATGCGCGCCATGACCTCTTCGTTGAGCCGTCCCATGACGTCGGCGCGCTCGCCCGGCGTCATGCGCGGCCATGGACCATTGTCGAAGGCCGCGCGCGCAGCCGCGACGGCGCGATCCATGTCGGCCGTCGTGGCGTCGGGAACGCGCCCGATGAGCTCGAGCGTCGCCGGCGAGCGCACGTCGAGGGTGGCGGCGGTCGCGGGCGAGATGAACCCGCCGTCGACAAACAGGTGTGCGTAGCTTCGCATCGACGCCTCCGAGCCGTCCGACGATGGACGGCAGCAATGCCCTTGGGGGATCTCTCTCGCTCGCGCGCTCGAACCCGAAGGCCCGATCGCACCCGCTGAATAGAACATGTTCTACCCACACCCGCCGCCCCGTGGGAAGGGGCGTCGCGACGTCAGTAGCCGTGCAGCCGCGCGAAGCGGTCGCGATGATGCGCCCCGTCGCCGAGGGTCATCGCGGCGACCTTGGCGCGCTTGTAGAAGAGCCCGATGTCGAGCTCGTCGGTCACGCCGATGCCGCCGTGCATCTGGATCGCCTCGGCCGCCACGCGCACGAAGGTGTCCGACGTGCGTGCCTTCGCAGCCGCCGCCAGCACCGGGACGTCGGGTCCGCCGGCGTCGATGGCGCGGAGCGCCGCGAGCACCACCGAGCGCGACAGCTCGACCTCGCAGAAGAGCTGCGCGGCGCGGTGCTTCAGCGCCTGGAACGATCCGATGGGCACGCCGAACTGCTTCCGCGTCTTGAGGTAGGCGACGGTGCGCTCGAAGGCCTCGAGGGCGCCGCCGAGCATCTCGGCGCCGAGCGCGATGGCCCCGCGGTCGAGCACGCGATCGAGCACATCGGCGGCATCGCCGGGCGCTCCGAGGGCCGCGTCGACGCCGACCACGACGCCGTCGAAGCGCACCCGCGCCACGTTCCGCGAGTCGACCGTAGGCGTGCGGGTCACGGCGACACCCGGGCTCGACGCCGGAACGACGAAGAGCGCCAGGCCCGTGCGATCGCCAACCGCGCCATCGACCCGCGCCACCACGACGAGCGCCTCGGCGCCGTGGCCGTCGAGCACGAAGGTCTTCTCGCCGGTGATGCGAAAGCCTCCCGCGACGGGCTCGGCGCGGGTCGCGACGCGGTACCTTGCGTGCCGCGTTCCTTCGTCGTGGGCGAGCGCGAGCACCCGTTCGCCCGCGCAAACTCCGGGCAGCCACTGCTGGCGCTGAGCCTCGCTGCCCCCGAGGGCGATGGCGCCGCCGGCGAGCACCACCGTCGACACGATGGGCGTCGGAGCGAGCGTGCGGCCGCACTCCTCGAGCACGACGCCGAGCTCCGCGAAGCCGAGCCCGACGCCGCCGACGGACTCCGGAAAGACCATCCCCGCCACGCCGAGGCCCGCGAGCTCGGACCAGCACGCCGGCGCGTAGCCCAGGGCATCGTCGGCGTCTCGCAGCGCGCGAAGGTGCGTCGTCGGCATGCTTCGCTGCACGTAGTCGCGCGCGACGCGGCGGATGGACTCCTGGTCCTCGGTGAGGACGAGCGACACGGGTGTGTTGCCCGCGCTCATTCGGGCAGCCCGAGCACGCGCCGCGCGATGATGTTCAACTGGATCTCCGAGCTGCCGCCCTCGATGGAGTTGGCGCGGGACCGCAGCCATGCGCGCGTCGAAGCGAGCTCCTCGGCGGAGACGTCGGACCCTTCGGCGCCGACGCCGCGGTAGCCCTCGATCTCGACGAGGAGCTCGAAGCGGCGCTTGTTGAGCTCGGTGCCATACAGCTTGAACATCGAGGTCTCGTGGCCCGGCGGCCGACCTGCGCGCATCGTCTCCGCGGAACGCCGCAGCGTGAGAGAGTTGCAGAGCGAGTCCATGCCCGCCTGGGCGATGCGGTCGCGCAGCAGCGCGTCGGCGAGCACGCCGTCGTCGGTGCCGAGGTACCGCTTCGCGACGGACTCCAGCGGCTCGTCCTCGCCGAAGGCCGCGTCGCGCATCTTCGAGATCAGCGCGCGCTCGTGCTCGAGCAGCGCCTTGGCGACCTTCCAGCCGCCGTTCAACGTTCCTACGAGCTGCGACGCGGGCACGCGCACGCCGTCGAAGAACGCCTCGCAGAACGGCGACGCGCCGCTGATGAGACGGATCGGGCGAGCGCTCACACCCGGCGAGCGCATGTCGATGAGCAGGAAGCTGATGCCCTCGTGCTTCGGCGCCGCAGCGTCGGTGCGCACCAGGCAGAACATCCAGTCGGCCTTGTCGGCGTGCGAGGTCCACACCTTCTGGCCGTCGACGACGTAGCTGTCGCCGTCGAGCACCGCGCGCGTCTGCAAGCTCGCGAGGTCCGAGCCCGCCGATGGCTCGCTGTATCCCTGGCACCACCGGATCTCGCCCCGCGCCGTCGGCGGAAGGAACGTGCGCTTCTGCTCTTCGGTGCCGTACTCGAGGAGCACCGGACCGAGCATCCACACGCCGAAGCTCTTGAGCGCCATGCGGCACCCGAGGCGTCGCTGCTCTTCATCGAGGACCCGCGCCTCGTCGCGCGAGAGCCCCGCGCCACCGTACTCCCGCGGCCACGTCGGCGCGGTCCATCCCTTCGCGGCCATGCGCTCGAGCCACACCCGCGCGTCTTCGTTGGGAAACACCGGCGCGCGGCCACCCCACACGTCGTCGTCGGCGGACCGTGCCGGCGTTCGCATCGCCGACGGACAGTGGGCCTCGAGCCACGCACGGGTCGATGCCCGGAACTCCTCGAGGTCACCGCGGCGCTCGGGATCCATCGAAGGCGACTTGACCATGCGCAAGCCCGACGCGGCAAGCGCGGAACGCTCGCACGAAGGCCCTTGACGCAAGAATTGGAACAGGTTCTAGTTTCGCGCGTGAAGGATCGTCGCGACAAGATCCTCGACGAGGCCATTGCGCTCGCCGAGGCGGGCGGCTTCGAGAACGTGCGGCAGCGCGACGTGGCCCAGAACGCCGGCGTGTCGCTGGGCACGCTCTACAGCCGCTTCCAGAGCAAGGAAGACATCCTGGCGGCGGCGCTGGAGCGTGAGACCGCGCAGCTCGAGCGCTGGATGGAGCTGCATCCGGCGCCCGGCCGCACGCCCCTCGAGCGGCTGGGGGCGTTCTTCGACCTGATGACCAAGGGTCTCTGCAGCAAGCCGAAGTACGCTCGCGCGATCCTGCGCTCGGTGGTGTCGTGCGAGGCCGGCGTGGCGCAGAAGGTCGCGGTCTATCAGGCCCGCGTGTCGGGCCTCATCATCGCCGCCATCCGAGGCGTCGGGCGCCTCGGCTTCAACGAGATGACGACGTCGCCGCCCACGGCGCGCGAGCTCAGCCTCGCGGTGCCGATGCAGGACATCTGGTTCTCGGCCATCGTCGGCTGGTCCGCCGGGCTCGTCGAGCAGGGCGAGATCGTCAAGCGCGTCACCGACGCGGCGCGTTTGATCCTTCGCGGCCTCGACGCCGAGCACTGACCCCGCCGCGGCGCCGTCGGAGCCGCGCGCGCCCCCCCTCAACCGCCCTCGTACGCGACCGGAGTCACCATGAGCAGGCTTCCCCTTCCTCGATACCCGAACGGCTGGTTCCAGGTCGCGTACTCGGACGAGGTGCCCGCGGGCGCCGTGCTTCCGCTCAAGTACTTCGGCAAGGACCTGGTGATCTTCCGTGACGAGGACGGCGTCCTCGCGGTGCTCGACGCGCACTGTCCGCACCTCGGCGCGCACCTCGGCTACGGCGGCCGCATGGAGGGCAAGTGCGTGCGCTGCCCGTTCCACGCGTGGCTCTACGACGCGAGCGGCAAGTGCGTGAGCGTGCCGTACTCCGACAAGGCCCCGCCGGCCCGGGCGAAGGTGCGGGCGTGGACGGTGCGCGAGGTGAACGGCCTGGTGATGGTGTGGCACCACGCCGAGGGCATCGAGCCGACCTTCGAGATCCCCGTCAACGCCGAGTACGGCTCCGACGACTGGACGCCCTACGAGAAGGCGCGCTGGAAGATCAAGACGCACAACCAGGAGATGGCCGAGAACGCCGTCGACTCGGCGCACTTCCACTACGTCCACGGCACCGTCGAGCGGCCGACGTCGCAGGCGACCGTCGACGGCGTGGTGCTCCGCGTGCTCTCGCAGACGCGGATGCGCACGCCGATGGGCAAGGTGTCGGGGACCGTCGAGAGCATCAGCCACGGCTTCGGCTACTCGGTGACGCGCTTCACGGGCATCGTCGACACGCTCCTCGCCGCGGGCGTCACGGCCATCGACGAGGACTACGTCGACGTGCGCTTCTCGTTCATGGTGCGCAAGCAGGTCGACCGCGCCGTGACGAGCACCGTCGGCGAGCACTTCATGGCCGAGATCAAGCGCCAGCTCGCGCAGGACATCCCGATCTGGGAGAACAAGATCTACATCGATCCGCCGCTCGTCGTGGACAACGACGGACCCATCGGGATCTTCCGTCGATGGACGAAGCAGTTCTACTCGGAGCCCGGCGCCGCGGCCTCGCGCGGGCTCCCCGTCACCGCGGGCTGACCGCTCAGCGCGCGAGCTCGGCGCCGATCGCCGCGAGGTGCATCGGCGCGGAGCCCAGCGTCATCTCGTTCTGCTTCGACTGCAGGTAGTAGCGATAAAGCGGGTAGTCGAGGTCGTAGCCCATGCCGCCGTGAAGGTGCTGCGCGGCGTACACCACGCGATGCCCGGCCTCGGCGGCGAAGTACTTGGCGATGGACACGGCGCTTGAAGCGCCCAGGCCCTCGGCGAGGCGCCAGGCCGCCTGCCACGTGGTCACGCGGATCGACTCGACGTCGATGTAGGCATCTCCCATGCGCTGCGACACGGCCTGGAACGTCGCGATGGGCCGATCGAACTGCTGCCGTCCGGTGGTGTAGCTCGCGGTGAGCTTCAGCACGTGCTCGACGATGCCGAGCTCGTGGGCGCACAGGCCCACGATGGCGCGAGGCACGAGCCACGCGAGCACGTCGCCTCCCGCGAGCGGGTCACCGAGCACGTCGTCGGCGCCGACGAGCGCGCCGTCGAGGACGAGGCGGTGCCGAGGCTCGCCGGTGGTGACCACCTGACGCTCGAGGGTCACGCCTGGCGCGGCCGGATCGACGAGGAACACCCCGTAGGCGCCGTCGCCGGTGCGCGCTCCGACGAGGATGCGCGACGACACCGAAGCCAGCTGCACGCACTCCTTCACGCCGCGCAGCGACCAGCCCGCGCCCGCGCGTTCGGCCGTCGTCGTGGGGCGCAGCGGGTCGTCGTTGCCGGCCTCGGTGAGCGCCGCGGTGAGCAGCGTCTCGCCCGCGACGACGCCCGGCAGGAAGCGCTCGCGCTGCGCGGGCGTGCCGAACTCGGCGATGGGCGCGGCGCCGGTGAGCAGCGTGCTCCACAGCGGCACCGGCGCGAGCGTGGCGCCGGCCTCCTCGAGGAGCGCGCAGAGCTCGAGCAGCCCGTAGCCCATGCCGCCGGCGGACTCGGGCAGCGCGGTGCCCAGCAGGCCCACCGAGGCGAGCTCGGACCACAGCGCGCGGTCGATGTGCTCGGGCTGCGCCTCGACGGCCTGGAGCGAGGCCTGCGTCACCCGCGCGTGAAAAATCTTGCGGGCGAGCTGCGCGACGGCGGTCTGCGATTCGTTGAGGGAGAAGTCCATCGGGTCGTTCCTCGGGGGCCGCGTCAGCGCGCGGCGCGGGGCATCTGGAGACCGGCCATGGCGATGATGTCGCGCTGCACCTCGTTCACCCCGCCGCCGAAGGTGAGCACCAGCGCGGTGCGGTAGTACGTCTCGATGCGCCCGCGCAGCATGGCGCCGGGCGAGCCGTCCTTCACGAGGCCGAGGGGCCCCATGACGTCGATGAGCATGCGGTAGATCTGCACGAAGGACTCGCTGCCGAAGACCTTGACCATCGACGACTCCGCCGCGTCGAGGCGCCCGTGCTCGATGCTCGCCGCCTGGCGCCAGGTCATCAGCCGCAGCACCTCGATGTGCGCCGCCGCCCGCGCGAGGTTCGCCTGCACCCACGGCTCGTCGATGATCCGCCGGCCGCCCGCACCGCGCGCCTCGCGGGCCCACGCCGTGACCTCCTCGACGAAGCGCGCTGCGGGACCCGGCGACATCAGCGCGACGCGCTCGTGGTTCAGCTGCGTCGTGATGAGGCGCCAGCCCTCGTTCTCGCCCGCGACGCGCATCGACGCGGGCACCCGCACGGCGTCGAAGTACGTGGCGTTGGTGCGGTTGCCGCCCAGGGTGTGGAGCGGCGTGAGCGAGAAGCCGGGCGACTTCACGTCGACCATCAAGATCGAGATGCCCTTGTGCTTGGGCGCGTCGGGGTCCGTGCGCACCGCGAGCCAGATGAAGTCGGCGTACTCGGCGAGGCTCGTGAACACCTTCTGGCCCGTGACGACGTAGTCGTCGCCGTCCTTCACGGCGCGGGTGCGCAGCGACGCGAGGTCGGTGCCCGCGGCGGGCTCCGAGTACCCGATGGCGAAGTGCAGCTTGCCCTGCAGGATCGGCCGCAGGAAGCGCTCCTTCTGCTCCGGCGTGCCGTACTTCATGAGCGTCGGACCGACGGTGCACAACGTCAGGAACGGGATCGGGAACCCCGCGCGCTGCACCTCGTCGAAGAAGATGTACTGGTCGATGCTCGAGCGCGCCTGGCCGCCGTACTCCTTGGGCCAGCCGATGCCGAGCCAGCCGTCGGCGCCCATCTGCTGGAGCGCCTTCGAGTAGAGCGGTCCTCCGCCCTCGGTGCCGCGCACCTCGTCGAGGAGTTCGTCGGAGACGAGCCGCGCGAAATACGTCCGAAGCTCGTCGCGCAGGGCCCGCTCTTGCGGGGTGTAGTCGATGTACATGTCAGCCTTCCACGGGGGTGGCGCGCGGCGCGGTGGCGATCCCGCCCGCCCATCGGTAGTCGGGCTTGCCGCTCGGGTGCCGGACCATCTCGTCGACGATGTGAATCTGCCGCGGGACCTTGTAGCCCGCGACCTTCGTGCGGCAGTGCGCGTCGACCATGGCGAGCGTCACCTCGCGGCCGGTGCGCGGCTGGATCACCGCGGCCACGCGCTGTCCCCAGCGCTCGTCGGGCACGCCGACGACGACGGCGTCGAGCACGTCGGGGTGTGCCTTGAGCGCCGACTCGACCTCCTCGGGGAACACCTTCTCGCCGCCGCTGTTGATGCACATCGCGCCGCGGCCGAAGATCGTGATGCGGCCGTCTTCCTCCACGGTCGCGAGGTCGCCCGGGACGACCCAGCGCTCGCCGTCGATGGTGAGGAACGTCGCCGCGGTCTTCACCGGGTCGTTGTAGTACCCGACGGGGAGCCGGCCCCGGCGCGCGAGGCGTCCCATGGCGCCGGAGCCCGGCGCGAGAGGGCGGTGGTCGTCGCCGAGCACGGTGTTGCTGTCGTCCATGTAGAACGTGATCTGCCCCGACGGACCGCCCGGGTACATGGTGCCCTGGTGGCCGGTCTCGCTGGCACCGAAGCTGTTGAGGATCATCGCGTCCGGCAGCGCCGCCTGGAGGTCGTCCTTCACCGAGTCGGAGAGGATGGCGCCGGCCGACGAGATCACCATCAGCGACGAGAGGTCGAGTCCCGCGCCGTGCGCGACGAGCGCGTCGGCGAGCGGCCGTGCCATGGCGTCGCCGACGAGGGTCATCGTCGTCACCTTCTCGCGCGCGATGAGCTGCACGGCCACCGCGGCGTCGAAGCTCCGACCGGGCACCAGCACCACCTTGCCGCCGCCGAAGAGCCCGATGAGCGCCGCCCACTGCGCCGCGCCGTGGATGAACGGCGCCGCAGGCAGGAACGTCAGCGGCTCGGCGTTGGCGACGGCGTTGGCCGCGAGCTCCTCGGGGCGCTCGAGGTGCGGACCGCCGGGGTTGCCGCCCTGGAGGCCCGCGAAGAAGACGTCGTCCTGACGCCACATCACGCCGCGGGGCATGCCCGTCGTGCCGCCGGTGTAGATCATGTAGATGTCGTCGCCGGAGCGAGGCGCGAAGCCGCGCTCGGGACCCGCCTCGGCGAGCAACGCGTCGAACCCCACGGAGCCCGGCACGCGACCGGTGCTGCCGTCGTCGACGGAGACGAGCAGCCGCAGCGTGGGCACGCTCCCGGCCACGGCCTCGACGCGCGGCGAGAACTCGTTCTGGTACACCAGCGCCACGAGGTCTGCGTTGACGAAGAGGAACCGCAGCTCGTCCTCGACGTAGCGGTAATTGATGTTGATCGGCACCGCGCGGATCTTGAACGCGCCGAGCATCGCCTCGAGGAACTCGGTGGAGTTGAAGAGGTACAGGCCGACGTGGTCACCGGCCTTCACCCCTCGCGCGGTGAGCGCGTTGGCGAAGCGGTTGGCGCGCGCCTCGAGCTCGGCGAAGGTCAGCCGGCGATCACCGCACACCACCGCGGTGCGCTCGGGGACGACGTCGACGAGGCTCTCGAACAGGTCCGCGATGTTGAATTCCACCCGACGACTCCCTCACGCGCTCGCGCTGCTGACGACCCACATGGCGAAGAACTGCGATGCACCGCCGTAGGCGTGCCCGACCGCGGTGCGCGCCCCGGCGACCTGGTGCTCGCCCGCGCGGCCCCGCACCTGCTGCGCCGCCTCGGCGAAGCGGATCATACCCGACGCCCCGATGGGGTTCGTCGAGAGCACGCCGCCGGACGGATTGATCGGCAGCGCGCCGCCCAGCGCCGTCACGCCGTCGAGGGTCATGCGCCACCCCTGCCCCTCGTCGGCGAAGCCCAGGTTCTCGAGCCACATGGGCTCGAACCACGAGAACGGAACGTAGATCTCCGCGACGTCGACCTGCTCGCGGGGCTTGGTGATGCCAGCCTGCGCGTACACGTCCGCCGCGCACTCGACGCCGGCGCGCGGGTTCACCTGGTTGCGTCCCGCGAACTGCGCGGGCTCGCTGCGCACGGACGTCCCGCGCACCCACGCCGGGGCGTTCGGGGCGCGCTTCGCGGCCGCCTCGCTCGCGAGCACCATCGCGCACGCGCCGTCCGACGACGGGCACGTCTCGAGGTACCGGATCGGGTCCCAGAGCATCGGCGAGGCCTTCACCTTCTCGAGCGAGATGTCCGCCATGTGCAGGTGCGCGTAGGGGTTCTTCAACGCGTTGAGGCGGTCCTTCACCGCGACCACCGCGCCGACGTCCACGGGCGCTCCGCTGCGGCGCATGTAGCTCCGGATGATCGGCGCGAAGAACCCGCCGGCGCCCGCGACGAGCGGCGGCACGAAGGGATACTTCGGCGACAGGGCCCACATCGCGTCGCTCTCGGACTGCTTCTCGAAGGCCACGGTGAGCACCCGTTCGTGCACGCCGGACTCGACGAGGTGCGCCGCGACGATGGCCGTCGAGCCACCCACGCTGCCGGCCGTGTGCACGCGCATCATCGGCTTGCCCACGGCGCCCAGCGCGTCGGCGAGGAACGACTCGGGCATCATCACGCCCTCGAAGAAGTCCGGCGCCTTGCCGATCACCACGGCGTCGATGTCGGCCCAGCCGAGCCCTGCGTCCTCGAGCGCGCGCAGCGCCGCCTCGCGCACGAGGCCCGCGAGCGAGAGATCGTCCCGCTTCGCCGCGTGCTTCGTCTGCCCCACTCCGATGACTGCGCAGCGGGTCTTCATCGATCACCCTCCAGCACGCAAACGAGGTTCTGCTGCAGGCACGGCCCCGACGTCGCGTGCGCGACGGCGCGATGGGCGGTGCCGTCGAGGACCCGCCGCGCGGCCTCGCCGATGCGCACGAGCCCCGCGGACATGAGCGGATGCGAAGCGACGGCGCCGCCCGAAGGGTTGATCACCGTGCCGCCGTCGAGGCCGAGGGCCTCGCGAAGGATGATCTCCTGGTGCGTGTACGGCGCGTGGATCTCGGCGACGTCGACCTTGGACGCGGCGACGCCGGCCTTGCGCGCGGCGAGCTCCGTCGAGGGCGAGCGCGTGAGGTCGCGCACGCCGAGGGAGTGCGCCTCGATGCGGTGGTCGATGCCTCGGATCCACGCCGGGCGCTCGCACACCTGGCGCGCGCGGTCGCCGGCGACGAGCACCACCGCGGCGACGCCGTCCGTCGACCTCGGGCAGTCGTGCGCGCGAAGCGGCGAGGCGATGTACGGCGCGCGCAGGAGCTCTTCCTCGCTCGACGCGCCGAGCCCTCCGTCGCGACGGCCCCGCACCGCCACCGCGGCGAGGTCGCGCTCGGTGCAGCGCCCCGCGTCGAGGAGCGCCCGGGCCTGCAGCGCCGCGAAGCTCACCGGATCGGGCGCGAGCGGCGCGAGATAGTAGGGATCGAGCTGCGCGCCCAGCACCGCGCGGAGGTCGCCCTGCGACGACTTGCCGAAGGCGTAGACGAGCGCCGCGTCGATGTCGCCGTGCTGGAGCCGGACCCACGCCTCGTAGAGCGCCCACGCGCCGTCCATCTCGACGTGCGACTCGGAGATCGGCGGCCACGCGGCGACGGCGTCGAGCGCCATCACGAAGGAGAACGGACGGCCGCAGAGGTAGTCGCAGCTCCCGGAGACCGTGAAGCCGATGTCGCGGCGCGGAACGCCGGAGCGCGCGAGCGCCTCGTTGATGACCGGCGCGAGCATCTCGACGTCCTCGAGGTCGCTGTGCGGCGTCGACGACGACGCGAAGGAGACGATGGCCACGTCGCGCATCACTGGTGCTCCGCGTAGGACTCGTAGGGGGCGTCGGCCTCGCCGGTCGGCGCGAACCATCGGATGCTCGCGAGCGTCGGCTGGCGCTCGCCCTCGGGCAGCCACTCGGCCTTCACGCGAAGCCCCATGCGAACCTCGTCGGCGGGAATGCCGCTGATGAGGTGCAGGATCGGGATGTCGGCGCCGTCGAGCAGCACGCTTCCGTACGTGTACGGGAGCTTCATCGTCTGCCCCTCGAAGGGCACGTTGACGATGCAGAAGCTCGTGACGGTGCCGGTGTCCGAGACGACGACCTCGTCGGCGAAGGGCACGCCGCAGGTCGGGCACGCGCCCTTGGGCGGCACGTACACCTTCGCGCAGGTCGGGCAGCGGCGACCGAGCAGTTTGCCCTGCACCACGCCTTCGAGGAAGCGCGAGAGCGTCCGTCCGGCGCCGATGGTGAAGTCCATGTGCACCGGCGACTTCATGCGCCGCACGGGCTCCGCGGGCGCCACGGGCTCCGCGGCCTGCACCTCGTCGCCAGGAACGAAGCACGCGATGTCGTGGATGCTCCCCACGCGCTCGGCGCGCCACCGCACGGTCACCCTCATGCCCGAGCGCATCGCGTCCGCCGACGGCGCGTCCACGGCGTGGAGGAGGGCGGTGTCGGCGCCATCGAGCTTGATGAGGGCCCACGCGAAGGGCCGGTCGAGGGGCTGCCCCTTGCGAGGCTCGGAGACCCAGGACCACGTCTGGACGACCCCGGAGACGCCCACGCTGACGAAGTCGCCGACCGCCGCGCCGCTCTCCGGATCGTACTCCGTCGGCGGCACCAGCACGCGCCCCGAGGCCGTGCGCACGCCCTCGATGCGCCCCTCGCGGAGCCCCGTCAGGAACCGCCCCACCACGGGACCGAGGCTTCGGCGATACGTGTACTCGAGCACGTATGGCGAAGTGAGGGCCTCGCTGCCCTCGGCTACGTCTTGCTTGCCTTCCATCGCACCGCTCCTGTCGGCCGCGCCCGGCGACGAAAAACTAGAACATGTTTCACTTTTGCCGTCCACGGGATTTCCGAGCGCGTACGCTCCTCCTCCAGGAGGACCACGATGCCCATGCCTGCCGGAATCGGTGCCGTCGATCTGATGCTTCAGATTCCCACCGACGACCCGACGACCATGTACGACTTCCTGCGGCCGCTCCTGCTGGATCGCGAGAGCCGCGAGCAGTTCAAATTCCCCGCGCAGTACATGTTCAAGAACATCCCGACGACGCGCAAGTCGTCGGACTACGTGGGCATCGCCCTCGACGAGATGGACAAGGTCGGCATCGCGCAGGCGATGATCGGCGTGGACGCCAAGAACCTCGAGGCGCAGCGCGCGCTCCGCGAGCACCCGACGCGCTTCTTCGGGAGCTTTCAGGTCAACCCGAACCTCGGCATGGAGGGCGTGCGCGACCTCGTACACGCCGTCGAGGCCTGGGGCGTGAAGGCCGCGACGGCGTTCCCGGCCGGGTACTGCCCGCAGGTGCCGATCAACGACAAGCGGTTCTATCCGCTGTACGCGAAGTGCGTGGAGCTCGACATCCCGATCTGCATCTGCGCCGGCGTGCCCGGCCCGCGGGTGCCCATGGGCGTGCAGGACGTCGCGCTCCTCGACGAGGTCTGCTGGTTCTTCCCCGAGCTGAAGATCGTCACGCGGCACGGCTGCGAGCCGTGGACCGACCTCGCCGTGAAGCTGATGCTCAAGTGGCCGAACCTCTACTACTCGACCAGCGCCTTCGCCCCGCGGCACTACCCCAAGGACATCATCGACTACGCGAACACCCGCGGCGCCGACAAGGTCATGTACGCCGGGTACTTCCCGATGGGGCTCACGCTCGAGCGCATCTTCAAGGAGCTGCCCGACGTGCCCTTTCGCGACCACGTGTGGCCGAAGTTCCTCCGCGAGAACGCGGCGCGGGTCTTCAAGCTCTAGGGCTCGTCGACGAGCGAGAGCGCCCGCTTCGGGCAGCGGCGCACGGCCGCCTTCGCCTTCTCCATCTGCGCCTCCGACGGGTGCTCCACGAGCAGGTGCATCACGTCCTGCTCGTCGACGTGGAACATCTCCGGCGCGGTCCGCTGACAGGCCGCGTTGCCCTCGCACAGGTCCCTGTTCACCTTGATCCGGATCATCGCGCGCAGCTCCTTCGTTGGGGGGACTGGAACGTGTTCTGGTGGACCGCGATGCGCGCTCAGCTGGCGGACTTCGCGAACGCGCCGGCGACCTTCGCGGCGGCCGCGTCGGCCTCGGCGACGAGGCGGGCGATGATCTCGCGCACCGGGCGCACGTCGTTCATCTGACCGACGATCTGACCGACGGGAACGCCCAGCAGGGCCTTCGTCTGGTGGTGCCGGATGCGCGCCTCGGCGTCGGCCACGAGCGCGCCTTGCAGGGGCATCGGCAGCGTGCCCGGCGAGCCCTTGGCCTCCCACGCGTCGGTCCACGGGGTGCGGAGCATGCGCGCCGGCTTGCCGCTGATCACGCGGGACCGCACGGTGTCCGACGACGTCGCGGCGAGGAGCTTCTCCTTCACGACGCTGTTCCCGGTCTCCGTCGGCGGCTCGATCTGGAACTCCGCGCAGGTGAGCCAGATGGAGCCCATCCACGCGCCGTCGGCGCCGAGCGCGAGCGCGGCGGCGACCTGCGACCCGGTGCCGATGCCGCCCGCCGCGAGCACGGGCTTGCCGCCCACCGCCGCGACGATCTCGGGCACGAGCACGAGCGTCGTGACCTCGCCGGTGTGACCGCCGGCCTCGTGGCCCTGCGCGACGATGATGTCGACGCCCGCGTTCACGTGGCTCACCGCGTGCGCGGCCTTGCCCGCGAGCGCAGCCACGAGCACGCCGTGCGTGTGGGCCTCGTCGATGATGTCCTTCGGCGGCGAGCCGAGGGCGTTGGCGAGGAGCTTGATCGGATGCCGCAGCGCGACGTCGACCTGCGCCCGCGCCATCGCATGCATCCACGCGTTGATGCCCTCGGGCTTCGCGACGTCGTCGGGGAGCGGCGGCACGCCGAAGCGGGTGAGCAGGTCCTCGACGAACTGCTTGTGCTTCTCGCCGACGTGCGCCGTGAGGTCGCCCGGCGTGATGCCCTCCATCTCCTTCATCGGCATCACGACGTCGACGCCGTACGGCCGTCCCTGCACGTGCTCGTCCATGTAGACGAGGGCCTCTTCGAGCTGGTCGGCGTTGGCGTAGCGCACCGCGCCGAGCACGCCGAGACCGCCGGCGAGGCTGATCGCGGCGGCCACCTCGGGCGAAGGGGTGAAGCCGACGAGCGGGAGCTCGATGCCGAGCAGATCGCAGATCCGGGTGCGCATGGGGCGTGTCTCCAGCGAAGGGGGCGTCGAGGGGTTCAGCTTGCGTAGAAGGTTCGGCCGTCGCGGGCCATGTCGCGCAGCAGCGCCGGCGGTGCGAAGCGCTTGCCGAGGCGCGCTGCGAGGCCGTCGCAGATCTCGACGACGCGCGCGATGCCGAGGGTGTCCATGTACGAGCACGGCCCGCCGGTGTAGGCCGCGAAGCCCCAGCCGAGGATCGCGCCGACGTCGCAGTCCTCGGGGGACGTCACGACGCCCTCCTCGATGCACCGCGCGGTCTCGAGGCACTGCGCGAGCAGGTAGCGCTGGACGATCTCGCGCGCGTCGGGCTGCGCCGCGCCGACCGGAAAGTGCTCGCCGAGCCCTGGCCACAAGCTCTTTCCGCCGTCGGGACGGTAGTCGTAGAAGCCCTTGCCGTTCTTGCGGCCGTGCCGTCCGAGGCGGCCCACGAGCAGCTCCACGGCGTCGCCCATGGCGCTGGGCTCGAAGCGTTCGCCGAGGTCGATCTTCGCCTGCTCCCCGGCGTGGCGCATGAGGTCGAGGCCCACCTCGTCGGAGAGCGCGAGCGGAGGCATCGGCATGCCGCTGATGCGCCCCGCGTTCTCGATGAGCGCCGGCGCGACGCCGGACCGCAGGAGCTCGGCCCCCTCGGTGATGTACGTGCCGAAGACGCGGCTCGTGTAGAAGCTCCGCGCGTCGTTGACGACGATGGCGGTCTTGCCGATGCGCCGCACGAAATCGTAGGTCTTCGCGAGCGTCTCGTCGGAGGTCTCGCGGCCGCGGATCACCTCGACGAGCTGCATGCGCTCCACCGGCGAGAAGAAGTGCATGCCCACGAAGTTCGCGGGCCGCACGCTCGCCTCGGCGAGGCCCGTGATGGGGAGCCCCGAGGTGTTCGATCCGAAGATGGCGCGCTCGGTGAGCACGGCCTCGGCGCGCTTCGTCACCGCGGCCTTCACCTCGCGGTTCTCGAAGACGGCCTCGACGACGACGTCGCAGCCCGCGAGGTCGTCGTAGCTCGCGGTGGGGCGGATGCGCGCGAGCGTCGCGTCGACCTTCTCCTGCGTGGTGCGGCCCTTGGCGAGGTCGCGCTGCAGCCGGTCGACGGCGTACTGCCGCCCCTTCTCGGCGCCGGCCTCGTCGCGGTCGAGGAGCACCACGTCGACGCCCGCCTTGGCGGCCACGAAGGCGACGCCGGCGCCCATGAGCCCGGCGCCGAGGATGCCGAGCTTGCGCACCTCGAAGGGGGGAACGTCCTTCGGGCGCCGCGTGCCCTTGCTCGCGTTCTGCATGCCGAAGAAGAGCGTGCGCAGCATCGCCTTGGCGACGGGGCCCGCGAGCAGCGAGAGGAAGTACCGCGTCTCGACGCGCGCGGCGCGCTCCACGGGGAGCCGCATGCCCTCGTACACCGCCGACAGGATCGCCTTGGCGTGAGGGTAGTTGCCGAAGGTGTTCGCGTGGACCATCGCCACCGAGCCCATGAGCGTCTGCAGTCCGCCGGTGCTGTCGATGCCGCCGCCGGGCACCTTCGCGCCCTTCTGGTCCCACGGCTGCACGGCGCTGCCGCCGCCGAGGATCCAGCGCTTCGCCGCGGCGAGGAGCTCGCCCTCGGGCACGACCTCGTCGACGAGGCCCTTCTTCAGCGCCTCGTCGGGCGCGAGCTGCTTGCCCTCGAGGATCACTCCGAGCGCGTTGGCGATGCCGATCAGCCGGGGCAGTCGGACCGTGCCGCCGGCGCCGGGCATGAGCCCCATGGTCGCCTCGGGGAGGCCGACCTTGGCGCCGCGCGCGTCGACGACGATGCGACGATGGCAGGCGAGCGCGATCTCGTAGCCGCCGCCGAGGGCGAGACCGTTGAGCGCGGCCACGACGGGCTTTCCGCACGTCTCCATGCGCCGAAGCTGCGCGAGCACCTCCCCGGTGCGCTTGGCGAGGTCCGCCGCGTCGAAGGGACCCGCCCCGAGCTTCTCGAGCTCGGCGAGGTCCGCCCCAGCGACGAAGCTGCCCTTCTTGCCCGACGTGAGCACGATGCCCTTCACGTCGGCGTCGGCCACGGCACGCACCACCGCAGCGTCGAGGGCCTCGAGGGCGGCGGCGTTGACCACGTTCATCGATCGATCGGCCTGGTCCCAGGTGACGATCGCGCAGCCGTCTTCGACCCGGTATTCGAGGATCGCCATGCTCACACCCGCTCGAGGATCGTTGCCGTGCCCATGCCCGCGCCCACGCACAGCGTGACGAGCGCCCGCCTGCCGCCGCTGCGCTCGAGCTCGTCGAGCACCGTGCCCACGAGCATCGCGCCGGTGGCGCCGAGCGGATGTCCCATGGCGATGGCGCCGCCGTTCACGTTGGTGCGCTCCGCGTCGATGCCCATCTCGCGCATGAACAGCAGCACCACCGACGCGAAGGCCTCGTTGATCTCGTAGAGGTCGACGTCGCCGACGCCGAGCCCCGCTCGCGCGAGGGCCTTCTTCGCCGCGAACGACGGTCCCGTCAGCATGATGCACGGCTCGCTGCCGATGCTCACCGACGTCACGACGCGCCCGCGGGGCTTCAGGCCGAGGCGCTCGCCGGCCTCGCGGCTCCCGAGCAGCACCGCGCTGGCGCCGTCGACGATGCCCGAGCTGTTGCCCGCGTGGTGCACGTGCTCGATGCGCTCCACCTGCGGGTAGCGCTGCAGCGCTACGCCGTCGAAGCCGTAGCTCTCGCCCATCACCTTGAACGACGGCTCGAGCTTCGCGAGGGACTCCGTCGTGGTGTCGGCGCGCACGCACTCGTCGTGGGCGAGCATGGTGACGCCGAGGCCGTCGACGACGGGAACGACGGACCGCGCGAAGCGACCCTCGCGCCACGCCGCCGCCGCACGACGCTGGCTCAGCACCGCGAAGGCGTCGACGTCGGAGCGGGTGAAGCCCTGCATCGTGGCGATGAGGTCCGCGCTGATGCCCTGCGGCACGAAGTACGTCGGGAACGCGATGGCGGGGTCCGTGGCCCACGCGCCGCCGGCGGTGCCCATGGGCACGCGGCTCATGCTCTCGACGCCGCCCGCCACCACGAGGTCCGCGTCGCCGGCCTTCACCTTCGCGGCGCCGGTGTTCACCGCCTCGAGGCCCGACGCGCAGAAGCGGTTGATCTGGAACCCCGGCGTGGTCTCCGCGTACCCCGCCGCGAGCGCCGCGAGGCGGCCGATGTTCGCCCCCTGCTCGCCCGCGGGCTCGACGCACCCGAGGAGCACGTCCTCGATGGCCGCGCTGTCGAAGCCGCCGCGGGCGACCACGGACTGGAGCACCGTCTTCGCGAGGTGCAACGGCGTCGCTTCGGCGAGCGCTCCGTCCTTCAGGCGACCCCTGCCACGCGGCGTCCGCACGGCGTCATAGATGTAGCACTCGCGCATCGCGTCGCTCCTCACGTCGGGCGTCCGGCGCGCCCCGCAACGGCGTGGGCCACCAAGATTGAAACATGTTCTACTTTGCGTGGCGTGCCGCTGGCAAGCAGGCACGCGGAGGCGCGGCGGGCGACGTCGGAACGCCTCGCGATGGGACGACGGACTCAGGCGCCCGTCGGCGACGACGGCCCCACGCGGCCCACGACCCGGTCGATGAAGTCGACGACGGAGCGCGAGAACGCGTCGTTGGTGTCGCCGGCGACCATGTGCCCGGCGGCCGCGAGGTCGACGTACTCGGCGTGCGGCACGACGGCCAGGAACTCGCGCGCGCCCTCTTCGCTCACCACGTCGCTCATGCGGCCGCGCACGAGCAGCACCGGCACCCGGATGTTGCGCGAGAGCGCGAGGCGCTCCTCGACGATGCGCTGGGCCTCCTCGGGGTCGAAGCGCGCCGGGTTCCACATCTGCATGAGCCGCGGATCCCAGTGCCAGCGGTAGCGACCGTCGGCGCCGCGGCGGAGGTTCTTCTCGAGGCCGCGAACGTCGGCGGGACGGGCGCGGTGCGGCATGTAGCTCGACACGAAGTCGGCGACCTCCTCGAGGCTCGCGAAGCCGTCGGGGCGCGCCGCCATGAACTGGATGATGCGCTGCACGCCCGGGATCTCGAGCCGCGGCGTGACGTCGACGAGCACGATGGCCTTCGCGACCGGCGACGGCGCCGAGCCCTCGACGATCAACGCGCAGATGCCTCCGAGCGACGCCCCGACGAGCACTGGCGGCGCGTCGAGCTGCGCGACGACCTCGGCGAGATCGTTCGCGAAGCCGTCGACGCTGTAGTCGCCCGTGGGGTCCCAGTCGCTCTCGCCGTGACCACGATGATCCATGGCGATGGCCCGATACCCTGCGGCGACCAACGCCCGCGCGGCGCCGGCCCATGCGTGGCGCGTCTGCCCGCCGCCGTGGAGCAGCACCACCGGCTGCGCCGCGGGGTCGCCGGACTCGTCGGCGACGATGGACCGGCCCGACGAGAGTACGAACACACGACGGCGCGGGGCGTGCTGCATGGGGCGCGTTTCGTCCTGCGTCGCCGCGATGTCAAGCGCGCCGTGGGGACCGGCGTCGATCTGGCTCGCCAGCGCGCGGCGAGTCTGCCTACCCTTCACGCTAGAACACGTTCCACCGAGGTACGTCCATGAGCCGAACGAGCGCCGAAGAGTTCGATTACATCGTGGTGGGCGCGGGCTCGTCCGGCGCGGTGATCGCCGGTCGACTGTCCGCGGACGAGTCGTGCCGCGTGCTGCTGCTCGAGGCCGGCGGCATGGACCGCACGCGCCTCTGCACGGTGCCCGGGATGGTTTCGATCATCCACGTGACGCCGCAGGTGAAGAAGCGCTTCGACTGGGGGTACTACACGGCCCCGCAGCCGAACGGCGCGGAGCGCAAGATGCCGTACGTGCGCGGCAAGGTGATGGGCGGATCGAGCGCCATCAACGGCATGGTGTACGTGCGCGGCCACCGCAAGAACTTCGACGGCTGGCTCGCCGAGGGCTGCGAGGGCTGGGGCTGGACCGACGCGCTCCGCTGCTTCAAGCGCCTCGAGGACTGGGAGGGCGGCGAGACCGAGTACCGCGGCGCGGGCGGCCCCGTGAAGGCGCAGGCCTCGAAGGACATCGTCCCTGCGACGCAGGAGCTCATCCAAGGGATCTCCGAGTCCTTCGGCGTGCCGGTGCTCGACGACTACAACGGCGCGTCGCAGGAGGGCGTCGGGCCTTGCCAGATGAACGCCGTCGGCGGCCGTCGTTACAGCGCGTCGGAGGCCTACGTCGAGCCTGCGCGCGGTCGCAAGAACCTCACGGTGAAGCTCGGCGCGGTGGTCACGCGCGTGGTGCTCGAGGGCACCCGCGCCGTCGGTGTCGAGCTGCTCGAGGGAGGGCAGAAGCGCGTCGTGCGCGCGGCGCGCGAGGTCGTGCTCTCCGCGGGCGTCATCGGCTCACCGCAGATCCTGATGCTGTCGGGCATCGGTCCGGCCGACGAGCTTCGCGCGCTCGGCGTCGACGTGGCCGCCGACCTCCCCGTCGGGCGCAACATGCACGACCACCTCTTCGTGCCGATGACGTTTCTCGCGCCCGGCGCCATCCACCGCGGAACCCCCGGGCACTTCTTCGCGGGCATGCTCGCCGAGGCCTTCAAGGGCAACACGTGGTTCTCGCGCACGGTGTTCGACGCGCTCGCCTTCGTGCGCACCGGACGCGACACCGGCGGCGTGCCCGACATGCAGATCCACTGCCTCCCGTGGGCGTATCCGTCGCCCAACCAGGACCGCCCGGTGCGCCCCGAGGTGGACCTTCGACCCGCGCTCACGATCATGCCCACGCTCATCTATCCGAAGAGCCGCGGCTTCGTGCGTCTCGCGTCCGCCGAGCCGACGGCGGCGCCGTTCATCGACCCGGGGTTCCTGCGCGAGCCCGACGACGCGAAGCTGCTTCTCGAGGGCATCGCGCGGGTGCGCGAGATGATGGCCGGCGCGCGCATGTCGAAGGTGACCACCGGCGAGCTCCACCCGGGCCCGACGTTCGCGTCCGACGCCGCGATGGCCGCGGAGCTCCCGACGCGCATCCACACCGTCTACCACCCCGTCGGCACGTGCCGCATGGGCGTCGACGACCGCGCGGTGGTCGATCCGAAGCTCCGCGTGAAGGGCATCGAGGGCCTGCGCGTGGCCGACGCGTCGATCATGCCGTCGATCACCGGCGGCAACACCAACATCCCTTGCATGATGATCGGCGAGCGCGCCGTCGAGCTGCTCCGCGCCTGAGCGCGGGCATGGTCTACGTCGCAGCCGCGGCGGGTGCGCCCTCGGCCGCGGCCTCGGCGCTGAGCATGCCGAAGCAGAGCGCCGGCCCGATGGTGCCGCCGGCGCCGGGGTACGTGCGCGCCATGATCGACGCGCTCGTGTTGCCTGCCGCGAAGAGCCCAGCGATGACCGAGCCGTCCTCGCGCAGCACGCGGCCGTGCGTGTCCGTGACGAGCCCGCCCTTGGTGCCGAGGTCTCCAGGGAACAGCGGGATCGCGTAGAACGGCGCCGTCTCGAGGGGGCCCATGCAGGGGTTCGGCGTCACGCGATCATCGCCGTAGTAGCGGTCCGACGCGCTCTCGCCGCGGCCGAAGTCGTCGTCCCTCCCCTTGCGCGCCATGTCGTTGTAGCGAGCGAGCGTCGCCGCGAGAGCGTCCGCGGGCACGCCGATCTTCTCCGCGAGCTCGGGGACCGTCGCGGCCTTGCGGAGGTACTGCGTGCGGAGCTTGCGGCCGAGGCGCTCGTCCGGGAGCACCTTGCCAGGGCCGACGGGACCCGCGATGTAGTTCCTGCGGTATCGCGCGTCGAAGACCATCCACCCCGGAACGGTGTTGCCGGTCTTCTTCTGGTCTTCATACATCGCGACGACGACGTCGACGTACGGAGCCGCCTCGTTGGTGAAGCGCTGACCGTTGCCGTTGATGAAGATGCCGTGCGGAAGGCTCTTCTCGACGACGAGCACCCACCCGCTCTTCACGCCGGGGTACTGCGTCGTCGGCGTCCACCAGGCCTCGTCCATGAGGGCCGTCCTCGCGCCGAGCGCCATCCCCGCGACGATGCCGTCGCCGGTGTTCTGCTCGTTGCCCGCCGTCCACTCCGTCGACGACGGCTGCTTGCCGAAGCGCGCGCGGAGCTCGGCGTTGCGCTCGAAGCCGCCGGCCGCGAGGAGCACGCCGCGCCGCGCCTCGACGCGCATGCTCTTGCCGTCGCGCTCCACGACGGCGCCCACGACGCGCCCATCCTCGACGACGAGCTCGCGCATCGGCGACGAGAGCCACAGCGGCACGTTGCGGTCCTTGAGCGACAAGCGGAGGCGCGCGATGAGGGCGTTGCCGTTGGTGAGGTACGGGTCGCGCCCCTTGGTGTGCGCGCGCTTCGGGGCCCGCAGCAGGTACAGAAAGAAGAACCACGCCATGGCGAGGAGCGCGCGGAGGTCGAGCATCACCATGCGCTTCGCGATGCGCGCGGTGATCATGAAGCGGCCCAGGATCATGGCGCTCACGGCCGGGCGTCGCAGCGTCGCGAAGTCTTCACCCAGCAGCGTGCCGTCGAACGGCACCGGCTCCATCGAGCGGCCGCCGGATTTGCCGCCCGGGGCCTCGGGGTAATAGTCGGTGTAGAGGTCCAGCGCCTCGAAGGCGAGATGCGTCTTCGCCGCGAGGTAGTCGACCATGCGGAGCGAGGCGTCGCGGTAGGCGACGAGGTGCTCGTCGGACGCCTCGCCCTTGGTGATGGACCGGAGGTACGTCAGCACCTCTTCATTCGAGTCGGCGACGCCGGCGGCCTTCATGTGCGGGTTGTTGCCGACCCAGCACACGCCGCCGCTCATCGCCGACGACCCGCCGTACGCCTCGGACTTCTCCACGACGAGCACCGACATGCCCAGGTCGTGCGCGCGCGTCGCGCCGCTCAGCGCCGCAGCGCCCGAGCCGACGACGAGGAAGTCCACCGAGTGATCCCACTGCGCCATGCGTTCGTCTCGCTCTCGCGTTGCCTCCGAACGACGAGCGCCGTCGCGGCGCCCCCGTCGGGACCGACCCGATGGTTGGGAGGGAACTGCAACACGTTCTATTTGCTGCGGCAGCGCCCGTCAATGAGGCGCCGCACGGACGCTCCGATGCGCCGTGCAGGGCCCGGCCCCGCGTGCGTTTCGCGCCGGTGCGACGCTGCCCCCTGCCCCTCCCGCATCCCCGGACGCGAGCGCCGGAAGCGCCGTTCACCGGCCTTCGGACGAGCGTCGGCGCAATTCGACCATCCAGGGTCTTTCGTTGGCATCGAAACATGTTCTACCTTCGGACCATCGAGCCGGCGGAGCGCGAAACCTCACGCGCTGCACCCTTCGCCGTCGAACCCGGGAGCGCACGAGGCCATGCAGAACAACGTGAACGGTGGGCGACCGGCATTCGACGTCCTCAACGGGCGGCACTACGACAACCCGTACGCGGCCTACAAATGGCTCCGCGACAACGACCCGGTGCACTGGGACGAGAAGAACCAGCTGTGGGTGATCTCGCGGCACGAGGACGTGAGCCACATCTCGTGCAACCCCGAGCTGTACTGCTCGAAGCACGGCGTCCGCCCGCGCATCGCGGCGCCGATGTCGCTGGTCTCCATGGACGACCCGGAGCACACGCGGCAGCGCAAGCTGATCAGCCGTGGCTTCAGCCCGCGGCAGGTGCGCCGTCTGGAGCCGCACATCCGCGAGATGACGAACATGATCATCGACGAGATCAAGACTCGCGGTGAGATCGACTTCGTCGAGGACTTCGCGATCCACGTCCCGCTGATCGTCATCGCCGAGCTCATCGGCATCGACCCGACGTCGCGCAAGAAGCTCTACCGCTGGAGCGACCAGATGATGGGCGGCGACGGCTTCGACGACTTCGAGCACCCGAACGTCGTCGCGGCGACGGAGGCCGCGAGCGAGTTCGTCGAGCACCTGCTACCGATCATCGAGGAGCGGCGTCAGGTGCCGCGCGAGGACCTGATCTCGATCCTCACCGGCGCCTTCGACGACGGTGCGCTCGACGCCGAGAACGCCGTGCAGGGACGCGACGAGCTCACCGGCGACGAGCTGTTGATGTTCCTCATGGTGCTGCTCGTGGCGGGCAACGAGACGACGCGCAACGCGCTGTCGGGCGGGCTGCGCGCGTTCAGCATGTTCCCGGACCAGCAGCAGAAGCTCATCGACAACCCCGGGCTCATCGAGCTCGCCGTCGAGGAGGTGATCCGCTTCGTGACGCCGGTGATCAGCTTCTCGCGCACGATCACCCGCGACCACGAGTACGGCGGCAAGCAGCTCAAGGAGGGGCAGCAGCTCGTGATGCTCTACCAGTCCGCGAACCGCGACGACCGCGTGTTCGAGGCCCCCGAGGAGTTCCGCATCGACCGCTCGCCGAACCCGCACGTGGCGTTCGGCATCGGCCCGCACTTCTGCCTCGGCGCCAACCTGGCGAGGCTCGAGCTCCAGATCGTCTTCAGCGAGCTGTTCCGCCAGCTTCGGGACATTCGCGTGAAGGACCCGACGCACCTCGACCGGCACGACCACACGCTCGTGCTCGGCATCAAGCACCTCACCGCGGTCTTCACGCCCGTCACCGCCTGACGCGTCCCCCGCTCGGGCGGTGTGCCTACGGGCTCTTCGGCTCGAGGCGCGTGTCGAGGCTCGAATTGTCCCAGCGGCGCCCGCCCTGGCGTTGGAGGTCGGCGAACAGCTGATCGACCAGCGCCGTGAGGGCGAGCGTGGCGCCGTCGCCGAGGCCGCGGTGCGGTCACCGACCGATGCCACGACCGCTCAGCCGGCGTCGGGGGCCGCCATCAAGCGCCACATGGCCTCGGCCTCGGGGTCGCTCGCGATGCCTCGGTGCGCCGCGAGCACGTCGCCGCCGCGGTCCACGACGTAGGCCCAGGGCAGCGGTCCCTCGTCGGGAAGGCCCAGCGCGCGCTGCAGGCCGCCGTCGCGATCGAGCCAGACGTAGCCGTGCCGCCACACCGGCGTGTGCTCGCGGGCCTGACCCCAGACGACGCCGTCCCACGCGAAGGGACCGACGTCGAGGGCGACCAACGCGACGATGGGGCCGCCGCGGCCGAAGCGCGCCTCGGCGTTGTTGAGCCAGTGCCGCATCTGCTCCGTCGCGGCCTGGCCGGTGATCGCGCAGACGAAGGTGCGCCGTTGACCGAGGTCTCGCTGCGTGTGCCGATGCTCGAGCAGGTCCCGCGCGGAGCACGCCGGGAAGGCCGACCCGACGCGCGGCGCGGCGGCGGCGAGGCGCGGCAGCGAAGAGCCGACCAGCACGACTCCGCCGCCGAGAAGCTCGCGTCGCGAGAGAGAGCGGGACATGCCGTCAGTATCCCGCGGGCGGCGCCGGGCAGCCGGCACAATCGTTGGGCGAGAGGGGGCGCCCGTGCGCGCGGTCCCGCAGCCGGCCGTAGATCACCTGGAGGTACGACTCGATGGCGCCGTAGCCCGAGAACGACGACTTCAGGTGGTACTGGTAGTCGACCTCGGTCACCGTCGGCTGGCCGGTCACGGCCCGCAGCACGATGGAACCCTCGAGCACCTGCAGCACGGTGGTGCCGCTGACCTTCTGCCACCGCGCCGCCGCCACGATCGGCGCGTCGTTGGTGCCTTGCACGATCCCGAGGCGCCAGTCCATGTCCCACTCGAGCGTGATGAGCGAGTGCACCGTCGTGTGGGTGCGCAGCGAGTACGTGTAGGTGGGCTCCGTGGCCCAGGCGACCACGGACCACGCATCGGTGCTGGTCGGGTCGCGCGCGGTCTGCGGGTCCCGAAGCGCGAGCCACACGTCGTGCGGCGACATCTGGATGTACGCCCGCGCGTGGACCGACGGAGCGTCCGTCGTCGTGCCGGGCTCGGTGAACGTGCGCTCGACGTACGAGAGCGTCTCGGGAAACGTAGCTGCCGCGGTCGCGGCCGGGAGCGCCGCGGCGTTCGTCGCCTCCCATGGCTCGAGACCGGGCGGAAACGGCGTGTCCTCGTTGCCGTAGCAGCCGCACACGAGCGCGCCCAACACCCACGCACCCAGCGTCGCGCGACGATTCTTCACCCTCGCCGAGGCTAGTGCGCCACCGATCGCGCCGTCAACGCGGCGGGTGCGATGGATCATGGCGAAATCAAACGCGAAGCTGGGTTCGCACCGCGGCGCCGGGTTCGCGGTTGACAACGCACCGAGCGGTGCGCGAACTCCGAGGGAATGATCATCGATCGGCGGCGCTTCCTCGGGGCGATGGCGTCGGCGGGCTTCGGCGCGGTGGGTGCGGGGTGCACCGACGCCGCACCGCAGACCGCCGGCATGGACGGCGGACGCGACGGCTCCGCGGGCGGGACGGACGCCGGCGCGACGACGGACGCCACGACGGCCAACGTGACCGACGGCGGGACCGTTCGCGCGCGCGTCGTCATCATCGGCACGGGCTTCGGCGGTGCCGTGACGGCGCTGCGCCTCGCGCAGGCGGGCATCCCCTCGGTGATGCTCGAGCGCGGGCGCCGCTGGACGCTCACGAGCGCGAACAACACCTTCGCTCGGCTTCTCGCGCCGGACGGCCGCTCGGCCTGGTTCGAGTCGACGACGAACCTCCCGTTCGGTCCGACCTTTCGCATTCCGCGCTACGCGGGCGTGCTCGAGAGGGTGCGCGGCAACGGCATCGACCTCTACGCCGGCGCCGGCGTCGGCGGCGGGTCGCTCGTGTACGGCGGCATGGTGGTCACGCCGCGCGAGTCGGCGTTCACGCGCGTCTATCCCTCGGCGATCCCCTACGCCGAGATGCGCGACGTCTACTACCCGCGCGCCGCGGCGATGCTGCGCACGACGACGATCCCCGACGACGTCATCGCGAACCCGGCCTACGACGCCGAGCGCGTCTTTCGTGCCCATGCTGCCGCGGCCCACGTCGAGGCGACCTCCGTCGGTGTCGCCGCGGACTGGGAGGTCGTGCGCCGCGAGATCGCCGGCACCGCTCCGCCCTCGACGCTCATCGGCGAGTGCATCGTGGGCAACAGCAACGGCAGCAAGCTCTCGCTCGACCGTACGTACCTCGCAGCGGCCGAGGCCACCGGCATGACCACCATCGCGCCGCTGCACCGCGTGCGCGACGTCGCCGTGGATGGCTCTGGCGGATACCTCGTGTTCGTCGATCGCATCGACGAGGACGGCACGGTGCTCGAGACGAAGACCTACGCGTGCGAGTACCTCTTCATGGCCGCGGGGACCTACGGCACGACGAACCTGCTCGTGAAGGCCCGCGCCAAGGGGCTGATGCCGCGCCTCGACGAGCACGTGGGCCAGGGCTTCGGCAACAACGGCAACGCGATGTTCATGCGCTGGGGGCTCACCGAGACCACGGGCCCGCGGCAGGCGAGCTTCGCGGGGCAGGCCATGGTCGACTTCGACAACCCGGTGGCGCCGGCGCTCGTGGAGCACGCGCAGTTTCCGACGGGCATCGAGGGCCACTGCCTGCTTCAGCTCGGCATGGCGCTCGACATCGGACGCGGCAGCTTCCGCTACGACCCCGCGGCGGACCGCTCGGTGGTCGACTGGCCCGACGGCGCCAACGCGACGCCCGTCGCTGCGATGCAGAACCTGGCCGACCGGCTGAACAACGCCAGCGGCGGCACGCTCCGCGGCAGCAGCCTCGGCATCGAGATCAACGGCATTCTCGGGGGCTTCACGTACCACCCGCTCGGCGGCATGGTGCTGGGCGAGGCGTGCGACTACCACGGGCGCGTGAACGGCCACCCGAAGCTCTACGTCGTCGACAGCGCTCTGCTGCCGCGCTCGGCCGGCGGCGTGAACCCCGCGCTCACGGTGACGGCCCTCGCCGAGCGCTGCGTCGAGGACATCCTCGCCCACGACTTTCGCTGACGGCCGGGCGCGCGCACGGCGGCGGCGGCGGACTCGTCCCGGGATGGGACTTCTCGCGCAGCTCGCCGTCGGTCTCGACGGTGAGGAAGACCGCGGCGAGATAGGCGCAGAGCGCGAGCGCGAAGAGGCCCGTGAGCGGCGCGACGGGAGAGCGCCAGGCGTCGGTTCCGGTGCTGATCTCGCCGTCGGCGCCGACGCGGATGCGGCCCGACGACACGGCCCCGAGGCACATCCCGAGCAGCACCGGCGTGACCGCCGAGGCGACGCCGAAGAGGGCGCCCCAGCGCCGCAGCGAGGCCTCGCCGCGAGGTCCGTAGGCGCGAAACACGAAGGCCCCGCCGCGCAGCGTGATGCCCGCGAGCGCGAGATGGAAGGGCACGAAGAGGCTCTCGCCGAGCGCTTGGAACGCGCGCGGAAAGCCCGTGAAAAGCAGCACGATGACGAAGATGAGCCAGACGTGGTTGGCCTCCCAGACGGGTCCCATCGCGCGCGAGATGGCGTCGCGTTGGGCGTCGCGCCGCGGGCCCCGGGCGAGCGCGTCCCTCGAGGTGGCCATCCCGCACGCCAACGCCACGGGCCTCGCCGCGCTGCTCGAGGGGCGAGGCCGCCAAATGGCCGAAGCCCCCGCCAGCGCTCCCCGAGAGGAGGCGCCGCGAGGGCTTCGCACCATCGGTCCCGTCAGGGACCGTCGATCAGTGCTGCTGATCCCAGGTGTCCTCGTGCGTGACGCCGCCGTTCGTGTAGGTCCACGAGATCGTGTGGAACACGAACGTGATCTCCTCCAGGGGGGGCTCGGTGCTCGTGGCCGGGACGATGGTGTCCGGCACGTACTGCTTGTGCGAGGCCACGCGGCCCTGCTTGATCTCGATCGTGTAGAACTGCTCGGTGGTGCCGTCGCCCGTGGGGTTCGGGCGGAAGAACTTGAAGATGCCGCCGATCACTTCGTTGCGGGTCAGCGCCTTGGAGATGAGCGGCGACGACTTGTCGATGCGCTTGCGGATGAGGAGCGGGGTGTACTGCCGGCGGCCGGTCGCCATGCCCGAGCCCGACTCACGCGCCGTGACGACGCCCTGTTCGAAGTACACGCACTCGATGCTGCCTTCGCGACCGAGGCTCTTCTGCGAGCTGTCACCCTTGATGTCCGCGCCATTCGACTTGAGATAGAGGTGTACGGTTTCGGCCATGGTGTCCTCGCGTGCCGGCTCTGTTGGATGGGTCCCGCCCGGTCGATCACCGCAGCCTGCAAGCAGCGCGACCGGCGGAGCGGACTAGAGCACCGGTCGTGCCAGGGCATCCAGGCCCGTCGCGAAAATCAAATTCCCAAAGAAAACCCGTGATCCGCGTCTGGGACGTCGCGTCGCCGCGATGGACGCGAGTCCGACGTCCACCTCGGGCGTCGCTCGATGCGGTCCGCCAGCGGCGTGCGAAGCGACGGTGAATCCAGCGTATTGGACGCCGATCCAAACGATTGAACGCGAGTCCAAGGCCCCGGGGCCGTTGAAGCCAGCCATCGTCGGCGCGGCGCATGGCGAGCGACGCACGCCCGCCCGATCGGAGGGAGTTCATCGCGTCAAATGAACGCGCGAGGCGACAGAACATCCGTTCCACGCAGCACCCGGCTCCCGTGACGCTCGTCATGCCGCGCGGGAGCCCTCGACCGGAGCCACGCTGGATTCGCTGCAGTCAGGGCGTTCCGCTTCCGCAGATGGTGAGGTACCCGTAGAAGACGAGGGGGATGTCACCCATCGCCACGCCGTCGCGGGTCCATGTCGGAAGCGCGCAGGACGGCCCGGAGGCGAACCGTTGCAACCGGCGACGAGCGCGGCACGCGCGCACACCGCGGCCCGTCGAGGAGCACCCGCTGCGAGCGGCACGGCCACGTCTTCGTGCGCGGTACGGCGGGATGGCCGCGGGCCCGAGGCGTCCGAGCGATCGCCGCCGCGCGTCCGGCGCGTGGGACGGGCGGCGGCAGGGCGCGGTATCGTCGCGGCCATGGTCGCTGAGCGAGGCCGCAGCGCGTTCGAGCCGGGGCTTGCCGTAGGAGCGCCGCGCGCCGCGGACGACGCGTAGCCACGGTGGGGGTCGTCTCGCCACGCCGCGCCGCCGAGGAGCTGGGGTACGGGTTCGCGCTGCTCGTCTTCGCGCGTTGGGTCGTGGGGCTGCGTCGCGCCGGAACCTTCGTCTGGTCCCACGTGACGCCCGAGGCGCTGCTGCGCGGCGACGCTCCGACGCCGTTCCAGTACCGCGCGCTCACCGGCTGGGTCGCGCACGCCGTGGCGCCCTTCACCCGCGACGCGCGCTCGGCGTTCGACGTCGTCGAAGCCGCGGCCGCGGTCGGGCTGGTCATCGTCTTTCGACTGCACATGACCGCGCTCGTCACGCCGCCCGACGCGGACGACGCATCGCGCGAGGCGGCGCGGCGCTTCGGGGTCCTTGCGAGCCCGCTCGTCGCGGCGATGATCCCGCTTCAGTACGTGCTGCTCGGCGACGTGGCCGGGCTGCATCGGTACGTGTATTTCCCGTGGGACCTTCCGGCGGCGCTGGGGTTCCTCGCCTGCCTCTCGCTCCTCCGCGCGCGGCGCTGGGCGCTCTACTATCCGTGCTTCGTGCTCGCGACGCTCGCGCGCGAGACGACGTGCTTCCTGCCGCTGCTGCTGCTCTTCGACGTTCCGCGGGGCGGGGGCGATCGGAAGCTCGCCGCCCACGTCTTCGCGCAGGCCGCGCTCTGGCTCGGAGTGAAGCTCGCGCTGCGCTGGCACTACCGGCACAACGCCGGCGACGGGGCGTGGGTCGACACGCTCGACGACAACCTGCGCTTGCTCTCCGATCCCGGCGCGGCGTCCAGGGTGCTGGGCTGCTTCGGCTTCCTTTGGGTGCCCGCGGCGGCCTTCGCGCGGACGATCCCCGATCGCTTCACCCGCCGCGCGCTGTGGATCCTTCCGGTGTGGTTTGCCGGCATGCTGCGCGTCGGCAACCTTTATGAACTGAGGATCTTCGGCGAGCTCATCGCGGTCGTGCTGCCGGCGTGGCTCCTCGCGGCCCGCGCTGCGGCGGGTGCGCCGTCGCCATCCCGCTGAGCCTTCGGCGCGCCACACGCGCCGGTGCGACGGGGGCCGCGCAGGCGAAGCTCGACTGCACGGCGACGGGCGGCGGGGCCGATCGAGGTGGGCACGCTCGCCGGATGCTCCACCCTCCATCTCGCGCGCGCAGCGGGGACGACGGGCCACGTCTGGAGACACGCTGCCCACCATCGAGTCCGAGGGACCCTTCGACGCGGTCTTCATCGACGCCGACAAGGTCAACCACGACCGCTACGGCGAGTGGGCCGCGGGGATGTCGGCATCGTGGCGGAACGGCCACGATCCCGCAGCGCATTCCGACATCGGCGCTGCACCTGTCACCGACGAACACCGCATCCGAGACACCCCGGCGACGATCGCGACACCGGAGTGCACGAGAGTACATGCCTCGGACGGCGCGCGCAGATTCCGTGTTGCAGGGTTGGATCGTTCGAGGCGCGAAGACGGCGATGGCTCCGGCCGCCGCACCGAGCGCCGCCGCGCGGTGAGCCCACCTCGCGCAACGCGGGCCGGGATCACCGCCAGAGCCCACCGCACTACGCGGCGCGGGCGCTCGGCATCACGTTGCTCTGATACTGCTTGGATAGATGCATCCAGAAGGCGTCGAAGCGCTTGCTCTGATGGATGCCGCGCAGGGTGAGTACCCCGCGCAGGCCCTGGTTGCTCCAGTGCTCGGCGTTCCGCTTGGTGCGAAGGTTCAGGACCGTGTTGCACGCGCTCTCGACGGCGCCGCTTCCGACTGGCAGTCCGGCCTGCGCGAGATCGCGGTACCGCATTCGGTCCTTGTTGTTTCGCAGGTAGGTCACGTGCTCGGAGAGAGCTTCGACGTCCTGCCCGGTGAGTCGCCTGTTCGCGCGAAGGACGACCTTCTCGATCTCGTCGATGCCGTCGGCGTCGGTGTCGAGCAGCGCCTGCCAGCGATCGTTCTCCTTCTTTCGGTCGACCGGGTCCGGCTCGATGATCTGGAGAATCTTCCCGAGCCGCTCCGAGACATGGTAGCGGTCGATGCACTCGAGATACGATGTCACGGCGGGAATCGCGTCGAGGGTTGCACGGGAGAGATTCCAGAGTTCGTGCGCGCCGTCCTGCACCGTGGCGACGGCGAGCGAAGGGTTCCGCTTGAGGGCGGCGGCGATGTCCGCTCCGGCTCGCTCCAAGATCGCCGACCACCCGTCCTGCGCCGTCGCTGCGTACTTGCGAGTCGCCAGTGCGTCGCCCTTCGCGTCCGTGATGGTCACCGACGCTACCGGCGCCATGCGCCAGTTCACGTCGATCGGCGGCGGCGGCTTGCGCTCGTAGGGTTGCTTTCGCTTGCGGCGTCGCGTGGCCGGTGCCTTGCCCGCCGGGCGTTCCTCCGCCATCGGAACGGACCCGCGATCGAGGCCCAGCACGATGCCGTGGGCTCCTTCGGGAAGGAGTTCCCGGCGCCGCAGCCGCTTCTCGATGAGCGGCGCCGCGACGTTCGCCTCTGCCGCGATGGAGCAGGCCATGCGCTCCATCGTGGCGCGCGACGGAGGCACCCGGTGCGCGCACTCGAGATCCTCGAGGACGCCGCGCAACTCGTGCTTCGCATAGCCCAGCGCCGCCGCCTTGGCCATCGCCGGCGTTGCGCGCTCGATGAGGCCCGCCTCCAGGTCCAGCGGGACCACCGTCGCTCCGTTGTGCACACCGACGCGCCGGTACGTCGAGCGCCGCACCTCGATGGGACCGCTCAGCGAGTGGTACTCGACGGTGCCCGGCGAGTGCTCGACGTACTCGACACCGCCGACCGAGATTCGATCGCCGAAGCTGTCGGCCAGTTCCTGAAGCTCCGCGCCCAGGAACATCCGATCGCACTCCCGGCTCGCCGCCATCCCGAGCGCCTCGAGGGTCTGGAATGACGCGCACTCCCCGGCGACCAGATGCACCGCTTCACCGAGGAGAACCGACGCCCGACGTAGGATCTCCATCGCCGCCTGCGCCCGCCGAAACTGTTCCGATGCATCCGTCGCCTTCATCGGCGAACAGAGCTCTCGGTTCCTCTCGCCGTCAACGTCCTTTACGACGGGCCTTGGTGGCCTTCGTGGCCTTCGTGGCCTTCGCGGCACCCTCGGCGCCGTCACGCACCGTCGCGCGCGGCAACGCCCGGAACTGCTCCATCACGAGCCCGCGAACAGCCTCCATCGCCTGCTCGAGCTCCGCGAACGATGCTCCCGGACCGGCGAGGTCCCGCGCGAGGCCCGACATCAGCTCGTACGCCTCTGCGAGCAACTCTTCGGGCTTTCGCGCAGGCGGAATGTCCCTGGGATTTCCCATCCGCGACGACTATCACGACAGAGCTCTGGGGGCGATCCCGGCCCGATGACGGGCAACATGAGCCTCGCGCGCTGCCCCGATCCCGCGGCCTTCGAGCGCGCGAACTACCTTCGGGTGCTGCAGGGCTGGCGCGGCTGACGCACGCGCTTCGGCATCACTCGAGCTCGTTGACGATCACGACCGGGTTCACCTGCACCTCGCCGTTCGTCGCCGCGCCGTTGTACGAGAACGTCGAGCGAATGCCGTCGCCGTCGAGGTCGCCCTGCGCCGAGGCCGTGAAGGCCGTCGCCGAACCCGTGGCCTGGTACTGGTAATAGAACCGATTCTCGAGGGCGAAGCCGAGCGCGGTCCACCCGCTGTCGCTCACGAACGACGTAGGCTGCGCGGGGAACTTCGACGGTCCGGGGGCGCCCGCCGGCGTGGGACCGGCGCTCGCGAAGCCCACCGAGGTCACCGTCGTGCTCTGCCAGAAGTAGGCGTTCTCGCCCTGCATCAACTTGCCAAGGTTGCCGAGCGCCTCGGCGCTCTTCGATCGCTTCGCATACCGGTCGAAGGCCGGCACCGCGATGCCTGCGAGCACGCCGAGGATCACCACGACGATCATGAGCTCGACCAGCGTGAAGCCCGCCGCGAGCACCGCCCTGCAGCGCCGCGCCGCCGCGGTCGCCGCCCGCGGAAACCGCACGCACCGCGCACGCCTGCCCAAAGACATCACACCCGGACCACCCATGAGAAGGCGCGGCGCAATCGCCGTACCACCCCTCGAAATTCCTGCGGATGCGCCGATTCTTGCGGAAAACCAGGTCCATTCGCACGACCGTCGACCGCGGGCGCGGAGCAACGGCCGCGGCACTCCATGACAAATCTCGTCATCCCACACGACGGACCGCGTCAACGCATCGCGCACGCCCCGACATCATGCAACGCAGTGCGTTGATGTAGGTCTTCAGCGCTGGCCACGGCATCGTCATCGCATGCCGCAGTGCGGCGTGGTCGCAAGGTACTCGACGCGTCGAACGCAGTCCGTTCGCCGAGGCGCAAGAACGAAGCACCTGCACCCGAGGCGCAGCGTTTTCGTTCCACCTCCTCCGCGCGGCCCCGGGGGTCGCGTGAAATCACTGTATTTTAAGCCAATTTCGATTGGAACGGCGCGTGTATGGGGCTGGGGTGCGAGTGTCGCGGTCCGGGCGCCGGGACACTGAGGGAGCGATGGCTCCCTCGAGGTCCCGGGTCCACACGGCCGGTCAGGTGCCGGCTTCGGAGGTTCAAATGTCTCTCAGATCGATACGGAACTCCTTCACGCTGGCCGCGGTCGCGGCCTACCTCGGAGCTTGTTCGGGCGACCCCGGCCCTGCAGGCGCGAGCTGCACCCTGCGGGCGGACGACGGGGGCACCGGCGCGACGATCACGTGCGCCAACGGCATGAGCGTTCATCTCGCCAACGGTGCCAACGGCGCCAACGGCCAGAACGGCACCGCCGGGCAGAACGGCGCTGCAGGTCAGGCCGGCGCCGCAGGTGCGGCGGGCACCAACGGCATCCCGTGCACCGTCTCCGTCGGCGACGCCGGCGGGTCCGTCATCCGCTGCGCCGACGGCACGACGGTCACCGTGAACGACGGCCAGAGCGCGACCTGTACGGTCTCGACGAACGTCGACTCCGGCGTGCGCACCATCCGCTGCTCCGACGGCACGGTGACGACGATCACCAACGGGCAGAACGGCACCAACGGCCTCGCGGTGCGCATCCCCGACCTCCACGGCAACGCGCGGCTGATGTCGTCCGGCGAGTACGCCAACGGCGCGAAGTTCCTCGCCGCCGCCGCGATCACGTCGGCCACCGCCGACGCCGCGGGCCTCGTGACGGTGAACTTCACCGTCGCGAACCCGGGCCACGGTCCGGTCATCGACCTCGCGTCGATCAGCGCCAACGTGTCGAAGCTCGTCCCGGCCGCGGCCGGCGAGTCGTCGAACCACTGGGTTCCGTACATCTGGCAGACCGAGACCGTCGGCACCACCGGCACCTTCCCGAACCCGGCCGGGACCACGGCGCTGCAGGGCGGCCGTGAGACCAACGGCACCCTCACGAACCACCACGACGGCTCGTACACGTACGTGTTCCACACGAACCTGACGACCGCGACGATGGGCACCACGCCGGTCACCTACGAGCGCAACCGCACGCACCGCATCGTCATCATGATGGGCGGTCACAGCGGTCCGACGGCCGACGCGCACTTCGACTTCGTGCCCGACGGCTCGGCCCTCACCGAGCGCCGCGAGATCATCCAGACCTCGGCCTGCCAGAGCTGCCACGGCGCCAACCAGTTCCACGGCCACGGCGGCGACCGGCTCTCCAT
Source organism: uncultured delta proteobacterium (assembly GCA_903845045.1). Lineage (GTDB taxonomy): Bacteria > Myxococcota_A > Polyangia > Polyangiales > SCUS01. The sequence continues at coordinate 5,143 of CAIMWA010000356.1, read as the reverse complement.
CGAGACCTGCCAGAGCTGCCACGTGCCCGGCGCGACCGATGCCCAGAGCGGCAACAGCCTCGAGCTCCGCGTCATGATCCACAAGATCCACGCGGGCGGCGAGCTCTCCACGGTGCGCGGCCCCGACGGCATCCTCTACGACGACCCCGCCACCACGGTGAACGAGGCGGCGGACAACGGCCAGTACGCGATCTGGGGCTACAACACGACGCGCAACTCCTGGGAGGACGTGGAGTTCCCGGCGGTGCTCCAGAACTGCCAGAAGTGCCACCAGGGCACCGGCGCGCAGGTCGACAACTGGATGAACACCCCGTCGCGCTCGGCGTGCGGCTCGTGCCACGACGACATCGACTTCGCGACGGGCACCAACCACCCCGGCGGCTCGCAGCCCAACGACGGCACGTGCTCCACGTGCCACCACGCGACCGGTCCGCAGGCGCTGATCCAGGCGCCCATCGCCACGGTCCACGACTGGACCACCCGCGACGTGCGGAACAACGCGGAGTTCACAGCGGCGATCACGCTGTCGCCGCCTGCGAACGGTTCGTTCTATGTGCGCGGCGAGGCCCCGGTGGTCTCCGTGGTGCTCCACGACGCCATCACCGGCGCGCTCATCGACCACACCACGCTCGGCGAGGACGCGACGGCCGAGGGCTGCCCCGGCCCGACGACGGCGAACCCCCTCGGCGGCCCGTGCCCGCCCCGCGACGGCCTGCTCCGGGGCGCCAGCCTCTTCGTCGAGGGTCCGCGCGCGCACCGCATGCCGGTGCTCACCACGGCCGCGCGCTCGCAGCTCTTCAGCTCCAGCGTCGGTCCCTTCGACCTCAGCGCGACGGGCGCCTCGCTCATCGTCCAGTTCGACCAGGGCATGGACATCCACTCGCACGACATCGCCGGTGGTGACCTCCTGCGCTCCGGCACGGTGACCGTGCCGGTGGTGGCGAGCTTCTTCGGCACGCTCACCGCGGCGACCCCGACGGAGATGGCGCGCTGGCTCAACGCCAACGCCGCCTTCGCCGCTCGCGGCATCGCGTGGGTCGAGACCAACGGCAAGCTCGGCATCCGCAGCCGCAACCTCGCCAACGTGTTCTCCATCCAGCTTCAGGCGAGCGCACTCGCGACGTCGGTCTTCGCCGGCGATCTCACGGCGCACATGCCCACGGGCTCGACGCCGTCGAACAACGTGAGCCGCCGCATCCTCGCGGCCAACCAGGACGCGAAGGTCAGCTACACCGCCGGCGCGATCCTCTACCAGCTCGACCCCGTCGACGACCTGACGCCGGGTACGTACAACGTCGCCATCGAGTTCAACGACCGCGGCAACATCGCCACGGATCCGACGAACTGGCAGACCCCCACCGTCGCCCGCCTGGCCTTCCAGGTCGGTCAGGCCGCCGAGGAGCTCGCTCCGGCCGGCAACTGCGCCTCGTGCCACGAGGGTCCGGACGGACGCGGGTTCGTCCTCGACCAGCTCCGGCACCACAAGATCTTCAACAACACGGCCATCGACCAGTGCGGGTCGTGCCACGACTACCAGCCGCAGACGGCGGTGGGCACGGTCTTCCCGGGTGCGATCCCCATCGCCCGGCGCGTCCACGCGGTGCACGCCGCGGCGTCGATGCTGAACTACCCGATCTCCACGGTCAGCCACGCCGACACGGTGAACGGGCGCAACTGGAACCTCCCGTTCCCGCAGGACCTCCGCAACTGCGAGACCTGCCACCCGGCGGCCACGACGAGCGGCACCTGGGCGACGATGCCCGCGCGGCTGCCCTGCGGCGGCTGCCACGACTCCGACGCGGCCGCGAGCCACATGCGCCTCCAGACCTTCGACCCGACCCCGGCGAACCCGTGGAGCGGTGACGAGGTCGAGTCCTGCCGCACCTGCCACTGACGCCCGTCGAGCGGCTCGCATCGGCGCACTTCGCGTCGCCGGTGCGGGCCTTGCTCCGGTAGCGTCAACCCCATGCGCCTCCGCCCCCTCGCCTCCGTCCTCGCCACCCTCGCCCTCACCGCCGCCACCGGGTGCCGTCACCCCGCGGGTCGTCCTGCGCCCGATGCCGGCGCGACGACGGCCCCGCCCGCGGTCGTCGGCGAGGTCCTCGTCACCGTGAACGGCGTGCCGATCACCCGCGAAGAGGTCACCAGCGCCGCGCGTGGACCTTCGTCGCATGGCGGGTCCGGCGCCGCCGAGACCCCCGAGCAGACCCTCGACCGGCTCATCGGCGAGGAGCTCCAGTCCCAGCAAGCGATGCGTCGGGGACTCGACCGGGAGCCGGGTTTCCGTGCAGATCTTGCGCGGGCCGAGGCGAGCTTCCGCGAATGGCGGCGTTCGCAGCTCGCGACGATGCTCGAGACCCAGGAGCAGACCGCTCGGCCGGCGGTGAGCGACGCCGACGCGCGGGCGTACTACGACGCCAACGCGACGCGCATCCGCACCGAGGTGCACGTCGAGCAGATCCTGCTGCGCGACGAGGCGGCGGTGGCGCGGGCGCTCGCCGAGGTGCGCGGCGGTGCTGCCTTCGAGGAGGTCGCGCGGCGGCAGTTCGCGGGCATCCCCGACGGCGCCGGGCACCCCTGGGACCTCGGCTGGCTGCGCTGGAACCTCGTCCCCGCGGCGTGGCGCGACATGGCCTACACGCTGCCGGTGGGGCAGACGAGCAACATCCTGCGGGGCCCGAACAACCGCTTCTGGATCATCCACGTGATCGAGCGCCGCGAGCAGCCCGAGCTCACCTTCGAGGCGATGCGCCCGGCGGTGCTCCAGGTGGTCCAGGAGGAGCGCCGGCTGTCGCAGCGTCTCGGCGCGAGCGACGCGCTGCGACGCGACGCACACATCGTCTTCGTGCACCGCCCCGCGCCGTGACGACCGCGGACTCGGCGACACCCATTGCGGCCCCGACGCCGCGGTGGTAGTCGCGCGCCATGCGTACGACGTCGCAGCTTCGCAGTGTCGCGGTGTGCGTGGTGGTGGCCGTCGCGTGCGGCTGCGCGGCCGACGACGAGTCGTTCTCCGAGAGCCAGGGCACCGCGGACCTCGCCCTCGGCGACGTGGTGAGCGACGTCACGGCGCTCGACTCGCGCACCTGGCAGAACGCGCTGCGCTGCAAGGACATCCCGAGCGTCCCGGCGCTGCAGCAGCCCGAGATCGTCGTGTCCCTCGACGGGCTCACGTTGCACCTCCGCGACCGCGCTGGCGGCTACGACCGGGTGTTCCCCATCGGGCCGGGCGCGCTCGAGAACGGCCGCTCGCTCACGCCAACGAGCGACGCCGCGCCCAACGGGGTCTTCTACACGGGCTCGAACACCACCGAAGGACCGGACAGCTCCTTCGTCTACTACTACCCGTGCCGCATCTGGCACGACGACCACGGCGTGCGCACGCCGGTGTTCGCGGGGCTGCCGTTCATCCGCCTCGCAGGTCCGCCGTCGGCGGGCTACGGCATCCACGGACCCATCGACGGCTTCGTCGCGCCCAACGGCGGATCGCTCCGCCACGGCTACGTGTCGCACGGCTGCGTGCGCATGAGCGCCGACGACATCGTCGAGGTCTACGCCCGCGTCCGCGGTCGCGCGCACACCCCGGTGAAGATCCAGCAAGCCGTCGAGCGCGCCAACGACGGCCGCGCCATCGACGTTCCGCAGCGTTGGGTCGGGGCCGAGTGCACCGCCGACGCCGACTGCACCTTCACCGGCGGCCTGTGCCGTGTTCCGCCGTCGGGCGGCGCGGGAACGTGCACCGTGCGTTGCAGCTCGACGTGCCCCGACCGCGCGGGCGAGAGCGGGACGTTCTGCGTGAGCGACCCCGCGGCCACCACCGCGTCGAGCGGCATCTGCGTGCCCGCGGCGACGCCCACGTTCAATCGAAGCTGCCAGCGCTTCACGGGCCGCCTCGCGCTCCTCCACGGGGCCTCGCGACCGGACCGCAGCGCCACCGCCGACGTGTGCCGTCCCCCGCGCTGATTCGCGGGAGGATCGCGCGTCACCGAGCCTGCGACGCGCTCGCGGGGGGTCTCGTGTCGACGAGCATCCAGGCGTTGAACGCGAAGGCGAGCGCGAGCCCCGCGACGCCGAAGATCGCCCACCGTCGGAGCCAGCGCGCGGGGTCGCCGAAGAAGCCCACGGCGAAGCCGCCGACGGCGCCGAGCACCGCCGCCGCAGGACCCGTGAGGATCATCGCGTAGCCGACGGTCTCCTGCTGCGTGCGTCCCGTCGCAAGCGTGCTCGCAGCGATGGTCACCATGACCCACGCGACGGGCAGCAGCACCCCGAAGAACGCCGCGCCGGCGAAGCACACGGCGAGGCTCCGCCCCTGAACGTCGTTGGCTCCCATGCCCGCAGCGTATCGCACTCGGGCCCCGCGCTGGGCGCGCGACGACGTCAGTTCGCGGCGTTGAACACCGCGCGGATGAGCGCGCGCTGCGGCGCCGTCCAGGTGTGGAACGTGTAGACGCTGTTGCTCACGAGCCCGTTGCGCCCGGCGAGCCACGATCCAACCTGCGAGCGCAGCGAGGCCTTCATGGGCACGCCCACGAAGATCGCGTGGATGTGCAGGGCGTCGGCCGAAGGCCATCCGTCGTGCCCAGGCCACCGGAACCAGGCCGCGAAGCCTTGGTCCGCCAGCGTCGAGATCAGCGTGCCGATGGCGGCGTGCGAGAGGCCGGAGACGCTGATGTCCGTCGCCGCGGAATACTGCATCCCGTTTGCCGAGCCGTCGGGGGCGTGGGTGCCCGCGCTCGCCACGGCGTAGCCGATGGTCTGCGTGATGCGGGCGTTCGGCACGCCGGCGCAGCGCAGGTGGTCCGACGCGAGGGGGTGCAGACCCCAGTGAAGCAGCGGCCGGTGCGCGCACGTGGGCAGCGTCGTCGGGTTCGCCGGCGGTGGCGGCGGCGCGGGCGCGCAGACGTCGTCGGTGCCCGAGGGACGCGCCGTGCAGCCGTGCGCGCACGCCTCGGTGTGCACGACGCCCGCGACGCAGCGTTGGCGCGCGGCGCCGGTGGTCGTGCAGGTCCACACCGCGGACTGCCCCGACGCGGAGCCGGTGCAGCGCGTCGCTCCCGCGTCGTGAACGTCGACGGAGGGCACGTCCGCACGCGACGCGACGTCGACGGGCGGGGCGGCGTCGACGCCGGTGACGCTCGTG